>CAYTAY010000164.1:0-7433 GCA_964435845.1 uncultured Azoarcus sp.
CGTAGTTTCTTTCATCATCAGGGGTGCTGGCGACCTGCCTGCATGAAAGTTAGGCTGGTTGAACACCCACAGCGAGGCACCACCGATGGTGCTTGCAAAAGGCGCGCCCTCCACGTCCGGCCAGTACGGAAGCTGCGCGGTGCCGAACTCGAAGTTGGCGTCGCGCTCGATGGCGCCGAGGCCACCCGAGGACTGGGTGAGCATCGCGCATTCGCCGCCGATGAATTTTGCCGCGGCATCATTCGAACGACCGCCGTAGCTGAATGCATTGGTCTTTTGCATGTCGACAAGTGTCTCGATCATGCGTGCATTGAGCGAATTCTTGACGGTCAACTCGGTGCTCAAGCCACCCCGTCCATTGCCTTCGGTGCCAATCTGTTGATTGTGGCGCGCGTTGAACTGCTCAAGCATGATCCAAGCTAACCAGGTGGTGGTGAATCCACAGGCTGCGGCGCTGGTCTCGCGGATCTTGTTTGCGTGTTCGACGAGTTCGGGCCAGGTCTTGGGCGGACTATCGGGATCCAGGCCAGCGGCGCGGAAGGCATCCTTGTTGTAGAAGAGTACAGCCGTCGATACGTTGAACGGCATCGACAGCAGGTCGCCACTGGGCAGCCCATAGTAACCCCGAGCCGGTGCGATGAATGCGGCGGGGTCGAAATTCAGGCCGGCTCGGCGGAAAACGTCGGAGACCGGGACGATGGCGTCACGCGCTTGCATCATGTCGCCGGAACCGGCATCGAACATCTGCATTATGTGCGGCGGGTTGCCGGCGCGAAACGCTGCAATGGCGGCTGCCCGCTGCTCGGGATACTGTCCCTTGAACGAGACCACGACGCGGTACTCATCCTGCGTCTTATTGAAGTCTTCGCCAAAGCGAGTGAGTAGTTCGCCGTTAGTGCCGGTGAGGCCCATCCACATCTGAATTTCGGTCTGCGCGACTGCGACCGAGGACGCGGCGACGGCGACGGCGAAAGCCAGACCCAGAATCGTCTTCTTAAAAAACATTGCAACCCCCACTATTGAAAATCACCGTAAAAGAGATCCGGCAAAGCGACCGGCGTCGTACGCTTGCGAGTGGTGTCCAGGTGGCCTGCTGGCCGGAGCCGGCGAGCTGAACTCTGACAGACGAGTGTTACAGGTCGAAGACGGATCGGCTGCGCGATTGAACGGCCCTCGGGTCGTTGATGCGAATCGGTCAGGCGCAACCGTTTGTGAGAGCGTTCTCGCCGATCCTTAACCATATTGTCACCAATAGGTAATGCTCGAACCGGATAGTTTCGACTCCAAAGGCAAGCGGAGAAGTGGCGACAATGCGAAGAAATAGCACTGCCCTGATGATGGCGATCTCTGCTGCGCTGGCAGCGGGTTTGACCGGTTGTGGTGGATCCGGAGGATCAAGTGGTGAGGATTTCGAACTGACCATTCTCCACATCAACGACCATCATTCGCACCTTGATCCATTCAACGCGACCTTGCGCCTGAGAACCTCGGATGGCGGAGAGCGGAGCAACGTTTCCGTGAGCATGGGCAGCTTTCCGCGAGTCACTCAAGCGTTCGACGAACTCGCTCAGGGACGCGAAAACGTTCTCAAGTTGCACGGCGGCGATGCCATCACCGGCACGCTCTACTACACCCTGGAGGAAGGACGTGCGGATGCCGACCTCATGAACACCATTTGCTTCGACGCGATGGTGGTCGGGAATCACGAGTTCGACTCCGGTGACGCTGGTTTGCGGAGAGTCGCAGATTTTCTTTGGAGCGATCCGGCATGCCGGACCCCCTTGCTCTCGGCCAACGTCTCGCTGCGCCCGGGCTCGCCGCTGGGTAGCGATACCATCCAGCCGTCGGTTGTAGTCGAGCGGGGTGGCCAACGCATCGGGATCGTCGGTCTGACCATTGCCGGCAAGACACAGAATGCTTCGCGCCCCGACCAGGGCACGGTGCTGCTAGATGAACTTTCCTCCGCGCAAGCCGCCATCGACGCACTGCGCAGCGAGAGCGTCGACAAGATCATTCTGCTCTCCCATGTCGGCTACGAGGGCGAAATCGCTCTTGCACAAGGCCTCTCGGGCGTTGATGTGGTCGTCGGTGGCGATTCGCACAGTCTGCTGGGCGACGCGGGCCTATCGGCCTATGGTTTGTCGCCGGTCGGGCCATATCCTACGGTTGTAAACAATCTCGATGGTGACCGAGTCTGTATCGTGCAGGCTTGGCAATACAGTGCCGTAGTGGGTGAGTTGCGGGTGAACTTTGATCGCAATGGGCGCGTCAAGGACTGTGACGGTCAGCCGCACGTGCTGATCGGCGATACCTTTGGAAACCGAACCGATGAAGAGCGTGCAGCTATCCTGCGGGATCTGACAGCTGAACCGGCGCTGCGTGTCACCGAACCCTCACCTCTCGCGGAAGAAGTGCTTGCACCTTATCGCGCAGCACAAATCGAGTTCGGCCGCGAGATCGTAGCCAGCGCAGCGCGTGACCTATGTCTTCGCCGCGTACCGGGCACGACGCGGGACGCGTCACGGTCGCGCCTTGCGGGTTGCAATGACGATCCCCATGTGATCGCTCATGGTGGAGACGTTCAGCAGATCGTGGCTGAGGCATTTCTGAAGCAGGGTCAACGCTTCGGTTCGGCTCAAATCTCCTTGCAGAATGGCGGAGGGGTAAGGATCGATTTGCCGGTTGGCAACGTGACGGTGGGAGATGTTTACACGGTACTTCCGTTCCGAAATACCCTGGTTCGCCTCACCATGACCGGAACAGAGGTCAAGGCTGCGCTGGAAGATGCAATGGACTCGGTCGTCACCGGCAATACGGGCTCTTACCCTTATGCTGGCGGACTCAGATGGCATGTCGATTTGCGTCAGGACAAGGGCAGTCGTCTAAGCAATCTCGAGATCAGGGGACTGGGGGATATTTGGCTTCCGCTTGATCTTGGTGCGACATATCAAGTCATCACCAACGATTTCATGGCCGACGGCCGGGATGGCTACACAACCCTTCGCATGATCGATGGCGAACGGCGTGTCAATACCTTCCTTGCGTACGCCGACTCGTTCCTGCAGTTCGCGCTCGAAAATCCCGCGCTGAACCGCCCAGTCCGCAGTCAGTTCAGTACACAGCTGTTCGTCGATACTGATTGAAACCCGGCTCGTCCAGTTGGCAGAGTCCCTTGGAAGCGCTGCGCTGCCCCTTCAGGCCCGATTGAACCGTCGAAAGAAATGATGAACTCTGAACACCTACCTTCGGCTAGAATTATGTTCACGCAAACACTCTGACCTGCAATGCCGCGAGAAATCGAACGCCGATTCTTGGTTCAGGATCCACGGTTTATCGATGGTCTAAAGGGTGACCAGATCACCCAAGGGTACATCGCTAAGGAGTCGGGTTCGATGTGCACGCGGGTACGCATCCGCGGCGAGTTGGCCTTCCTCACATTGAAATCACCCAAAGTGGGTCTTGGCCGTGACGAATTCGAGTATCCGATTCCGTTGGCTGATGCCGCCTTTATGCTCGAACATCACTGCGCGGGACGGATCGTCCGCAAGACGCGCTATCTGGTTGATCATGCCTCACATGTGTTCGAGATCGATGTATTCGAAGGTCACCACACTGGCCTGATCGTTGCCGAAGTCGAATTGCCGCACGAGCAGGCTGCTTTGTGTCTGCCCGAGTGGATCGGTCCGGAAATCACTCAAGACACTCGTTATTCGAACTTCACTTTGGCGATGGTCGAAAGCAGACTGACCCGTTCAGGACTTCATGGTCTTCCTGCCGTTCCGGCACCCCAACTGCGGACCGTGAATAACAACGCCTACTGATAGCTTGCGTCAGACGCCGCGCGTCAGTTAGCGGAACCACGCCGGAACGAACATCTCGGGCGGAACCGGATGGCGGGTGTAGTCGGGGTGACGAACCCGCGCCGGCAAATTCACCGCAGGGCGCTGAACTTCCACGTAGGGGATCTCCCCGAGGAAATGATGAATGCAGTTCAAGCGCGCGGCCCTCTTGTCGTCCGCTTCAACAATCCACCAAGGTGCCTCAGGAATGTGTGTGCGCTCGAGCATGGTTTCCTTGGCGACGGTGTAACGCTCCCAGCGAGCTCGCGACTCTAGGTCCATCGGGCTCAGCTTCCACTGCTTGAGAGAATCATGGATGCGGGAGAGAAACCGAAAGTGCTGTTCCTCGTCGGTGATCGAGAACCAATACTTGATGAGCTGAATACCGGATCGGACCAGCATTCGTTCGAATTCCGGCACTGAGCGGAAGAACTCCTCGTATTCGTCATCCGTGCAGAACCCCATGACCCGCTCGACACCCGCGCGGTTGTACCAGCTTCGATCGAATAGCACCATCTCGCCAGCGGCCGGAAGGTGCGGGACGTAGCGCTGGAAGTACCATTGCGTGCGCTCGCGGTCATTCGGCGCAGGAAGCGCGACCACTCGACACACGCGCGGATTGAGCCGCTGCGTGATCCGCTTGATGACGCCACCCTTGCCTGCCGCATCGCGACCTTCAAACAGGATCACCACGCGATGCCTGGTGGTTGCCACCCAGTCTTGCAACTTCACCAGCTCGCTTTGCAAGCGCAGCAACTCTGCGAAGTATCGACGACGTCTTGACCGCTCATCTGCCGTTTGAGGCAGCGGTTCTCCGCTCGCGAGCTTTTCGAAGCGCTGGTCGTCCAGCTCGAGTTCGAGCTCTTCGTCGTAGCTGTCCAGCAGCTCGCGTTCAATGCGTCGATGAAGATTGCCAACGTCGTTGTGGTCCATGAAGTCCTCGTAGCCCGCGCAGTTGGGCGCGTCTTGATGCCTTCATGTTCTAACGCCCACATTACAACCTGGTGACAGACATTCAAGCGCGTCACCAGGTTGAAACACCACAGGCGGAGACTGTTGTTACGTTCGCTACTCCGTGAGGTCTGTGCCGAGAAATTGTCACGCGGACGGTGAGGCAGAAAGAAGAACGGCTGCCTGAAAGAAGGCGGGCCGAAGTTGGCGAAAGGCGGGCCGGAAATCCTTTGCTATCGTGGGAAGTTATCGAGACACCCCCAACAGCAAAGGCTCCAGCCCATGAGTCGTATTGTAGCGAGCGTCTCCACCCTTGAGCAGCACGTTGATGGGGTCAAACAGACGCCGCAGATCTATCGGCCGCGGTCGTGTCCGCACTGCGGGGTCAAGAGCGTCTGGCAACACGGCTGCTACACCCGCAAGGCGGATCGGCGAGCCGGCGGCGAGGGTTCGCTCAATCCGGTGCCGATTCTGCGCTACCGCTGTTCGGGATGCCGCCGCACCTGTTCGCGTCTGCCGCGGTGCATCGCGCCGCGCCGCTGGTACGACTGGTCGGTGCAGCAAGGGGCGCTGGACGCTGTGCTGCAAGGGTTCTCGCCGCATCAGTGTGCGCGCGACGGTGGGCCGCGAGCGGCGCAGCTCGATGCGCTGTTCTGGCACCGGGTCAGCCGCCTGGTCAGGAAGGATGGCACGGTGTCCTATCAGGGCACGCGCTTCGAGGTGGCGTTCGAGCTCGTCGGCAAGACCGTGCGTCTGGTCGTCGACCCGCACGCGGAGACGGTGCTCGGCGTCGAGAACGAGCACGGCGAGGCGATCGGCCGGGCCACGCCGCTCGATGCCCTGGCCAACCTGGATCGCCGACGGCGCAAGAGCGATCCCGCACCGGCCGCGGCAAGTTACACCGGCACCCGCGAAGCGAGCGGCCATCGGTCGTCGATGCCACCGCGAGGGCCCGGGGAATGGCGAGGTTGATGTATTGACCGCCATTGGCTGCGGTAACCACATCCGCAAGCACGGCTACGTTGACGCTGCGCTCGGCAATCTTGCGCCGGATGGTGTCCGGAAGATCGGCGGGAATCTGTTGGCCTGTGGGTGGCGCGTCCTGACCGTCCTCGATGCCGAGTAACAGACGACCGCCCGTCGCGTTGGCGAAGGCGAAGGCGAAGGCGAAGGCGATGCAATCCTTGACCAGGCCGTGACGCTCCAAATGATGCAGGGTGCGAGACAGGTTGCTGGCCGCGCGGCCGGACCACTCGGCCAGCTCGAGCACCGTGCGCGGTTGCCGCACCTGCATCAGGCGCAGCAGCGCGCGGTTTTCGTCCGACAGCAGGCTGGCCAACTGCCGCCAGGAATCGAACCAGACGGTGGGTGTGGGGCCGGTGGCGTCATCGACTGCCCGACGGCCGGATTTGGCCGGACGTATGCCAATCACTGTGCGCATGCTTGGATTTCCCCGATGTGGTTTCGGGATGCTATCAAATGCAGATAGTATCTGTCGCTGGCAGTGATCGTCTGGGCGAACAGGGTAACAGCCGCTGCCATTGCCCCATTGGCTTCAGGATTACCCTGTTCGCCTTTGGAGCAGGTCGAGGCCGGCGGGTGCAAACCGCAAACCCTGCAAACCCCGGTTTGCACCCTGACGGTGGAGGGGCAGCGCGCTCGCGCCCCCCGTATACGAATCCGACCAGGAAGGACCCGTCGTGACGAGGTGGAATCAGTCAGGTTTGTCGCTTGATTGTCGCTGCACGCGGGCCCGCAGCGCGTCGAAGCAGGACGCGTCGGCCGGTGTGGAGGGAGGCGAGGTGAGCCCCACGAGCAGCATTGCACGCAGATCCTGCCGATCGCGGCGGTTCACATAGACGTCGCTGACGCCGTCAGGCGGTTTATTACGGTCCATTGTCGTCCGGGGCCAGGATCGCTGGAATGTCCCGCGCGCCGTGCAGGACGCGGATGATGGTGACTTCCTCTGGCGTGGCCACGAAGAAGATCCCGTAGTTGCCGTGTGCGCAGGAGCGGATGTCATCGCCCAGTTCTGGCCGCAGCCGGTAGCCGGGCGGGTTGGCGGCGATCCGGTGGCATTGATCGCGCAGCTCGCGGATGAAGCTGACGGCCCGCGTTGGATTGTCGGCGGCGATGTAATCGCCGATGGTCTCCAGGTCCTGTTCGGCGAGCGGGGTGAGGGTCAGGCGCATCAACGCGACGCGTCGTCAGCCTGACCGCTGTACTTGGCCTCGAGGCGTGCAAACACCGCGTCGGCAGGCTTGGGCGTGCCGCTGGCCTTGCCGGCCGCGATGTCGGCGCGCAGGGCTTGCAGTTCGGCCTGATGGCGTTGTTCGTGCTCTTCCAGCAGACGCAGGCCGGCGCGGACGACCTCACTGGCGTTGTTGAAGCGACCGCTTTGCAGCTGCTCGCGGATGAAGCTCTCGAAGTGGTTGCCTAAGGCGACACTGGTCGGCATGGCATGTCTCTTATTTGTTAATAACAGTTATTACAGCAGTGCGTGCCTTGTTCGTCAATGCCGGAGCAAGATGCCGGAGCAAGATCGAGGCAGGTGAGCATTCCCGATGCTCACCCTCTCTCTTTACTGTCGTGAGTTCAAATTCGAAGTGCAACTCTGATTAATGGGTTGGGTAGGCGAGATGC
>CAYTAY010000165.1:0-7412 GCA_964435845.1 uncultured Azoarcus sp.
TGAGGCCGGTGTAGGAGAACATGCCGCGTTGGGCGGTGACGAAGGAGAAGTCCTGCGTTGCGTTTTCGGCTGCGAGCTTCTCGACCAGGCTGGCGCGCATGGCGCGGATGCGGTCGCGCATGCCGGCCAACTCGTCTTCCCACATCTTGCGCAGTTCGGGCGAGTTGAGCACTGCGGCGACGATGGCGCCGCCGTGGATCGGCGGGTTGGAGTAGTTGGTGCGGATCACGCGCTTGAGCTGCGAGAGCACGCGGGCAGACTCGTCTTTGCCGTCGGTGATGATGGACAGCGCGCCGACGCGCTCGCCATAGAGCGAGAAGGACTTGGAGAAGGAGCTCGAAACGAAGAACTGCAGGCCGCTGTTACCGAACAGACGCACTGCGGCGGCGTCGGGCTCGATGCCGTCGGCGAAGCCCTGGTAGGCGATGTCGAGAAAGGGCACCAGGCCACGCTCACGGCAGGCTTCGACGACGTCGCCCCATTGCGATTCGGTGAGATCGGCGCCGGTCGGGTTATGGCAGCAGGCGTGCAGCACCACGATGGCGCCGGCGGGCAGGCCAAGCAGGGCGGCCTTCATTGCAGCGAAATCGACGCCGCGGGTGGCGGCATCGTAGTAGGGATAGTTCTCGACCTTGAAACCGGCGTTCTGGAACAGCGCGCGGTGGTTTTCCCAGCTCGGGTCGGAGATGTAGACCGTGGCTTCCGGGTTGAGCTGCTTGAGGAAGTCGGCGCCGATCTTCAGTGCGCCGGTGCCGCCCAGTGCCTCGGCGGTGACGACCTTGCCGGCGGTGATGAGGTCGTGGCCGGCGCCGAAGAGCAGGTTCTGCACTGCGGCGTTGTAGACTGCAGGGCCTTCGATCGGCTGGTAGCCGCGCGGCGGGGCGGCCTCGAGGCGGATCTTTTCGGCTTGGCGCACGGCGGCCAGGAGCGGGATCTTGCCATTGTCGTCGTAGTACACGCCGACGCCGAGATTCACCTTTTCAGCACGAGTGTCGGCGGCAAAGCCTTCGTTCAGACCGAGGATCGGGTCACGGGGGGCCATTTCGACATTGGCGAAGATCGAGGCGGACATTTCAGCTCCAGTGGTTGTCGGTGTCGATTGCAGGAACCCGGCTCCCGTGCAGAGGTCCATCGAGCCGTGTTCTGGCGGACTTTTTCGGGAATAATCGGGCGCCGGACCGTGTATCGCAGAGGCGATTTTCCGGCCCGAACAACAGGGGATTTTAGCATGACAAGCTCCGCCGCCAGCGACACCGTGGTGACCTTCGAGGGTAGCCCGTTTCGTTTGCACCAACCGTTTCTTCCCGCTGGCGACCAGCCCGAGGCGATTCGGCTGCTGACCGAAGGCATCGAGGATGGGTTGATGTACCAGACCCTGCTCGGTGTGACCGGTTCCGGCAAGACCTACACCATGGCCAACGTGATTGCCCGTTGCGGTCGTCCAGCGTTGGTGCTGGCGCCGAACAAGACGCTCGCCGCGCAGTTGTACTCCGAGTTCAAGGAGTTTCTGCCCGAAAATGCGGTGGAGTACTTCGTCTCGTACTACGACTACTATCAGCCCGAGGCCTATGTGCCGTCGCGTGATCTCTTCATCGAGAAGGATTCCAGCGTTAACGAGCATATCGAGCAGATGCGGCTGTCCGCCACCAAGAGCCTGATGGAGCGCCGCGATGTCGTCATCGTTGCGACCGTGTCCTGCATCTACGGCATTGGCGATCCAGTGGATTATCACTCCATGGTCCTGCATCTGCGCGAAGGCGAACGTATTGCGCACCGTGACTTGATCCGTCGCCTGGTGACGATGCAATACTCGCGGGCCGATATCGACTTTCGGCGAGGAACCTTCAGGGTGCGCGGCGACGTCATCGACGTGTTTCCCTCCGAGAATGCGGAACTCGCCGTGCGTATCGAGATGTTCGATGACGAAATCGAGCACCTGACCCTGTTCGATCCGCTCACCGGTCATTTGCGCCACAAACTGGCCAGATTCACGGTCTACCCCTCCAGTCACTACGTGACACCCCGCGAGACCGTGCTGAAGGCGATCGAGGCGATCAAGGAGGAGTTGCGCGAGCGGATCTCGACCTTCCAGAAGGCGGGCAAGCTGGTCGAGGCCCAGCGTATCGAGCAGCGTACCCGCTTCGATCTCGAAATGCTCAACGAGATGGGTTTTTGCAAGGGTATCGAGAACTACTCGCGCCATCTCTCCGGCCGTGGGCCAGGCGAGCCGCCGCCGACCCTGATCGATTACCTGCCGGCCGATGCGCTCTTATTCGTGGACGAATCCCACGTGTCGATTCCGCAAGTCGGTGGCATGTACAAGGGCGATCGCTCGCGCAAGGAAAATCTGGTCGAATACGGTTTCCGCCTGCCCTCGGCGCTGGATAACCGACCTTTGCGCTTCGAGGAGTTCGAGCGCTTGATGCCGCAGACCGTTTTCGTGTCTGCGACACCGTCGAAATATGAGGAGGCGCATCAGGCGCAGATCGTCGAGCAGGTGGTGCGGCCTACCGGTCTGGTCGATCCGATGATCGAGGTCCGTCCTGCGATTACCCAGGTCGATGACTTGCTCATCGAGGCGAAGCGACGAATCGAGGTCGGCGAGCGGGTGCTGGTGACTACGCTGACCAAGCGCATGGCCGAGGATTTGACCGATTATCTCGCCGAAAACGGTATCCGCGTGCGTTACCTGCACTCGGACATCGACACTGTCGAGCGCGTCGAGATCATTCGCGACCTGCGGCTTGGGGAGTTCGACGTGCTGGTCGGCATCAACCTGTTGCGCGAGGGCTTGGACATTCCGGAGGTGTCGCTGGTGACGATCCTCGACGCCGATAAAGAGGGCTTTCTGCGCTCCGAGCGTTCACTGATCCAGACCATCGGGCGTGCCGCGCGACACCTGCATGGCAAGGCGATTCTCTACGCTGATAACATGACCCGCTCGATGGCTGCGGCGATAGGCGAGACCGAACGACGCCGCAACAAGCAGATCGCCCACAACGAGGCGCACGGCGTGGTGCCCCGTTCGGTGAGCAAGCGGATCAAGGACATCATCGACGGCATCTATACGTCGGAAGGCGAGGATGTGAAGTCGGCAAAAGGTGTTGCCGAGGCGGGCGCGGACTATGCCATCATGGATGAGCGAGCGCTTGCGCGTGCAATCAAGAAGCTGGACAAGCAAATGCAGGAGCATGCTCGCAACCTGGAATTCGAAAAAGCGGCCGCTGCGCGAGACGAGCTGTTCAAGCTGCGTCTGCGCGCCTTCGGCGCCGACCACCACGACCAGGCGTGAGCGCGGAGAACAAGGGGGGGGGAGAGAACAAAGATGATCGAAACCGCCAGTCGTGTGCTTTTTGTATGCACAGGGAATATTTGCCGGTCGCCGACCGCTGAGGGCGTAGCCCGCCACATGCTGCGTGACGCCGGGCTTTCAGATTTTATCGTGGTCGATTCGGCGGGTACGCACGGCTATCACGTTGGCGAAATGCCCGATCCGAGAACCCGCAAGACGGCGTTGAGTCGCGGTTACGACCTGTCGGCGCAGCGTGCGCGAAAGCTCGAAACCGCCGACTTTCAGCGCTTCGATCTGCTGCTGGGGATGGATGGCAGTCATTTGCACTTCATGCAGCGGATATGCCCCGAGGTTTATCGGCACAAGCTCGACCTGTTCATGCGCTTTGCGCGCAAGTATGAACTCGAGGAAGTGCCGGATCCCTATTACGGGGGAGACGCGGGTTTCGAGGCGGTGTTGAACTACTGTGAGGACGCGGTGCAGGGGCTGATCGACGGGTTGTGCGGTGATGGGCGGCGCAGTGTGTGATCGATACACGTAATCTGATAGCTGGGAGAACAGTATGACCCTGTTTTGGCGACCGCAGCTTGCGGTGGGGAACGAGTCGATAGATCACGACCACAAATATCTGATTCTGCTGATCAACACGGTCGAGCTGGTGCTTCTCAAGCCGGGAGGGCGCAAGCACCTGATCGAAGCATTCGATGCGCTCGAGTCTTATGCGAGGGAACACTTCGAACGTGAGGAGCGGATTCAGATCGCTGCGCGCTATACGCACTACGATCAGCACAAGGTCGAGCATGAATCCTTGTTGAGAACACTCTCGGATTTGCGCAGCCAGCTTGAGATCGGCCTTTGGTCGAATGATGATTCGGATGCGATAGATCCCGGTGAGGCCGAGCGGATCTCTGCTTTTCTGCGCGCCTGGCTGGTTGATCATGTGGTCGCTAATGACCTCAAGATGCGCAACATATTCAAGCCGAGGCTAATCCCCCGCTGACTGCATGTTTGCGCGGATCGGCCAGTCGGTCTAGTGTGACAGTCGCCGCGGCGACTCACGAAGCTCCCCTGTCCTGCTTGCGGGAGAGGGGTTGTGGGGCTGAGGGAAACGGTCATGGCGGCTTTCATGAACTGGGGTGGACTGACTCCACGACCGTTAGGAAACCAAAACGGCCCGAGAGGGCCGTTTTGGTTTCATGCTTACTTGCGGGTTTCAACCTGCTGCATCGGTTCGTCGGGGATAACCGGGGCCGGGCGCGGGCGACGTCCTAGCTGTTGCGCAGGAAACTCCGACTCGCTTGATTCAGCCACTTTCTCGAGTTTGGTTTCGATCATCACGAGCCCGCTCTTGCTCAGCGTTTCGCCAAGGTCGATCGGCGCGCTGGGCTGCTTATCGGCCGCGACCGGGACGGGTGACGCTGCGGCAGCGGTTTCGACGATGGCAGGCGCGACCAGGGCCTCAGCCTCGAGCGGCAAGGCCTGCTGTGCCTGCCTGGCGGGCTCTCTGGTCTCGACGACTTCAGGGGTTACGGCTTCGACCTCTTCAGGGGTTACGGCTTCGACCTCTTCAGCAGGCACTGCAGGCGCAACGGCAGCCGCCACGACCGTTTCCACGGCTGTTTCGGTGTTATCAACCATGGTCGCGGGGGCGGTTTCAGCGCCTTGCACCGGCTCCACTTTCACCGGAGCGGAACTTTCAGGGGTGCTTCGCGCCGGCATTGAAGCGTCGCTACTGGTGTCCTGTGCCGCGACCGGTACTTGTGCCGGACCAACGGTTTCTTGCGGTCTGATTGCAACCGGCAATTCGGCCGGTTGCGCCTGGGTTTCGAGGGCGCCGGCTTCGATCGTCACCGATGCTCCGGCTGGTACCGGCAGCACTGAAGCGTCGGTCGAGGCGGCGTCGAACTCGGCGGACGCTTCGGTTTCCTCATCGCCAGTGGCCTGCGTGCCAATCTCTTCGGCACTCTCGGTTTGTGCGTTCTCGCCACGACCGCCACGACGGCCGCGGCCACGACGACGCCTGCGACCAGCGCTGCCGGCTTCTTCTGCAGCTGCGACCAGCTCACCGGTTTCCTTGGAGGCCATCTCGATTGCCGGAATCGGTTCCTCGGTCACCGGGGTGTCGGCGGCGAGCTCCGTCGTGAGTGCGGTGGCAGCTGCAACGGCTGTTACCGCCTCGTCGGATTGCTGCTGGCTGCGCTGTCCGCGACCGCGGCGATTACGTTCGCCGTTGCGGCTTTCTTGTTGCGGGCTTTGCGTCTCTTCATCGGTGCCTTCGGGCGCGCGCGCCTGCTTCTGACGGCTCTTGCGGTTGGTATCTGCTTCGGTTTTATCGCTACGCTGGCTATTGTCCCGGCGGGCACCGTTGCGTCCGCCGCGGCGGTTGTCTCCCCGCGACCGACCGTTGCGCTCAGACGCCGGCTTGGTTGCCGGCGCGGGTTCGGCGACTTCCGGTGCGCCGGTCTTGCGGAGCCAGGCGAAAAGGCGGGACAGCAGGCCCGGAACCGAAGACTCCGGCTGCGCTACCGGCTGCGGCGCAGGATCGGCGGTGGGAGCCGGTTGCCCCGGGGCGACGCCTTTGACCGCGGCTTCAGCGCGAACCGGCTTAGCGTTGCTCTCGCCGATGCGCAGTTCCTCTTCATCCGGCGCAGCGACCATCTGGTAGCTGGCCAGAGCGATATCTTCCTGGTTGAGTTGGTCGTGACGCAGGCGAATGATGTCGTGTTGCGGCGTTTCTAGATGACGATTCGGGACGATGATCAGCAGGATCTTGTGGCGCATCTCGATGCGCGCGATATCCGAACGCTTCTCGTTGAGCAGGAAGGTGGCGACATCGACCGGCACTTGTACATGGACTGCGCCGGTGTTGTCTTTCATCGCCTCCTCTTCGAGGATGCGCAGGATATGGAGCGCGGACGACTCGGTGCTGCGGATATGGCCAGTACCGTTGCAGCGCGGGCAGGGTATGTAGCTGGTCTCGGCAAGCGCCGGACGCAGGCGCTGGCGGGACAGTTCGAGCAGGCCGAAGCGGCTGATCTTGGAAGTTTGCACCCGGGCGCGGTCGAAGTACAGGGCCTCGCGCAGGCGGTTTTCGACATCGCGCTGGGCTTTCTGCGACTCCATGTCGATGAAGTCGATGACGATCAGCCCGCCGAGGTCGCGCAGTCGAAGCTGGCGGGCGATCTCGTCGGCGGCCTCGAGGTTGGTCTTGAGTGCGGTTTCCTCGATGTCTGCGCCCTTGGTGGCGCGGCCCGAGTTCACGTCGATCGAGACCAGAGCCTCGGTGTGGTCGATGACGACCGCGCCGCCGCTGGGCAGGTTAACCTGGCGGGCGTAGGCGGATTCGATCTGGTGCTCGATCTGGAACCGCGAGAACAGCGGCACGTCGTCGTTGTAGCGTTTCACCTTGACGACGTTGCCCGGCATGACGTGGGCCATGAACTGGCGTGCCTGTTCGAAGATGTCGTCGGTGTCGATGAGGATTTCGCCGATTTCCGGCTGGAAGTAGTCGCGGATCGCGCGGATGACGAGGCTGCCTTCCTGGTAGATGAGGAAGGCGCCCGACTGCTCTTTTGCAGCGCCATCGATGGCCCGCCAAAGTTGCAACAGGTACTCGAGATCCCACTGCAGTTCTTCGGCGCTGCGGCCGATGGCTGCGGTGCGAGCGATCAGGCTCATGCCCGAGGGGACTTCGAGCTGGTCCATGTTCTCACGCAGTTCGGTACGCTCATCACCCTCGACACGGCGCGAAACACCGCCGCCGCGCGGGTTGTTGGGCATCAGGACGAGATACCGACCGGCAAGGGAGACGTAGGTCGTGAGTGCGGCTCCCTTGTTGCCACGCTCGTCCTTTTCGACCTGAACGATGAGTTCCTGGCCGACGGAGAGCGCATCCTGGATGCGCGCCTTGCCGGAATCGGAACCGGCGGCGTAAAAGCTGCGGGCGATTTCCTTGAACGGCAAAAAACCGTGGCGCTCGGAGCCGTAATCGACAAAGGCGGCTTCGAGACTGGGCTCGATGCGCGTGATGACTGCCTTGTAGATGTTGCTCTTTTTTTCTTCCTTGGCGGCCGATTCGATGTCGAGGTCGATCAGTTTCTGACCATCGACGATCGCGACG
>CAYTAY010000166.1:0-7344 GCA_964435845.1 uncultured Azoarcus sp.
GTGATCCGGATCCCAGGTCGGCCGATAGTGAAAGTTGGCCGTCGCCTGCATGTCGAAAGTACCCTCCTGATAGCGGGAGGCCGGCTTGTCCGCGCCCAGACGGCGCGCGACATTACTGAAGGTGTGGCGCAGCGGCGTGATCGTGACCGTACGCAGATCGATATGCATTGAATGTCTCCTCTTTGCTTGTTGTGGTGTTGCCTGAAACCGTATGACCCTTGTCCCGTCCGTCTCAGTAGCGTCGGGTGTTGGCCTCGCGAAGACTCCAGCCCAGCCCGGAGTCCTGCTCGTCCTCTGCCCGATCGCCTTCGAGCAGGGTTACCGCGTTGATACGACAAAAATCCTCGTAGGCGTCCGCCGGCAACATCATCTCCGCATAGAGTTCCGGGTCGCCGATCGAGAATTCGAACTCGACCAGTCCGTCTGCTCTGTGCTCGACCAGCCGGACGAACTTGCGTGAGAGATCCATGGTGGTTTTTTGCTCGCTCATCCCTGCCTCTGTCTCGATGAATGTCGGTTCGCTGTACTGTCTCTATAACAAGCTTCGTGCCAATCTTCGTAAGCCACTGTCTTTGTTCGTGATATTGGATTTTTCTCGAGATTCACAACCATCAAAAAACGCTATCGCTTCATCAATTGATTAAATCCGCCGACCGGACTCACCATTTAATGAAGGCCTTTTTCGCGCTGCAACAGAAGCTTGGCAGCGAAAACCGGAACAGGCAGATACCGGCTGCGACAGCGGTCGGGACGGCTCGCCACTGCTACCCATTGCGCTGAGGGGCGGGTCAGGAAGAGACGGCCGCTTCGGAGCCGGGGCGTGACGCGCCAATCGCTGCGGCGGCAGAGATTGGACGAGTCAGGTTCTTGACCATCTTGCCGACCACCGACACCGAAAGATCGCTCAGCGGAAAGGTCTTGCACGCAAGCACGATGCCCTCGGCCTCTTCCGCCTCGCTGACGTAGGCCCGGCTCATCTTGCGTACCTTGAACGCACCCGAGGTAACGCGAATCTTGCACACGCCGCAGCCGCCACCGCGGCAACCGACCGGAATCCCCTTCCTTCCCAGCGCCTCCATGCCCCTAAGCACGTTTTGGGTGTCGGCACAGGTGAACACCTCACCGGTCTGCTCGACAAGTATCGAGTGTCGTTGGTCCATGTCTCCGTCCTTATCGCCGTTGGCGGGCATCGGCGCCCGATTCGGCCTATGTTCGAAATTCATGCTGTATGGCATTACGCACGCCCTGCCCACTCTAACAAGTTTTGTGCCATTTGCTATAAATCTCGAGATTCTATAGGATGAAAGTCCCCGCCGGTGACGCTCACAACAAACCGGATCGGCGGAATTCGCCAAATGATGAACTCTTGCCCGCCGGTTTCCTCATTTGCGTAAATGAAACCGGACCAAGCGCCTCGCTCGACGGTCCATGTCAGAATGCGCCCACGCGCATCGACCAAGGGCACCCACGAGCCGTCAGGCCGGGTCACACGGCCGCAGCGCGAGACAAGGAGGAGACACGTGGCGGATATCATATTCCCCGGCAACGCCGATCTTCGGCGCCTGATCCGCTTTTCGTCAGAGAACGGGCTGATCTGGCTGGACGAGAGCCGGATGCTGTTGATGCACGCCGCAGCCCTGGCCGAACTCCGCAAGGAACTGGTCGAGTCGGTCGGCGCGGAACAGGCGCGCCGCATCCTCACCCGCATGGGATTCGCCTCCGGCCGGCGCGATGCGGATCTGGCAAAGAAGGTGCGCGCCGGTTGCAGCGAGCAGGATGCCTTCGCGGTCGGGCCGCAATTGCACATGCTGGAAGGCAGCGTTCAGGTCGAGGCAGTCGAGCTCGACATGGATGTCGCAAGTGGCCGCTTTTACGGTGAGTTCATCTGGGAGCACTCATGGGAGGCGGAGGCCCACCTGCACGAGCACGGCCACGCCGAGCACCCGGTATGCTGGATGCAGATCGGCTATGCATCCGGCTACACCACCGGCTTCATGGGCCGGTTCATCCTGTTCAAGGAAGTGCAGTGTGCCGCCATGGGTACCAACCACTGCCGCATCGTCGGCCGGCCGGTCGAGGAATGGCCGGATGCCGATGAACACACCCCCTACTACGAGGCAGACTCCATCGTCAGCCAGTTGCTCGAACTGCGCGAACAGGTCGAGACCTTGCGCGCGTCCTTCACTTGCCCGCGCAAGGCCAGCAGCCTGATCGGCACTTCTGCGGCCTTTCGCCACACCTTCGATCTCATCGAAAAGGCGGCAGACACCAGCGTCACCGTCATGTTGCTCGGCGAAACCGGCGTTGGCAAAGAGCGCTTCGCACGAGCGCTGCACGAGATGAGCCCACGCAACAAGGCGCCCTTCGTTGCGGTGAACTGCGCCGCACTGCCGCATGAACTGATCGAATCCGAATTGTTCGGTGTCGAGCGCGGCGCCTACACCGGGGCTCATGCGTCACGGGCCGGCAAATTCGAGCGTGCCGACGGCGGCACGCTGTTGCTCGACGAAATCGGCGAACTCCCCCTGCCGGCCCAGGCCAAGCTGCTGCGCGTGGTTCAAGAAGGCGAGCTCGAGCGCCTTGGCGACGAGCGGGTGCGCAAGATCAATGTCCGCCTGGTCGCCGCGACCAACGTAGACCTGATGACCGCAGTGCAGGAGGGGCGCTTTCGCCGCGATCTCTTTTACCGGCTCAGTGTCTATCCGGTCACGATACCCCCGCTGCGCGAGCGAATCGCCGACATCCCGCCGCTCGTCGAGGCAATGCTCGAGCGCTACTGCACGCTGCACGGCAAACGCATCGCCGGCGTGACCGAGCGCGCGATGCAGGCGCTCAAGCGTCACGACTGGCCGGGAAACGTCCGGGAACTGGAGAACATCATCGAGCGTGGAGTGATTCTCAGCCCGAACAACGGCACGATCGAAGCCGGGCACCTTTTCATCGGCGGCGAGACCCCGGGGCGCACGCATGAGTCGCCCGATAGCGCAGGACTGCTCGAAAGCGAAGCCACCAGTCCAGCAGAGGAGTTGTGCCAGCGTATCCTCGACAGCGGCATCGATCTCGAATCCTTCGAAGGCCAGCTGCTCGAGTGCGCGCTGCAAAAGGCCAACGGCAACCTCTCGGCCGCCGCGCGCGCACTCGGCATGACTCGCCCGCAACTCGACTACCGGCTGAAGAAGCTCAGCAAACCCCGCCAGGCGCGGAACTGAAACTGCTGCGCACTCCGGGGCTCACTCCGTGTGCGCAGCAGGCATGCCGGCGAGCGCCGATCAGAACAGATCCCGCACCCAGTTGGCCAGCGGCTCCATAACCGGATCGAGTCCGAACGCCCACTCCGAGTACGGCCATGCGAGCTCGAGGAATCGCTCGAAGAGAATGTCGCCGATGAGCCCGGCACACACGGCGATGATGAGCGCGATCTTGAAGCGCTCGCCATGCACCAGCATGTACGCGAGGATGAACAGCGGCGCTGCGGTTACGATGCCGATACCCCAGGCGACGAGCCCGAAGGCTCCAAGCAGCGCCAGGTAACGCACTGCGCGCAACAGGATCTGCCGCGGGCTCAGGTCACCGAAGTCGGTCTCGAGATCGTAGTGCACGTCTTCGGTGTTGGAACCCGGCACCTCGCCCCGACTCCGTGCCTCGGCCGCGGTGGCCCCGATCGGCTTTCGCCAGGCAGTCATCAGCGAGCCGAAGGCCAGGCCCAGGGTCAGCCAGGCCGAAATCTCGGGAAGCAGGCGAGCGCCGCGCGGCCAGTCCTGCAGCGCCCACAACGCCGCGCCCGCACACACGAGCACCACGATCGCGAAGAGACTCTCGAGCGACCACGTTATGTGGAATCCGCGCGGACGTCGCTCCACCGCCTTGAATGCCCGGCGAACCCGCTTGTAGGCCACGACGCCCAGAAAGGCGAAGGTGATCGCGAGCATCACCATTACGGCGGGTCGCGTCGTCCAGCCCCAGCCGTGAATGTTCATCGAAATATGGAAATACTTCTCCACCAGTGGCGCGAGAATGAACGCCAGGAACATCGGTGCCCGCGACCAGCGCGCATGCTTCATCACCCAACCCAGCGCACCGATCAGAACCAGAAAGAGCAGATCCTCCCACTGCCGGGATGACTGCACGGCACCGACGACGACGACCGTCGTGATTAAGGGCACGAGAATGCTCGGGCGCACGAAGATCACCTTGGCCAGTTGCCCGGCAAGCCCGAAGGCCATGACGCCACCGATCAGATTGGCCAGCACGATGGCCCACACCATCATGTAGGTGAAGTCGAGATTGCGCGACAGCATGTCGGGTCCCGGTGCCACGCCATGCATGAGCATGGCGGCCAGCAACAAGGCCATCGGCGCCGACCCTGGCACGCCGACCGCGACGGTCGGCAGCAACGCGCCACCCACCGTGGCATTGTTGGAAGACTCGGAGGCGATCACACCACGCACGTCGCCTTTGCCGAAGTTCGATGGCCCCTTGGTCGACATCGTCGTGTACGAATAGATGATCCAGGGAATGACGGTCGGCCCGATCGCCGGCACCACCCCCATCACGGTACTGAACACCGCGCTGCGAAGCACGAGCCACCAGTTGCGCAGGGTATCTCCCAAGCCCTGCATCGCACCCTTCATCTGGCGGCCCTTGTTCTCGGCGGCAATGCTCTTGCCGACGATTGCCATGTCTATGACTTCCGGAATCGCGTAGATGCCCAGCGCGATTATGAGGATGTGAAAACCATCGTAGAGGTACAGGGCATCGAAGGTCCATCTTGGGGTCGCGGTCACCGCGTCCTGGCCGATGAAGGCCAGCAGCACACCGATGCACGCCGCGCCCAGCCCCTTGAGCATCGAACCACCGGACAAGGCCGCAACCATTGCCAGACCCAGCAGGCACAAGGCAAGCAGTTCCGGCGAAGTCGTGCCCATCAGGATCGGCATCACCACCGGGATGACGAGCAACAATGCCAGCGCACCAATGACGCCGCCCAGCACCGAAGACGTGAACGCCGCACCAAGGGCCCTGCCGGCTTCGCCGCGCTTGGCCATCGGGTTGCCGTCCAGCACCGTGACCATGGACGTCGGCGTGCCGGGCACGCCGAACAGCACTGCCGGAATGGTGTCGGCGGTGGACATCACCGCCAGCGCCCCGAGCAGAAAGACGATCGCCTCCTGGGCCGACATCGCGAAGGTAAACGGCAGCAGCAGTGCGATGCCCATGAGGCCGCCCACGCCGGGCACGACTGCCAGCAAGGTGCCGATGCCAACGCCGAGGACCATGTAGAACAACATGGTCGGCTCGAAGAGCGTAGCGGCCGCACTCGACATCGCGGCGAAAATATCAACTTCCATCGGGGATTTGCTCAGGATTGGGACAAGCAGGGTCCCGACCCGCACGTGAGGTCATGGGATCGGGAGACACTTTCGAACACCGGGCGCGCTTCGCGCCCGGCAGCAGCCGTCGGGTCATACAGCGCGGCCCGACGGACAGATGACGCTCAGTTGCCCAGCAAATCGGCAAACCATTTACGCACCTCAGGGGTCGCCTCCGAAGCGTTTGCGATGATCTGCTCCAGTTGCTCGCCGGATGCGAAGTTCACCGGGATGTTGCGCTCCTTGGCCTCGGCGATGAACTCGGGATCATTCATCGTCTTGGCGAGCAGTTCGCGCAGATAGGCCAGTCGATCGGCTGGCACACCCGGGGGGGTGATCAGGGACAGGCCCAGATCAGCGGTCAGAGAGACCGCCTCTACGACATCACGCTTGGGATGGTCCTCGGGCACGAAATCCAGCCAAGACGGCACATGCTCGAGACCCGCGACCGTGCCACCGCCAACGGCGAGCACGCTGATCGTGCCGTCCTCGACGAGGTGCCACTTGTTGGACAACAGATTGCCCGGCTCGGCCGTCGTACTCTGCACCTCGCCCTGCTCCATCGCGAGGAAGGTCGGGCCGCCACCACTGTATCCGGGCACCTTGCGGAACTTGGTCCCGATCGCCTCGTTGGCGGCAGTCATGAACTGGTCGAGGGACGCGCCGACGGTCATCACGCCATGGGTGATGTCACCGCTCGCGTTGACAGCGTCTTCCATGGTCTTGATACCGCTGTCGGTTCGTGCTACGAAGACCCGCGGCAGATCGGTCAGCCGGCCGACGGCACCGAACTCGGCCGGGTTGTAGCGGGCCTGATCCGGGGCCGAGAACGTGGCGCTGACCAGCGACGGAACGGGCATGCCGATGTAGGTACCGTCCTTGGGTGCGGCGGTGTAGAAGTAGTTGGCCATGACCGTGCCACCGCCGCCGGTCCGATGCTCCAGCACGAGGCGGGTGCGCGGGGGTAGATGCTTTTCCATGTGTTTCATGGTCAGCAGCAGGTACAGATCCATCGTTCCGCCGGCACCGGTGGAGCTGACGACACGGATGGTCTTGCCGCGATAAAAGTCCTCGGCTGCAACTGCGGACGACATCGGCAGCGCGGCTGCCATGATGCCTGCGACAACCCCACTGACACTCAACTTGAAGAAACTTCTCTTGGTCATACTCATCGTGTCTTCCTCCATTTTAGACTCTTTCGATTAAGGCATTGACCATGGAGTCCACATGGCCAATGTTTGGAATCTCGAGTCTATATCGTTTTCTCGAAACCTGAAACCTGATCGCGCTCGATGTCAACCGCGGTATTCAGGTGCCGACTACAGGCGCTCAGAACTCCTCGGTATCGATCTCCGCCTGAGTGGCCTCCGGATAGCGGGGCCCGGAGACAGTCTGCTGATTGATCAAATCGTCGATGCGCCCGACGACCGAGGCGTCGAGGCGAATTGCAGCGGCGGCGAGGTTTTCCTCGAGATGCTGGACTCGGCTGGTGCCGGGAATCGGCAGGATGTCGTCGCCCTTGGCGAGCACCCAGGCCAGTGCGAGCTGTGCTGGCGTACATTCCGCCTCGACTGCGAGGCGGCGGAAACCATCCAGGAGACCAAGATTTGCTTCGAAGTGACCATGCTGGAAGCGCGGCATGCCGCGGCGGATGTCCTTGTCGGCAAAACCATCGACTGCGGCTGGATCTCGCAGGCCATCGGCGAGGAAGCCGCGCGCAAGCGGGCTGAAGGCCACGAAGCTCACACCAAGCTCTCGACAGGTGTCGAGCACCGCAATCTCGGGGTTGCGGGTCCAGGGCGAGTACTCGGTCTGCAGGGCAGCGACCGGATGCACCGCATGGGCCCGGCGCAGCGTGACGGCCGACACTTCCGACAAACCGATCGCGCGGATCTTGCCCTCGGAGACAAGATCAGCGAGAGCGCCGACGCTGTCCTCGATGGGCACCTGCTTGTCCAGACGGTGGAGGTAATAG
>CAYTAY010000167.1:0-7326 GCA_964435845.1 uncultured Azoarcus sp.
AGCGTTTGTGCGCTCAGTTCGGCGCAATTGCGAAAAATTCACAGGCTCTGAGACCGAAAAACCGCTATGCCCCGCCTCGAGCACCACGCCCGCGGCCACCTGCAAATTCAGATTGTGGTCGACGATAACGGTGTTCGTGCCCCTATCGGTGGGCGTAGTTGCCAAGCGGCTGCGCAGTGAAGCCCCGAGCGGATCCCCGGTCGTGGTTGCCGCAGCACCGGAGGTCATTGCCGATAGAATGAGCACTGCCACCGCAAGAGAGAGTCTTTTCACTTTTCACCCCTCGGCCACTCGGACCGCTCGCGAACGACCGGGTTCTTGCTGCCCCCGCCGTGCGCTATCGCGATGCAACACGGACCGTTCGATCAACCCTCGACCAGAAAAATACACCAGACCATGGAGAACAACGCCCGAGTCGTCATCGTCACCGGCGCCAGCCGGGGCACCGGCCACGCCATCGCGCTGGAGTTCGCGCGTCACGGCTACGCCTGCGTGCTCGCGGCGTGCGGCGGTATCGCACTTGCGCGAACCGCCACCGAGCGCGGCATCGGCGTGGCCGAGGCCGAAACCGAAATGCTCAAGCTCCAAGGGCTGTCCCTGCACGGCCAGCCGGGGGAAGTTGCGCGGGTCGTGCGTTTTCTGTGCTCCGACGGAGCGAGCTATATCCACGGTGCCAGGATCGACGTCGATGGAGGCGTCACCACTGGCATCTGAACAAGAACCCCGCACCCTTGCGATAGTCCCACGCCTGTCGGCACCTGCCGGCGGACTACGGCAGGAAAACGGCGATCATGCGAATACCTTCGAAGCAGGCATTCCATCGTAGGTGCGTGGACCTTTTCAGGTCGTCGATCAATGGCGCCGTTCCGGCATTCAAACCACGGTCCTGAAGCAGGAAAACTAATGAGCCAGATTCGGATCATCGCCACCCTGTCGCTGCTGATCGCGGCGGCGTTCGCCATCTTCTGGCGGCCGATATCTCTGGAAGACCGGATGGTCCAGCTCCAGCTCGAACGCATCATGCCGACAGAGGCACAAGCACTGGCAGCACGGCCACTCGAGCTGCGCGCGCTGCTGGTGGACTACGCGGACGACCCGTTGTTGCTGCTCCAGGCGCAGGCGGCGCTGTTGCGCCATCCGGCGCTGGCGCAGACGGTGCTGCTCGCCTTCGGCGACGCACCGCCTTTTCGCGCCGCACTGCTGGAGTTCGGACCAGCGGCCATCCCGCCGACCCACTACTTCATGCACAACGAGATCGCCACCGTCAAGCTGATGCAGAGAGCCGGCGATCTGGCCGACTGGCTGCGCATGCAATTGCGGCGCAACCCAAGCGGCGGCGAGGTGGAACGCGAACACCTGCCGCCCGAGATCGAACGCGGTGCCTACGCGATCGCTTTCATCCGCGCCGAGGGTCACGACTTCATCGGTCAGTTCGCGACGACCGCAGACGGCACGGTGGCGTGGGTGCAGACCGAGCGCGTGCTCGAAGGTATCAACCGATTTTTTGCCGGCGGCATCCGCAACATCGAGACCCGCGCCCGGCTGGGTGAGTCGCTGCGCTGGCAGGACTATGCCCACGGGGCGGTGGACATCGCCATCGGCGTGAGTGTGTTCAAACTGGTCAAGGCGCTACGGGTCGGGGCCGCGACCGCCACCCGGCAGGCGGGCTTCGCGACCCGCTCGGTTGCGCTGGCACCGGTGTTGGTCAAACGGAGCGCAGTCGCGAGCCGCCTGCTGCGTATCGGTGCCCCCCTGGCGGCGGGCTACCTGATGATCCGCCACCCGAGCCTGATCAACTCCGGGCTCGCCTGGCTCGCCGAGCGCCTGAACCTCCCGATCGGGCTGGTCCAGTTCGCTGGCTGGGCACTGTTGCTGTTGCCGCTGCTCTATGTCGCCAGCCTGCTGATGCGGCCTTTGGGCCTGGTGCTCGGCGCCTGCGCACGCATGGCGCTGGCGGCGGGGCGGCTGACACAGCGCGGCAGGCGTCCTGCGTCAGCCCGACCGGTCAGCCCTTGAGGCGGCCCGCGACCTCGGTGACACGAGCGCCGAAGCGACGTGCGGTCTCGAGGTCACCCGGCAACATCTCCTCGACGCTCGCGTCCGAAGGCGACTGCGCCATCGCGCCGGCAAACGAACCGACGTAGTTCAGGTCATTGCGGTCAGCCGCCTTGGTATTGCTCGGCATCATGCCGGTGCCGACCCAGATCCCGCTGTGCTGCATCGCCAGCGTGAACAGGTAGTGCAGTGTCGACAGCTTGTCGCCGTTCATCGTCGCGCTGTTGGTAAAACCGGCAAACACCTTGTCCTTCCAGTTCTGCGAAAACCACGGCTTGCTGGACGCGTCTGCGAACTTCTTGAACTGCCAACTCACGGTGCCCATATAGGTCGGAGAGCCCATGATGATCGCGTCGGCCGCGGCGAGCGACTCCCACGCCGCGTCCGGGATGTTGCCTTCGGCGTCGATCGCGATGAGCTCGGCGCCTGCGCCCTCGGCCACTGCCTCGGCCATTCGTTTGGTGTGTCCATATCCGGAATGGAAAACGACTACGGTCTTCGCCATCTTGTTGCTCCTGTCTGTTTGTTGGGGTTGGGGTTGGGGTTGGGGGATTGTCAGGCAGCGAGGTCGAATACCAGAACCTCGGCCCCGTCGCCCTCGGCAATCGACAGCGAAGCTTCGCCGTGCATCAACAGGGCATCACCCGCCGCGAGCTTCTCACCGTTGGCGACCAGGCTTCCACGCACCGCATGCACGTATGTCTTACGCGCCGGATCCAGCTGCAGCTCTGCCGATTCGCCGCCGTCGAACAGTCCCGCGTAGAGTCGGGCGTCGGCATGAATGGTGACCGAGCCATCGCTGCCGTCACGCGAAGCGACCAGGCGCAGGCGACCGCGCTTTTCCTCATTGGCGAAGCGCTTTTGCTCGTAGCCAGGTTCTATGCCTTGCTCGTCGGGCAGGATCCAGATCTGCAGCAGGTGCGTGGTCTGCTCCGGTGCGTGGTTGAACTCACTGTGCAGAATGCCGCGCCCCGCGCTCATACGCTGCACGTCGCCCGGCGGTATCGCGGCGCCATTGCCCAGGCTGTCCTTGTGGGCCAGCTCGCCGGAGAGCACGTAGGTCACGATCTCCATGTCGCGGTGCCCGTGGGTGCCGAAGCCGGTACCCGGCGCGATGTGGTCTTCGTTGATCACCCGGAGATTGCCCCATCCCATCCATTGCGGGTCATAGTACTCCGCAAAGGAGAACGAATGACGGGTCTTGAGCCAGCCATGGTCGGCACCACCGCGCTCGTGGGAACGTCGAATTGTCATCATGGCATCTGCCCTCCGTTTTGGTTTCGATGCTGTAATTTTCCGGGCGCTGCGGACTCCATGTGCGCAGTGCTTTGATGGCATCATTCAGTTTTGTTGAACGGTTTTCGACCAACCATGACTCAACCCCGCGCGGCACTCTCCGCCGAAAATCTTGCGATCGTCGATGCCGTGGCCCGGCTGGGCAGCATGGCGGCTGCCGCGCGGGAACTCGGCATGGTGCCGAGCGCGCTCACCTACCGCATCCGTCAGGTCGAAGATGCGCTGGACGTACTGCTGTTCGACCGCAGTGGGCGCAACGCCCGCCTGACACCGGCCGGCGAGGAGTTGCTGCGCGCCGGGCGCTATCTGCTCGAAGAACTCGATGCCGTGGCCGAGCGGGTCAGACGGATCGCCACCGGCTGGCCGACCCAGTTTACCATCGCCGCCGATGCGCTGATCGCCCGCGCGACGCTGTTCGAACTGTGCGAGGACTTCTACGCCACCGGCGCGCCAACCCGCCTGCGGCTCCGTGCCGAAACCCTGTCCGGTACCCTGGAGGCGCTGGAGAACGGCCAGGCGGATATCGCGCTCGGAGTCAGTCCAGGCGTGGCGCGGGCCGGCATTCTCAGCGCGCCAATCGGTCGCGTCAGGCTGGTCTTCGCGGTCGCGCCTCACCACCCGCTCGCGGCACGGGAGCAGGCGCTGTGCGACGAAGCGTTGCGTCAGTACCGTGCGGTCGCCGTGGCCGACACCGCGCGACGCGGTGTCGGGGCAACACACAACATCCTGCCGGGCCAGGACGTGCTGACGGTGCCGAGCATGCAACACAAGCTCGAGGCGCAACTGCGCGGACTCGGAGCGGGTTTTCTGCCGGCACCGCTGGCCCAGCCCTTCATCGACACCGGTCGCCTGGTCGTCAAGACGCTCGAACGCAGTGAGCAACAAGTGCAATGCGCCTACGCCTGGCGACGGCCACCCAAACCCGGGATGCACGACAACGCACTGGCCTGGTGGCTTGCGCGGCTGGAATCGCCCCTCACCCGCCGGGCGCTGCTGGAGCGCCATCACCCGGGGCGGGACTTTGACCAGCCCTAAGTAGGCAGGATGCGTTCGCGCAGCGCGTCGGCGATCGCCTCCAGACGCACCTGGGCTTCACGAATCGCCTCTCGGCCGGCATGTCCCCGGCCCACCTCGAAAAAGGTCAACACACCGGTGGTCAGCGTCAGCTCGACCTCAGCCCAATCCTGCCCGGTCGCGTTCTCGAGTGCCGTCCCGCCGGTGAGCATCAGGCTATCGGGGCCACCTTCCGCACGCCAGGCGGTCTTCCATTGCGGTGCCGGCGGAAGCCAGGCCAGCGTCACCTCCCTTGGCGTCGCGTCGCTACTGCCGATGCGCACCGGCAGCCAGCGGTGGACAAGGTGACCGAACGAATCTGCACCTCGCCGGAGGCGGGCAGGACGAAAACGAAGGAAAGCAGCAGCGGAACTGAACGCAGCCGCATGATGGACGGCTCCAGGGGACAGTAGCCGTCCGCATAGAACCCGCCCGCGGACTGGCCGCAAGGCGATTCACAATGGGATACAAAGCACTCAGCCGGGCTACGGGCCCGGAGTCGGCCAGCAGGCCCTCACGTTCGATGACGTAGATTGTGAGATCCGACAGCTCGGGCGAGAAACTCGCGGCGGGAATCGCCATCACCCACCATGAACGCCGGGATGGCAGCGGCTTCCCGCATGGGCTCTCACGCGGGGCGATCCCCCTGTCGGGGCGCATCGTGGCACTCGTGGAACACCTGGATTCCCTGCCGGGATTCTGCATCGGCGCGCTGAAGGCGAGCGACGCACTCGTGCGCTCCCAACTCGTATCAAGCGTGGGCAGCGGCTTCGATCCGTCGCTGGTCGAACTGTTGTCGTAGATCATCCCAAGCGCACGCACACTGCACGCCTTTCTGGCCAGCCAGGCGATCACTTACCACGATCCGGGCTGGGATACCGACTGGTGGCCGGTGTTCTGACCCCGGCGAAGCCTCAAGCGGTCATGCGCTGCGCACGTCGCAGGCGCGCAACCAGGGCCTGCACATAACCATTGAGTTCACGCAGCGGCACCGGCTTGCCGAAGACCGTTACGTCCGCAGGCAAACCGCCGGCATCCGCAATATCCTCTTCCGACAGACCGGACACCACGATGATATCCATGTCCTCGGCCATCTGTCGCTCGCGGATCCTGCGAATCATCTCGAAGCCGTCGAGCCCGGGCATGCGCAGGTCGGTGATCAACAGATCGGGAGCCGCACGCCCGATTTCCAGCAAGACATCGAAACCGTTGGAGACGATCTCCAGGTCCAGCGGCAAACCCCAACCTTCGATCGCGTGACGATAGACCTGCTGCAGCACAAGGTCGTCTTCGGCGATCAGCACCCGTGCCCGACCGTCACCCCGGGCTACGCTGTGGCTGCGCTGGCCACTTTGCCCGAGGAAGGCATCGACCGAAGTGAGCAAGATGCGTCGATGACCGCCGGCGGTCTTCCAGCCCTCGAGCACGCCGCTCTCGACCATCTGCTGCACCGTCCCGAGCGAGACGCCCAGGCGGCGGGCTGCCTCCGAGGTGCTGCAGTAGTCTTTTTTGACGTTTTTGGCGAGCATCGCAATATCTCTCAGAGTTTTGGACTCTTTCACGCTGCATGCATTCTAGCAGTCCGGTGCGCCAACACCATGCGCGCCGGCGCGCCGCGGGCGCCACCAGGTAAGCCTCGCCGTCGATCAGCTCGTAGCGCACGTCGGGCGACCAGGTGAGATATTCGGCGTAGGTGTGGTGTTGGGTATCGCGCCGCGGCAGGCCCATGCGACTTTCCCCGGTTTCAGGCTCGGTGGCAAAGCATAGCATCATTGTCCGGGCCATCCTCATGGTCCAGAATGCGCCCTCGCGCCCCAACTCTCTTGCCTGTCGCATGCCCTCCTCATCCGCTCCGACCCTCTCCCGCAACTGGCTGGACGCCCTCTCGGTTTACCGCCACCCACGCGTCGTCGGCATGCTGTTTCTCGGCTTCTCGGCAGGCTTGCCGTTACTGCTGGTGGGCGGAACCTTCACCGCCTGGCTGCGCGACCTCGGCGTGGAATTGGCGGCGATCGGCTTCCTGAGCTGGGTCGGCATGGCGCACAGCATCAAGATCTTCTGGGCGCCGGTGGTGGACCGCCTCGCTCTGCCGGGCCTCACCCGTGTCTTTGGGCGGCGCCGCTCTTGGATGCTGGCGGCGCAGGCAGTCATCGGCCTGTCGCTGGCCGGCATCGCGCTGACCGACCCACGAGAAGCTTTGTGGCTGGTGGCGGTGTTCGCGGTGCTCGCGGCCTTTGGCTCCGCGACCCAGGACATCGCGATCGACGCCTACCGTATCGAAGCGGTGTCGCGCGACCGCCAGGGTGCGATGGCCGCGAGCTACGTCTTTGGCTACCGTATCGCGCTGCTCGCCGCGGGCGCCGGTGCGCTGCACATCGCCTCGAGCGGCGGCTGGAGCCTGGCCTACGGTGCGATGGCCGCGCTGATGGCGGTCGGCGTGGTCACCACGCTCATCGTGCGCGAACCGGAAGTCGAGATGGATGCAGGCACCCGGCAACTCGAGCAACGCGTGGTCGATTACCTCGACCGCACCGCCCACCGCGGCAGGCGGCGCGACCTCACGGCGTGGTTCATCGGTGCGGTGATCTGCCCCTTCGCCGACTTCATCCAGCGCTTCGGGCTCAGCGCGCTGGCGATCCTGGTGTTCATCGGCACTTTCCGCATCGCCGACATCTTCATGGGGGTCATGGCCAACCCCTTCTATCTCGACCTCGGCTTCAGCAAGGCCCAGATCGCCAACGTCGCCGCGGCCTTCGGCCTGGCGATGACGCTCACCGGCGCGGCCATCGGCGGCCTGCTGGTGGCACGTTTCGGCATCATGCGCATCCTCATATTCAGCGCGTTTCTCGCGCCGGTCACCAACCTCACTTTCTCGTGGCTGGCCACGCTGGGGCCGGAGCTCTACGGCCTGGTCATCGCCAT
>CAYTAY010000168.1:0-7285 GCA_964435845.1 uncultured Azoarcus sp.
TAGGAGGTGGTCTGGTAGATCGGCACCGCGACCGCCTTGGTGGTCGGATCGGGTGCGTAACCGGCGTGTACCGCGAGCGTTTCGAGCTTCATGTCGATGGTGTCCCCTGGTTGTTCGTGCGGCGAGTATAACGAGCCGCGAGACCATAAAGAAATAACTCCGGCCTATACGCGCAGCTGTGTTCCGACTCCCACGCGTTACCATACCCGGGTAAAAGACGATGAACCGGGGAGGCGAGAACGGATGACCAAGAAGGCCAGGCGTGTCGCCTTGCTGTCGCAAAAGGGCGGCGCGGGCAAGACGACCCTGACGATGCAACTCGCGGCGGAACTCGCCCGGCGGGGCTCGAAAGTCGGGGTCGCCGACCTCGATCCGCAGGAAAGTGCCCTGCGCTGGGCGCAGTCGGCCTCGGCCGACGCTCCGTTTCCGGCAGTGGTCCGCGCCTTCTCGGGCGACGCCGAGGCGCTTGCCAGGGGCATTGACGAGTTCGCCAGGGAGGTGGAGATTCTGTTGCTGGACTGTCCTCCATCGATCGAACACCCGCACGTTCAGGGCGCACTCGAGCGCGCCCATGTGGCGCTGATCCCGGTGGTGCCGAGCCCGCCGGATCTGTGGTCTGCGCGGGCGATCGAGCGCCTCGTGCTACAGGCGATGCGCAAGCGCCCCAAGCTCAGCGGAGCGATCGTCGTCAATCGCGCGCAACGCACCGCCTTGTCGACATCGGTCATCCAGCTGCTGCGCGAGTTCGAACTGCCGGTGCTGCGGGTCGGTCTGTCACAGCGTAACGCCTTCGCCCAAAGCGCCGCCGTCGGTGGCTCGGTGTTGTCGCTGGGCAAGGCGGCCGAGATCGCGCAGATCGAGGTCGCACGCGTCACCGACGCCCTGCTCAGAATGATCGGGAGACCCAGGTGAGCACCAAGCGCAAAGTCGTGTCCGCCCTGCGCGCCGCGCTGCAGAACGAAGACGCCTCCATCCGCCGTCGTCTGCCTGCCAAGCCTGCGCGCCAGAGCGCACCGGCCTTGCCCGCGCAGGACAGGGAAGTCAGCAAGACGGTCGCTCTGGGCGAGGGCGATCTCGCGCGCCTTTCGGCAATCGCCGAGCGATGCCTGCCCAGCGCCGGCAACAAGCAAGCACGCTCCACGATCCTCCGCGCCGGTCTGCTCGCGCTCGGGTCGATGAGCGACGACGCCATCAGAAGACTCGCTGCCCGCCTGCCGGAACTGGAAGCCGACAAACCGGCCAGGAAAGGCGGGAAGGGCAAGAAGCGCTAGTCGCCCCGGGAGCCTGCGGGCGCTTCCGCCTGTTCAACCGCCCGCTCCCTGCGAATCCGCCACGCGTCGTAGAACGCGTATGCCGCCAGTGCCGCCGTAAAGAGGGCGCCGAGCCCGAATAGCGTCCGCCCGACCCCCTGATTGAGCGCCTGCGGAATGAACGGAATCCCGCCGGAAAGCTGTTCGCCAGAGAACACGATCACGAGGCCCACCACAGACAAGCCAGTGCAGATGAAACCGCCGAGAACCGCACTGACGACGCTGCGGTTCTCACGCGGACCCACTTGTATGCGTATGGCCATGGCTGACTCCTTGTCCGCGAAACTGAAATCTCAGGCCTGCCTCCAAACCCTACAGGCAAGAAAATACCATCTGGCAGTTGCTGGGCGAGTATGCTCAAGCTGTCCGGCTTCGGCGTACCACCTGAGCGTACAATCAAGATCACCTTCAGATCAGGCAAGCAGTCATGAGTCAGCACTCCAGTGCATCCAGGAAGGGCTACAGTCAGGCGGCGAAGACGGCTGTCCAGCAGACAGCGGCGCGGGTGCGGGAAATGCATGGTGCCATTGCCGGGCAGACCTTTGGCGCGCTGAAGAAGGTGCCCGTGATATCAACGCCGGCGCGCCTGATCGAGCGTGCACATGACGGCATCAGTGCCTTGGTGTACCAAGCGATTCAGCATTTGGCGGAGGCGAGCGCAAGCGCGGCCGGCCTTTACGAGCAGCAGCGCATGCAGCGACGCCCCGAGCAAGCCCAGAGCCGGCTCGCCAGTGCACTGCAAGGCGCCCTCAACGGCGTCTTCGGTGATCATCTGCAGGCGGACAACAATCGCCTGGCGATTGACATGACCCTGCGTCTGCACGGGCGCAATCTGCTGGCGGATGCGGCAAGCCTTCGCGAAGCCTTTCCCGTGGCGGGAGGACGAGTTTGTCTTTTCCTGCACGGCCTGTGTTGCGACGAGCACTGCTGGCAGCCCGATCCCAAGCGGGCCGAACAGATCGATCTGGCCCCGCACCTGGAGCAGGCTCTGGGCTGCCATACCCTTTATCTGCGCTACAACAGCGGCCTTCCGATTACCGAGAACGGCCGGCAACTGGCGCAACTGCTGCAGCAATTTGTGAAAAACTGGCCGCAGCCGGGCCTCGAGTTGGTGGTTATCGGTCACAGCATGGGCGGACTGGTGGCGCGCAGCGCCATCGAGCAGGCAGCAGCAGCCGGGCTTGGCTGGCCTTTTGCCATGCACATGCTGGTCAGCATTGGTACGCCGTATGACGGATCGCCGGTTGAACGCGTTGGCGAGACCATCACCCGTGCCCTGGGTGCGAGTGCTTTGACCGCGCCGCTGGGCCGTCTGGCAGCCAGCCGCAGCCAGGGAATTCAGGATTTGCGCGAAGGTCCGGGGCCGGCAGGTGAAGTTCCTGGCCATGCGCATATCGCATACCGCTTCATCGCTTCCAGCCTGGCTGAAGATGTCACCCACCCCCTGGCGAGCGTGTTTGGCGATGGTCTGGTGCCTCTGGCCAGCGCCAGCGGGCACGCGCTTGATGGCGACGTGCAGGTTGCCCAGCTTGGCGGTCTCGGCCACATGGGCCTGCTTACCGATGCCCGTGTCCTCGCGCTCTTGCTGGCCTGGCTCGAGGAGTCAGGCTGGCACAAGGCCGCTGCAGACGAACGGCCGTGACCACTCACAATGACCTTGAGTGCCCCACGAAAACCAGGGTTTGAATCTTTTGTGGTGATCACCCGATTGGTGAATTCGCTACGCGCCCGACTGCACGCCTGGCGCGTGGCCCTCGTTCTTGTTGCTGTTCACGTACGGCTTGACAAACAGTGGGGCCATCAGTCGCACCGTGTGACCGAACTCCTGAAGCTTGCGCGCCCAATGGTGGGCGCTGCCGCACGCTTTCATCCCGATCAAACACGGTGCAAGATTCGCGAAGAATGCGCTGACCGGTTGCGCGCCAAGCCCCGCCGTTCAGGGCGGGGAAGGATAGCGCGGACGGCGTAACCGTTCTTGGGGTTTCAGTGTGGACGTGCATCTTGAAAACGCAGTGCCTGCCGCGCCGGATATTGTGTTGGCAACAAATAGAACTGTCCGGTGTTGTAGCAAATGAATTGTCCGCTCGGTTATGCGAGGTGGGAACCCTGCGAAGGGCGTAGCCCGAAGCGGGGTTCCCACCTCGCGGCCGCTGCGTGAGTGTGGTCACCGAATTCGATGTTGCGACGGTCACGCTCGGTGAAGGTGAAGCACCACTATAACGCCGGTGCGCCCTTCTGCTTGAACGCGAGCTTGCTCTGCTCTACGGCAGTGTCAAGGCCGTGCCCTTCGGGTGCGGGCTACGCCCGCAGCCTTGACACTGCCGTAGAGCAGAGCGGGTTGTCGCCAGGCAAAAAGGCTGCCTCTGTACGCAGCGCGTACCGATACGTAAAGCACAAACCGTGCCCGCTGCCAATCGTTAACACATTGATTATGCATGAAACTTTTTGGTCAACGGAGATGAGGGACTCTTAGCGTGAAACCTCACCGAAAATGAACAAAAACGTGCCGATCTCCATCGCGGAAGGTGACCGTACTCACCTGCCACCCTGAATACGCCTCTTCGAAACGCATCGTCCGAATCTCCCGTAGCAACTCCGTCCGTCTCATCGCCACCTCCTTGGCGAACAATGAAACCGGACAGATCACGTGCTACAACTCCGGACAGTTTATTTACTCCCTACAAAAGCGTGTTACGTGATTGACGTGGGCAATATGTGTTGCTATCATAAAGCCGTGTTCAATGATTGATGGTGCGCGACAACATGGCTCTGTTTGATGCTCTTGGTTTCCGATGGGACAGGTCGGCAGTGCCGACTGCTGTTCCGTCCCACTCGCTTGATCGGGCCAGCTTCCGATTCCACAAGATGCTGCCGGAGTTCGTGTGGGACGCCTCTGTGCTCGAAGGCAATCCATTCACCTTCCCAGAGGTTAAAACTCTGTTGGATGGCGTGACCATCGGCGGGAGGAAGATTTCCGATCAGGAGCAAGTCCTGAATCTGGCCGAAAGCTCCAAGCGCCTGCTGGCGATGGTCAAGAGTGGTCAGTTTGAACTCTCCAAGCCGGTGTTCACGGAATTGAACGGCATCGTCGCCCGCAAGGAAGCTCTGGAATGGGGTGTGTTCCGTGGCGAAGGTCAGGAGACGAACTACACGCCGGATGTGGGTCTTGGCGAGCATGGGCGCTATACCCCGCTGCCGACGCTACCCGGCGCACCTGAACTGAACCGGGTGTTCCGCGAAGGCGTAGCCGCTTTGCATGAGTGCGAACCGTTCGAGCGGGCCACAGCTTTCTTCCTGTTCGGTGCTTTGCAGCAGTTCTTCTTTGACGGCAACAAACGAACGTCGCGTTTCATGATGAACGGCGTTCTGATGTCACATGGCATCGACGCCATCAGCGTGCCCGCCGCCAAGGCGCAGGAATTTAACGAGAAGATGGTGCGCTTCTATCTCTCGAAGGACGCCACCGAGATGATGGACTTCCTCGCTGGGTGCCACCCGGCAGCGGAGGCAATCTTGCCGCAGCCAGAGGAAGATCGTAGCCACGACAGCGGAATGGAGCCGTAATCATGCAATGGATCAAACTAACCGAGCGAATGCCAAACCCGGACGAGCATGGGCGGGTTCTGATCTACACCGAAGGCTATGACTTCAACGGGGAGCAGGTGTTCGACGTGAAAGCGGAGACGTTGAACGAGTGCTCCTACGCCGATCCTGATGACCAGCCGGAAGTTTGCAAGGTTGCGTCTCATTGGATGCCTCATCTGGCAAATACAGGCGCTCCGGACTGGACTGCCGAGCAAAAGGCAGCGAACGCGCTGCGCTTGCTCATGGACTCACTGCCACCCGGAACGCAAACGTCCATGACCGTGTTTCGGCCAGAGGTCAATGGCCAGAGGTTGACCCCTCCGACCAGTCGCCTCATCCAGATCACTGCCATGAGATTGACCACGGCACGGCGGAAGATCGGGCGGTGTTTGACTCCCCTTCGTTGGGGTCATGATCTGTGCCTGCCAACATCCTGAATCTGCCCTGCTACAAAGTGCTCGGCATCACTGAAAACGAGCACGACTATCACATCGACGTTGAAGCGGTTGATCCGCCAACGTCATGCCCGCACTGCCTATCCAACAATCTCGTCGGCTTTGGTCGTCGCGAGCAGATGGTCAAAGACCTGCCCATGCACGGGCGGCGGGTCGGCCTTTACATTGACACGCGGCGATTCCGCTGCCGCAACTGCGGTAAGACGTTCTACGAGGCGCTGCCCGAGATCGACGAGAAACGGGCGATGACCAAGCGGCTTGCGCAGTGGATGGGCAAGCAGGCTATCAAGCGCACCTTCGCTAGCACCGCCGAAGAGGTTGGTTGCACGGAGTTCACAGTCCGATCGGTGTTCGGTGACTACGTGAACGAGTTGGAAAAGACCATTCGCTTCGAGACGCCGAAATGGATGGGCATCGACGAAATTCACCTCATCAAACCTCGTAGCGTCATTGCCAACATCCAGAACAACACCATCGTTGAACTGCTGCCGAACAGGAACAAGGATACGGTCGTGCGCTTCCTGCGCCACTTGGAAGGCAAGGAGCGCATCCAGTACGTCGCAATGGACATGTGGACTCCCTACCGCGATGCCGTGCAGGCGGTCATTCCGGACGCCCGCATCGTCATCGACAAATTCCATGTAGTCCGGATGGCGAACGACGCGCTGGAGAAAATCAGGAAATCTCTCCGCGAGCAACTGACGTCCAAGCAGCGCCGGGGACTAATGCATGATCGTTTCGTTCTACTCAAGCGAGAACGCGACCTGAACGACCAGGAACGGCTGAACCTCGACGGCTGGACGAAGAACTACCCTGAACTTGGCGAAGCCTACCGGCTCAAGGAACAGTTCTTTGGTATCTACGATGCCGAGTCACCTGATGAAGCGCAGGCCAAGTTCATCCAGTGGCAAAAAAGTATTCCGTCCGAGATTGCCGATGCCTTCGCTGACATCGAGCGTGCGTGGGGTAACTGGACGATGCCGATCCTCAACTACTTCAACCATCCCGTCACCAACGCCTACACGGAGAGCCTGAACAGCCTGATACGGGTGATGAACCGGCTTGGCCGGGGCTACTCGTTCGAGGCGCTGCGGGCCAAGATATTGTTTGCCGAAGGGGCGCACAAACACAAGCTGTCGCGGCCAAAATGTGAGCGCAAAGAAAGAAAGCAGGCCGAACCTGAGCCGGTGATGATGTACGGACTACCCGGCAACCTCAAGAACTTCGAGATAGGGGATTCCTTTGGGCGGATGGTGCCGAAACCTGCTCCTGAACCGAAGCCCCATATCCAGAAATCAACAGAATCGGAAAAGCCGGAGAAGAACTACGGTGCCGACATTTCAACACTCATCCGCATGATCGAGGCGGGAGAGCTATGAGTCCGGTTCAATCATGAAAATCGGATACCCATTTTGTGTAGTTTCCTACCTTTTTGGATATCCCATGAAGGCAGGAACCGTCCTACCGCTGACGCAGGTGTTTGTCTCGATCTCCGACCCGCGCAGCAGCCGCCACAGACGCCACGATCTGTCCGAGTTGCTCACGGTCGCCGTATGCGCAGTGCTCTCGGGCGTGGACGACTTTGTCGATATCGAACTGTGGGCCAAGGCCAAGATCGACTGGTTGCGAGGCTTCATGAAGCTTGAACACGGTATCCCGTCGCACGACACGTTTGGTCGGGTATTCGGCATCATCGCGCCCGAGCAGTTCGAAACGGCGTTCCGTCGCTGGGTCGGCATGGTGGTGCCCGCGCTGGCCGAGGACACGGTCGTTGCCATCGACGGCAAGACCAACCGGCGAAGCGGTAGCAAAGGCAAGACACCGACCAGCGCGCTGCACATGGTCAGTGCTTTCGCTGCCGGTATGGGCGTCGTGCTGGGTCAGACGGCCACGGCGGCAAAGTCGAATGAGATTACCGCCATTCCTGAACTGCTT
>CAYTAY010000169.1:0-7253 GCA_964435845.1 uncultured Azoarcus sp.
AGGCTGTCGTCCTTGAGCCAGAACACGTCCAGGCTGGCCTTGTCGCGGGCGATCAACTCCTCGCAGGCGAAGTGGCGGAAGCGCTCGGTTTCCTCGCGTTCATGGCGGTTTCGCGGGTTGTAGCAGGTAACGAAATCGCGCAGGATGCGACGCTGACCGCGGCGCTGCTCGACCGGCTGCTGCATCACGCCCACATCGTGCCGATTGCCGGCCAGAGCTATCGGCTCAAGCACCAACGCAAGGCCGGCATGGTGCAGGTGGAGGCCGGCACCAAGCACTCGAGCGAGGCTCGGTGATTGCGCCCCTGCGTTCGGGCCTACGGCCCTCTCTGCGGGGCGCAATCACCGAGCATGCAAATGTAATGGGGGTGTGTCAGTTTTAAATCGGTATTGACAACTCGGGCATGATGGCCAATTACTACGCCGAGGCGACCGGCCTGACGAAGCTCTTGCGGCCGATGAACGCAGCCGAGCGTCACGCCTTCTCGACGGACTACGGCTGGCTGGGCGACGCACCGCCCGACTGGGTGCGCGCATGGGACGAACTGTATCGCGGTCGCCTGGTGGTCGACGACATCGAGGCGCTCGCCGAGGCCCTACTGCACGCCGGACGTGGCGACCGGAACCGCCGGGGCGATGCACCGCCTTTCATGCTTGACCCGCCGACCACGGGCGAACACGCTGGAAAGCAGGCAACCGAAGCCAAGATCACCGGCACCCTGCTCGGCAATCATGACGAATCCATTTCCGCTCAATCCAACCGTCAGCCGCTCCCACCGGCGCTGCGGGACGCCTGTGACGCCGCCCTGCGCCAGATGAACGGCGACGGCATCTGGCGTGCGCCCAAGTCACGCGGTGCCGGCGCCCATCCTTACGAGGCCATCGTCCGTGCGGCCGACTCCCCGGTGCGCGCTTGGCAGCGTGCCACACTTGCGCTCCTCAAGCGCCACGCCCTGCCCGACACCCGCTCGCGCCTCCTGCGGGACGACCCGGTCGACTACCGCATCCCGGTGCTCTCGCCCGGTGACCGACGCGCCTTCCTTCGGAGCCTGTGGGATCCCTTTCTGCCCGAGGCGAGCTGGCGCGGCCACCGGCGTCGCCCCGAGGGCACCACCCAGGTCTATCTGGATGTGTCCGGTTCGATGAACGCCGAGATGCCCCGCATCGTCGCGCTCCTCGCGCAGCTGGGCGGGCGCATCCGCCGGCCCCTGTGGGCCTTCAGCGACGTGGTCGCCCCGGCCGAGATCGTGCGCGGGCAGTTAAAGGCGCAGACCAGCGGCGGCACCAGCATGCGCTGCGTGATCGAGCATCTGGCCCGAACCCGCCCTGCCGCGGCCATCGTGCTCACCGACGGCTACATCGAGACCCTGCCAAAGGCCTTGGTCGCCACCCTCACCGGCATCCGTCTGCATGTGCTCGTCACCCGCGACGGCAATCCGGCGCAGATTGCCAAGGCAGGACTGCCCTACACCCAGCTCGAGAAGCTCCCCACCGAACGGTCATGGAATCAGTCCACCCCCAGATCATGAAAGCCGCCATGACCGTTTCCCTCTCCCCCAACCCCTCTCCCGCACGCGGGCGAGGGGAGCGTAATGAGTCGCCAAGGCGACTTTCACGATAAAGGTTTCATCATGATCCGCATCTCCGAAGTCGTGTTGCCCGGTCACCCGGACAAGTTCTGCGACCAGATCGCCGACGCCATCGTCGCCGAGTGTGTCGCCACCGACCGCGAGGCCTACACGCAGATCGAGGTCTCCGCCTGGGCCGATCGCATCTCGCTCACCGGCGGCATCTCCACCCGCCGGCCACTGGCCCGACCGCTGGAGGCCATCGTGCGCGAGGTCGCGCAGGATCTGTACCGCCCCGGCAACTTCATCGACCCACAGCGCTTCGAGGTGCTGAGCAACGTCTGCATCGAGGTGGGCGACTGCCTGCGCTACACCCGCCACGTCAATGACCAGGCCATCGTCATCGGCTGGGCGGGGTATGACGCCCACACCCGCTTCCTGCCCCCCGAGCACTTCCTCGCCCACGCGCTGGCCGAGGCGCTGTTCGACGCCACCCGCGGCGGCCTGCTCGACGGCGAGGGGCCGGACGGCAAGCTCCTGGTGCGTCTGCGCGAGGAAGGGGTGCGCTGGCAGATCGAACACCTGCTCGTCACCCTGCAGCAGCGCGAGACCACCAGCCTGACGACGCTCATCGGTGGCATCACTGACACGCTTGCCGCCGCCTACGCGAACCTGCAGCAAGCCGACCCGCGCTGGGTGGCGGACTTCAACGACATCACCCTGCTCACCAACCCCAACGGCCCCCTGGTCGAGGCCGGCACCCACGGCGACAACGGCCAGACCGGGCGCAAGCTGGTGGTCGACTACTACGGCCCGCGCGTACCCATGGGCGGCGGCGCCCTCTCCGGCAAGCACCTCTCCCACATCGACCGCATCGGCGCCTACGCCGCCCGCCAGGCCGCCATCCGCGCGGTGAAGACCGGGGCGCAGACCTGCCTGGTGCGCCTTGCCTGGGCACCCAACACGCCGGAGCCGCTGGATGTGAGCTATGAGATGGAGGGGCGCGGGGAGCGGTTACCGGCGGAGTGGTTCGAGCATGGGGAGATGTGCGAGCGGTTTGATGCGGGGGAGATCACGATGGAGCACGGGCGGGGGTGGCACTTTTGGGTTGGGGGCTGAACTGGAACAGGTGCTTCTGATAGCCTATCGAAACAAAACGCCAGCACCATCGATAACGATGACCTCGATCACCAAAAATATCGGCAAACTCGTCGGAGACAACCTCTACGTTCATCGACTCTGCCTCGACAGCTTGGACGCCGACCTACGCGTCGTGATCGACCAAGCACATGCGGTTGCGCCTAACAGTATCGAAACGGCCAATGTCATCAAGATCGATGCCAAGAATCGAACCCTTTCTTTCTTGAACTACCCTGGGTTTTTCGAAGAGGCATTTCCCACACTTGCGGAAAGCTGGCGCGTTCGACTCGATACGCAACGACTCACCTATCGGTCTTACAGTGAGTCTCTTAACCCCCCCTATCCTCCACCGCAAAGAGCTGCTCATTCCGCTCGACCATCCTCTACGTGAAGCTTTCTTAGAGTTGACCACACAAGCTGAACAGCTCGGGCTCTTCGCAGACAATCATTTGATCGGATTCAAGCGCCCCTGGGAGCAGAAGATCCGCGCTGCTGGCTACGTTCTGGACGGGCATCGCTTGCAACCAATAGGTAATGACTTATCTGACGCACCGCCGGATGACGAGAGCTCCACCACTAGCTCAGAGATTCAAAGGCATCGCACTGCGCTCAGCCGGTCTGGCCTATCCGCACCAATGCAGGCACTTGCTCGACATGGGCTGCTAAACGAGACGAGTGTTGTCTTCGACTATGGGTGCGGCCATGGTGATGACTTAGCCGCACTGCGGCAAAACGGGATCGAAGCGAACGGTTGGGACCCTTATTTCGCGCCAGATCAAAGAAAGCAACGCGCTCAGATCGTAAACCTTGGCTTCGTAATCAATGTCATCGAGGACTTCGACGAGCGCATTGCGGCTTTGCACGGTGCGTTCCAGCTCACAACCGAACTGCTGGTAGTTTCCGCCATGCTCTATGGAGGCTCAGCACCCGCGGGCCAACCCTACCAAGATGGCTACGTCACCACGCGACAAACCTTCCAGAAGTACTTCACCCAGAATGAGCTCAAGGAGTTCGTCGAATCCGTGCTCGATACCGAGGCCATTGCCGTCGGGCCAGGCATCATGTTCGTCTTCGCAGACAAGGGCGCCGAGCAGCGCTTTCTCTATGGCCGACAGCGCAGTCATCACGCGCTCCGGCTACTCGGTTACCGCCGGGCTCAAGCCCCTCGCGCGTCAAGAACTACGCGAATCTCAAAGCGCGATCAGAAACTCAGCGAGCACCGCGAACTGATCGACACCTTGTGGCAATCGATGCTGGCCCTCGGCCGTATCCCAGACCCACTCGAGTTTCCTGAGTATGCGGCCTGCCTGGAGGCTTTCGGTTCGTGGGGTCGTGCGACCCGTTTCGTGCTCGAAGTCAACGATTCCGAGGAATTCGCCCTCGCCGCCGACGAACGTCGCGCTGACCTCCTTGTATATCTTGCACTGCAGCTCTTTTCGAAGCGAAAGCGCTACGGCCATCGGTTCTTTCGGGGTCGCCGTCAAGCACCAAGGGTTCGTGCCTGTAGCCCAATTTCGCCAAATCATCGTAGCCCCTCCATCCATCGGTGCGCACAAGAGCTCCCTGAGCAACATTCTCTTGCACGAACTCCGTGAGTTCCTTGGCTCCACGACCAGGCACGAGGCGCAGCCGCAATCTGCCGGCATAGACAGCTATCTTATGCTTTTTGCTTTTCTCGACAGAAATCCTCGTGCGTACCTCGATGGCCCCAACGACCGTCGCCTTATGGTGGACGCCACGCCCCTCGCCTTTTGTGCGACCGCCCACAAGCGTCTCGTCGACTTCGACTGGATGCAGGGATCCGATCGCGTCGCGTTCCGGCCGCACCATACCGGCACGCAGCTTGTGGAGCATCTGAAACGCCGTCTCGTAGCGCGACAGCCCGAGCTGACGCTGAAACTGGAGAGCAGACTGGCCGGGCGTCTGCGTCGCCACGAGGTATGCACCCCAGAACCATGTAGACAACGGCGTGTGACTGTCCTTCATGACGGTGTCTGCCATGAGCGACACGTTGGCTTGGCAGACTCGGCATCTCAAGACGACCGATGTACGCTTGGCGAACCGGTAGGGGTCGCCGCTATTCCCGCACTTCGTGCAGGTAAACCCGTGCGGCCATCGCAGGTGCTCAAGGTATTTTGCGCAAGCAGCTTCATCGGGGAATACCCGCTGAAACTCGGGAAGCGTCGTTGGAAAACCACGAGGGTCCATGTCGGAAATCTAGCATCGGGACATTGCTTTGGCAATCAACCGGATAGGCAAGGTTCATTGGTCTGTCGGAGGTGATCGAGGTACTTCTGCTTGCGGGCCTCCCACGGCGCCTTCTTGCCGGAGAGATCGGGCGTGCCGTCGGTGCAGAACTCGACGATATGCAGAACACGATCGCCGAACTCGCTGCGTATTGGTCCAGCCCATTGGTCGCCCCCGTCTTCGAGCACGTCGTGCAGCAGCCCGCCGAAGATCTGGTCCTCGGTCCGTCGTAGCGTTGGACGAGCGTGGCGACGGCGACCGGGTGGGTGATATAGGGCAGCGGGATGTCGTGGGCGTTGTGGGTTTGCTTACGGATCTGTCCGCTGTGCACAAACATGGCGAGTTGCTGGGCTCGGTTGAATCTCTCGCTCATCGGGTTCTCCTTTTCAGTTCTTGTGGTCGGCTGAGTCTGGCCCAGCCGGTTCAAGCACATTCACGTTGTTGAAACTACAGCTCACCGAGCAAGCTCCGGGCAAGCACGCCGCGCAGATAGTCCGACAGCGGCTGGCGATGAAGCGCGGCAAGCCGCTCGAGATCCCGGCGCAACTGCGCGGGCAGATGCAGCTTGATGTCTTCCAGGCTCTTGCCGAGCGCGGGTGCTGCGGTTGGCCGGTCGGTCGGTTCGCAGGCGCCGTTCGGCGCCACCACCACGAGATCGCGGCAGCGCACCGCCCTGCCCTGTGCGCGGTTGCACAGGTGCGCGAACTCGGTGCGGCCGTAGGCGTGCTCGAAGAGGATCCAGCGCAGCACGTCGGGGCGGCTGGCGTCGCGCTCGGCGCTGATGACGTCGAGTGCTGCCACGAGCTCGTCGGGGAGCCAGAGCTTGATGACTGCGTCGTTGGTGGTGAAGTCGCAGCTTCCCAGCAGGCTGGGGCTGCGCTCGGAGACGTCGCCATGGAAGCGCGATCCGCGGGTCTTGAAAGGCCACATGCTTGCGTCCGCCCCTTCAGCGCCAGCCGAGCCAGCGCGGCACCACGGGGATGTCGACAGCGGGCTTGGAGGCGGAAACCTGGGAGTCGCGCAACGGCCGGGCGGTGCTGACGGCGGCTGGCAGGCGGGTGACGAACTTGCCCTGGGACTCGGGGGTGGCGCTGCGATTGGCACTGAGTGTGCCGGTGGTGTCGGTGATCACCATGATACTTCTCCTCGCCCCCTCTCCGATCGGCGTGACCGGCCTCGCGGGGGCGAAAGAGGCGGTGACGCTTTAGCCGGCATTTGTTGTCCGCCCCGGCAAGTTGTCGTTAAAGCCGGCGGATGGCCCCAGAGGCATATCGTGTCCCTCGGGCCGGTGAAGCTGGGTGCTGCAAACTGTCGCGTGCGTTCGCGCTATTGCGCACAACAAAAAACCCGCGGGCGCGCAGCCGGGCGGGTTGGTGTGAACCTTTCCGCTTTAGCTGCATTTGTAACGCGCCCGCAAGCTGTTTCTCAAATCGGCGCAGCGTGGTTATTACATGCTCATTCGTTGTTCATGTCAATGCTGGATCGATGTTCATCGGCCGTCTCGAGATGTCGTGCCAGATCCATGCTGTCGTGCCAGATCCATGCTGTCGTGCCAGATCCATGCTGTCGTGCAGAATTCGAAGTACTTCGATGATGTGCGCATCTGCATGCGCACGAAACACCACGAAATGCCTGCCCTTGCGACCTTTACGCGCAACATGCAGGCAGACGACATCCGCCCCCAGATCCGGGCGCGAATGAACGCCCAGCGTGCTTGGGCCTTCCAGCAACGCGCTCAAGGCCCGACGCAGGGTCGTCTGATACACCTTCGCCTGTCGCGGGCCGAAATGATGGTCTGTCCATTGCACGATGGCGACAAAGTCACGCTCGGCGGCGTTCGCCAAGCGAATTCGCCAGCGCGGCTTCATGCGGCGCGAACGGCCTTTTTTGTCAATGCCGTCAAGTGTTCATCCAGCGCCTGCGGAGTGTCGAATTCGGCGTAGCGTCCCGCTTCGACATCGGCAATACCAATGGCCACGGCCTCACGCAGCGCAGCCAACCTGGCAGCTTGCTCGGCCTCTCGCACCTGGACCAGACGCAAGCCCTCGCGCAGCACTTCGCTTGCGTTCTGATATCGGCCCGAGCTCACCATCTGCTCGACGAATTGTGCCTGAATGTCGGTGAGCACCAAGTTACGGGTGGGCATGGTTGCCTCCGATGGAATGATTGGCATATTCTGCCAATACTGCGCCAAGATGCAAGAGGTGTTCCGGATTCGGGCGGTTGTGTCAGGCGAAGACGTTCAGTGAGAGGATGAGGCCACCACGGTTTCGGTGCGTTACACACAAAGTTCGCTCAG
>CAYTAY010000170.1:0-7216 GCA_964435845.1 uncultured Azoarcus sp.
GTGGTGCGCGACATGTTCTACGATGGCAACGCACGGCCGGAGCCGGGTGCGGTGGTGTGCCGAGTGTCACCGTCGTTCATTCGCTTCGGCAACTTCGAGATTTTTGCCGCCCGGAACGAACTCGATGTGCTCGAGCGCCTGGTGGACTTCACGATCAGGCGTGATTTTCCGCATCTCTCCGGTGATCCAGGCACGCGCCGCCTCGACTGGTTCCGCGAGGTGTGTGAGCGAACTGCCACGCTGGTGGCCCATTGGATGCGGGTCGGTTTCGTCCATGGCGTGATGAATACCGACAACATGTCGATCCTCGGTCTGACGATAGACTACGGACCCTATGGCTGGATCGACAACTTCGATCCAGACTGGACGCCGAACACCACCGATGCCGGAAGGCGACGTTACAGTTTCGGCGCCCAACCCCGGATTGCCCAGTGGAATTTGCTGCAACTGGCCAACGCACTGTTCCCCCTGCTCGAGGATGCCGAGGGGTTGCAGGCCGCGCTCGACGCCTATGTGCGGATCTATGAACAGACCAGCCGCGAAACCAACGCCGCCAAGCTGGGCTTGTCGGATCTCGATGAAGAAGACGCGAATGCGCTTGGCGAACTGCAGACTCTGCTCGCGCGGGGCGAGATCGACATGACGATCTTTTTCAGGTCGCTGGCAAAGCTCAACGTCGACGCGCCATCGCTCGCGCCCTTCGATGGCGCATTCTATTCGCAAGAAAAGCGGCAGCAGCATGAGCACGACTTGCTGGGCTGGCTGCGTCGCTATGCAGCCCGCAGCCGCCTCGACTCGATGCCGCGCGATCTTCAGGTCAGCATGATGAACGCCGCCAACCCGTGCTTCGTGCCCCGCAACTACCTCGCGCAGCAGGCAATCGACAAGGCGGAGCAGGGCGACGCGAGCGAACTGCTGACGTTGCTGGACGTGATGCGACGGCCCTATGACGAGCAGCCCGGGCGCGAGGCTTATGCCGCACGGCGGCCCGACTGGGCGCGCCACAAAGCCGGGTGCTCGATGCTGTCGTGCAGTTCGTAGAAAATCGCAGGTTTCAGCCGAACGGCGCGATGCCGAACAGCATCGCATGCAGATGGCGGGCAAACACGAACCACAGTACGCCGCCCGCCACCAGGACGATGCCATCGTTCAGCAGCTTGCCCTGAACCGGGGCGATGCCCTGGGTGCGGTCGCGGCGACGCGCACTCGAGAACGCGGCGATCGACCAGACGAGGAAGCTGCCGAAGAGCAGCAGGTCGGCAAGCGTGCCATTGGAGATGAGGTGCGAGAGCGCCCAGAGCTTGACGCCGGCCGCCATGGGGTGGCCGACCAGGGCCTTGATCTTCGATGGCGGCGCATAGGCGGCCACCAGCAGGATGAAGGCCGGCAAGGTCAGCAGCGCTGCCAGGTGTTTGGTCCACATCGGCGGAAACCAGAGGTACACCGGGTCGTAGCGCGCGAGTCCGTAACCCCAGACGATGAGCACCAATCCGATCACCGAGACGATCGAGTAGGCGATCTTGTACTTGAGTTGGCCGCGTTCGGCGATCAGTTGTGCACGACCTTCTTCGGCAAGAATACGTGCAGAGTGGGTCGCCAAAAAAAGAATCAGTCCGATGATGAGGTAGGTCACGTAGGGGGTCTCCAGTCGTTGCTCAGGTCTTTACGCGCATCAGGCGGGCCTTGTCACGCTCCCAGTCGCGTTTCTTTTCGTCTTCTCGCTTGTCGTATTGTTTCTTGCCCTTGGCCAGACCGATAGTCGCCTTGATCCTGCCCTTGGCATAGTGCAGATCCAATGGAACCAGCGTGAAGCCTGCACGTTCGACCTTGCCGATGAGTTTTGCGATCTCGCGCGCGTGCAGCAGCAGTTTGCGAGTGCGCACCGGGTCCGGCCTGATGTGCGTCGAGGCGCTGGCCAGCGGCGTGATGTGCATGCCGAGGATGAACAATTCCTCGTTGCGGATGATGATATAGGCTTCCTTGATATTGGCCCGGCCGGCACGGATGGCCTTGACCTCCCAGCCCTCGAGCACGAGGCCGGCCTCGTATTTCTCCTCGATGAAGTAATCGTGAAAAGCCTTGCGGTTGTCGATGATGCTCATTGATGAAATCTCGGCCTGTCGCGGCACTCGGGGTGCCGCCGGCTTGCTGTAGAATCCGCAAGTTTAGCAGCTAGCAGAGCCGCTTTCTTCATGGCCGAAGTCAAGAAAATCGTACTGATCGAGTTCACGCCAGCACAGATGTTCGATCTGGTGGATCGTGTCGAGGATTACCAGGGCTTTTTGCCCTGGTGTGGTGGCGCCGACCTGCTCGAACGTACCGACATTCGCACGGTTGCGACGATCCACATCAATTACCACGGCATCAAGGCGCACTTCAGCACCGAAAACTCCAAGTTCCGGCCACACGAGATGCACATTCGGTTGCGGGATGGACCGTTTCGTCATCTAGACGGCAACTGGTCCTTCACCCCGCTGGGGGAGACGGCCTGCAAGATAGAGTTCAATCTTCATTACCAGTTTTCGAGCAAATTGCTCGAAAAGGCGCTCGGGCCAGTGTTCAACCACATAGCGAATACGTTTGTCGATTCCTTCGTCAAGCGCGCCGAGCAAATCTACCGGAGGGCGTGACAATGGCGGGGAGCATCACTGTCGAGGTCGTCTATGCGCTGGCGGACCGGCAGGAGCTTATCCTGCTGAGCATGCCGGAGGGGGCCACTGCCGGCGAGGCGATCGAAGCCTCGGGGCTGCTTGCCTTGCATCCGGAGATCGAGCTCGACAAGACCAACAAGATCGGCATCTTCGGCAAGCTGTGCAAGGTTGATACTGCGCTCCGGGATCGGGATCGCGTGGAGATCTATCGTCCGCTCATCGCCGATCCGAAAGCGGTGCGCAAGAAGCGCGCGGAACAAGGCAAGGCAATGAAAAAAGGAGGTGGCGACGCGGACTGAGCGTGCGCCGCTTCACCTCCGGACAGGTGTTTGCACCCCGCGCGCTGGGCGTCGGATCACTGGCAGTTGTCGGCGATGAAGCGGCGGGTGCGCTCGATTTCATCGGTCCGCTGTTCATCGGTGAGGAATTCACGTTCGCCCTGCTCGTTGAAGCGGGCGACCCGCTGTCCGGACTCCAGGGCCGCCAGCTGCCCGCGTGCTTGTCCGCATACACGCTCGCGCTCCGCGGCGCGCTCGCGCCCGGCCGCTTTCTGTGCGGCTGCTTCGGTGCGCCCGGCCTGGGCTTCGCGGCGTTCAAGCTCGCGCTCCGCCGCTGTGCTGGCTGCGTCCGGGTCGGGGCTTCGGGGCGGCGTTGCGCCGCGAACCAGCCTGGCGTCGACGCCGACCGGAGGCATGTCGCCGTAGATCAGGCGGCCTTGCGCATCGCGCCATTCGTACACTTGTGCGGAAGCACATACCGTCGTCGTCGCGAGGACCAAACCCACCAGCCATGATCTCAGCATTGCATCACACTCCACGGTGCCGGGGTCGCTTACATGCGCCTGCCGCCCTCTGTATAATACGGATTTGGCCGTAAGGAAAAAAGCCATGCGCGTGAAACAGAAGGCGCTGACCTTCGATGATGTCCTTCTCGTCCCAGCCCATTCCACCGTTCTCCCGCGCGATGTCAACCTGCAGAGTCAGGTCACACGGCGTATCCGCCTCAACGTGCCGCTGGTGTCGGCCGCCATGGACACCGTTACCGAGAGCCGCCTCGCGATCGCATTGGCGCAGGAAGGTGGCATCGGCGTCGTACATAAGAACCTCACGCCAGCCGCTCAGGCGGCCGAGGCGCACAAGGTCAAGCGTCACGAGTCCGGCATTCTCAAGGATCCGATCACGGTTCCGCCGACGATGACCGTCGGCGAGGTGATCGCGTTGCAGCGCCAGCATCGCTTCTCCGGTGTGCCGGTCGTGGCGAATGGCAAGGCTGTCGGCATCGTCACCAACCGTGATACCCGCTTCGAGACCAATCTCGATCAGCTGGTCACTGAAATCATGACGCCGCAGGAGCGCCTGGTCACGGTGCGTGAGGGCGACAGCCTCGACGAGGCGCGAGAGCTGTTGCGCTTGCACCGCCTCGAGCGCGTGCTGGTGCTCAACGATGCTGGTGAATTGTGCGGTCTTATCACCGTCAAGGACATGATGAAGTCCACCGAGCATCCGTTTGCGTCCAAGGACGAGCTGGGCCGCCTGCGGGTCGCCGCGGCGATCGGTGTCGGCGAAGGCACCGAGGAGCGCGCCGAGCGGCTGGCCGAGGCTGGCGTCGACATGATCGTGGTCGACACCGCCCATGGTCACGCGCAGGGCGTGCTCGATCGTGTCAACTGGGTGAAGAAGCGCTTCCCGCAGATCGAGGTGGTCGGTGGCAACATCGCCACCGCCGACGCCGCGCGGGCGCTGGTCGATGCCGGTGCGGATGGAGTCAAGGTCGGGATCGGCCCGGGCTCGATCTGCACTACCCGCATCGTCGCCGGCGTCGGGGTGCCGCAGATCACCGCAATCGATAACGTGGCCAATGCGCTGGCCGGCACCGGCGTGCCGATGATCGCCGATGGTGGGATCCGCTTTTCCGGCGACATCGCCAAGGCGATTGCCGCCGGAGCCAACGCGGTGATGCTGGGCGGACTGTTTGCCGGCACCGAGGAAGCCCCGGGTGAGACCGTGCTCTACCAGGGGCGCTCCTACAAGTCTTATCGCGGCATGGGTTCGCTGGGGGCGATGGAGAAGGGCGCGGCCGACCGTTATTTCCAGGACGAGAACTCCGGTAATATCGACAAGCTCGTGCCGGAAGGCATCGAAGGCCGGGTCCCCTACAAGGGCGCGGTCGGCGTGGTGATCCACCAGCTCGTCGGTGGCCTGCGTGCGTCGATGGGCTACCTCGGCTGCCCGGACATCGCGGCGATGCACGAGCGGGCCGAGTTCGTGCAGATCAGCGCGGCCGGCATGCGCGAATCGCATGTTCATGACGTCCAGATCACCAAGGAAGCACCCAACTACCAGATCAGCTGATCCTTCTGCGGATCCGGCTCAACCGGGCGGCTGAAAAGCCGCCCGTCCTTTTTCCAGACGCTAGAGACGCTCGCGCCCATGGCTCACCAGAAAATCCTCATTCTCGACTTCGGTTCCCAGGTCACCCAGCTGATTGCTCGCCGCGTGCGCGAGCAGCAGGTGTATTGCGAACTGCACCCGTTCGACGTGTCCGACGACTTCGTGCGTGAGTTGGCGCCGGCTGGCGTCATCCTGTCGGGTGGTCCCCACTCGGTCTATGAAGCCATCGACTGGAAAGCGCCGCAGGCGGTGTTCGAGCTGGGCGTGCCGGTGCTGGGCATCTGTTACGGCATGCAGACCATGGCCGAACAACTCGGCGGCAAGGTCGAGCACTCGAGCAAGCGCGAGTTCGGGTATGCGGAGATGCGCGCGCGCGGTCACTCCAGATTGTTCAACGGCATCCAGGACCGCAGCAACGACGCCGGGCACGGCCTGCTCGACGTGTGGATGAGCCATGGCGACAAGGTGATCGAGTTGCCGGCCGGCTTCAAGGTCATCGGCAGCAGCGAATCCTGCCCGGTAGCGGCGATGGCCGACGAGGGTCGCGGCTTCTACGCGGTGCAGTTCCATCCGGAAGTCACCCACACGATCAAGGGCAAGGAGATCATCGCGCGCTTCGTGCATGAGATCTGCGGTTGCGGCCACGACTGGAACATGCCGGACTACGTCAGCGAGGCGGTTGCACGCATCCGTGGACAGGTCGGAGGCGAAGAGGTGATCCTCGGCCTGTCCGGTGGGGTTGATTCCTCGGTCGCCGCGGCGCTGATCCATCGTGCGATCGGTGACCAACTCACCTGCGTGTTCGTGGACAACGGCCTGCTGCGCCTGAACGAGGCCGCGCAAGTGATGCAGACTTTTGCGCGCTCGCTCGGCGTGAAGGTCATCCATGTGGATGCTTCGGACAAATTCCTGGGCGATCTCGCGGGCATCACCGACCCGGAGCAGAAGCGAAAGATCATCGGCCGCGAGTTCGTCGAGGTTTTCCAGGCGGAAGCGGAGAAACTGCCGCGCGCAAAATGGCTGGCGCAGGGCACAATCTACCCCGACGTGATCGAGTCCGCTGGCGCCAAGACCGGCAAGGCGCACGCAATCAAAAGCCATCACAATGTCGGCGGCCTGCCCGAGACCTTGAATCTCAAGCTGCTCGAGCCGCTGCGGGAACTGTTCAAGGATGAGGTTCGCGAGTTGGGTATCGCGCTGGGCCTGCCGCACGACATGGTCCATCGCCACCCCTTTCCGGGTCCGGGGCTGGGTGTGCGCATACTCGGCGAGGTCAAGCGCGAATACACCGAGATTCTGCGCCAGGCAGACGCGATCTTCATCGATGAGCTGCGGGCGTCCGACTGGTACGACAAGACCAGCCAGGCCTTTGCGGTGTTCCTGCCCGTGCGCAGTGTTGGCGTAATGGGCGACGGCCGCACCTACGAGTTCGTGGTCGCGCTGCGCGCGGTACAGACCCAGGATTTCATGACCGCGCACTGGGCGGAGCTGCCGCACAGTCTGCTTGGCAAGGTCAGCAACCGCATCATCAATGAAGTGCGCGGCGTCAATCGCGTGGTCTACGACATTTCGGGCAAACCGCCCGCGACCATCGAGTGGGAATGATTTAATGTCTCGTACCGTCTGGCACTGAGCGGTGGCAGCACCTGCGGGTGTCGGTGTTCCCCGAAGAGAAGGAACTGATCGAAGCGAACGCCAGGAGGGCCGGGCCAGCGTGGCGCGCTACCTGCGCGACGTCGGCCAGGGCTACGGGCGCAGATGGAAGCCAAGAGGGTGAGACGCCAGGCCGGGAAGGGGCGTGGAGCTTGACGCTTGCGTTGGTGACTGCATTTACATATGATTGCAGTCATGGACAGCAGATGAGAGGTTTTGAATCATGGCAATCTTGACTGTAAGGAATGTGCCCGATGACGTGCATCGCGCTTTGCGCGTGCGGGCGGCCCAGCACGGCCGCAGCACGGAAGCGGAGGTGCGCGAGATTCTGGCGGCCGTGGTCAAGCCGGAGAAGCGCGTGCGCGTAGGGGAAGCCCTGGCCGCCATCGGCCGCAAGATCGGTCTGACCAATGAAGATTTCGCCGTCTTCGAGAGTGTGCGCGACAAGACGCCGGCCAAACCGTTGCGCTTCGACTGAATGATCGTCCTGGATACCAACGTCGTTTCCGAGGCGATGAAGCC
>CAYTAY010000171.1:0-7125 GCA_964435845.1 uncultured Azoarcus sp.
CTCACCCAGCAATACAGGATCCATCCCCGCTTACTCCTTGTCGTCGTATTGGTAGCGGTAGTCGGCGGGCACGAGATCTTCGCGACTGGCGAGGATGAGCACCGAGCGAATCAGCATCGCCAGCCCCTGCAGCGCCACCAGGGCGGTGAATACCAGCAGGAAACTCTTCAGGATGTAGAGACCGGGCATGCCTCCGACGTTGGCCGAGCCCTCCATGAAGCGCCACGAACGCTGGACGTAGGTCAAGCTGTATGTGGTGACGATGTACATGAACGGCAACAGAAAAGCGCAGACACCGATCAGGTCGGCAAGCGCCTTCTTGCGGATTGACGCCGGACGATAAAAGATATCCACCCTGACGTGCTGGTTGCGTAACAGCGCATATCCGGCCACGGCGGTGAACATCGCGCCGTTGAGCCAGACATAGAGGTCCTGCATCCACAGCCTGGTCGTCGAGAACAGGTAGCGCTCGACCACTACCGCAAAGCACACGAGAACAATTCCGAGCGCGAACGTGGAAAACACGTTGCCGACGATCTTGTTGATCATGTTGATCACGCGCATCAGAAACGCGAGCATTTTGAGCATCATCGCTCTCTCCTTGCCGCAGCGAACGCTGCGGCCGCTGCTGCCTTCAGCGGTTCACGCACAAACCATCGCCACGGCCGGTTTTGCCAAAGCGCGGATTCTAGCCTAGGTTTACAAATTGCCAGCGCGAAGAGTGCGCGATTAGCGTTGCCGGCACCATCAGGGAAAACACCAAGAAACCAAGGATATGCAATCCACACACTGCAACGAAGCGCGGATCGACGACAGCCGACGCTTCGCGTCGACAAGCACGACGCTGTGCTTGGTTCGCCACGGCGAAACCACATGGAATGCCGAGCGTCGCCTGCAAGGGCATCTCGACATCCCGCTGAACGAGCACGGTCGCAACCAGGCCCGCGCCACCGCGGCCATATTGAAGGGCGAACGCTTCGACGCGATCTACACCAGCGACCTTGTCCGCGCCGTGGAGACCGCCCGCAACATTGCCGGCGACATCGCCCCGGTTGCACTGCAGGCGCTGCGCGAACGCCATTACGGGGGCTTTCAGGGCATGACCTACGAGGAGGCCAAACGCAGCCTGCCGGAGGCCTATGCCGCCTTCGAGACGCGCAACCCGAGCTTCGAGTTTCCAGGCGGCGGCGAAAGCCTGCTGGCCTTTCGCCGCCGCGTCGAGGGTGCGATGCAGTCGCTCGCGCATAGACATGCCGGACAGCGGGTGCTGGTGGTCACTCATGGCGGCGTCCTCGACATCGTGCACCGGCTTGTGACCGGCAAGCCCCTCGAGGCGCCACGTGACTTCAAGATACCGAATGCCGCGCTGAGCTGGGTCGGGCACGGACCCGAGGGCTGGGCGCTGATCGCCTGGGCCGAGGCTGCGCATCTTCCTGCCTCGCGCGACGAGCTTCCGAACGGCTGAGAAGCGGCCAGCGCAATCGCATGAATGTCATCTCGATTGGCTTGCCACCGCAGGAGCCCGGCTATGCCGAGCGATGCAGCGCTCGGCGCGGGTGCGGCGGCCGAATCGCCCGGCATAGCCGGGCTTCTGCAGCGCATAAACGCACGAACACCATCGATTAATGGTGCGGACTCAACATTCATGCGATTGCCCCGGAGAAGCGGCACCGACGCGCGCTTCCGGAGACCTCGCGTGATAGAATCCAGCGTTTGATTTCAGCCACTCCCGGACCCGCTCCCCATGTTCTCGTCCCAAGACACCATCGCCAAGATCGACCCTGAACTGTGGACCGCCATCCAGGCGGAAAACCGCCGTCAGGAAGACCACATCGAACTCATCGCCTCGGAGAACTACGTCTCTCATGCGGTCATGGAAGCCCAGGGTTCGCAGCTGACCAACAAGTACGCCGAAGGCTACCCCGGCAAGCGCTACTACGGCGGCTGTGAGCATGTGGACGTGGCCGAGCAGCTCGCGATCGAACGCATCAAGGCTTTGTTCGGCGCCGAGGCTGCCAACGTCCAGCCCAACTCCGGTTCGCAAGCGAACCAGGCAGTGCTGATGGCCTTTGCCAAGCCCGGCGACACCATCATGGGCATGAGTCTTGCCGAAGGCGGCCACCTGACCCACGGGATGCCGCTGAACATGTCCGGCAAGTGGTTCAACGTCGTCGCCTACGGCCTCGACGCCAGGGAGGAGATCGACTACGAGGCAATGGAACGGCTCGCGCGCGAGCACAAGCCGCGCATCATCGTTGCCGGCGCGTCCGCCTACTCCCTGCACATCGACTGGGAGCGCTTTGCCCGTATCGCCAAGGAGGTCGGCGCCACCTTCTGGGTGGACATGGCTCACTACGCCGGCCTGATCGCCGCCGGCTGCTATCCCAATCCGCTGCCCCACGCCGATGTCGTCACCTCGACCACCCACAAGACCCTGCGCGGCCCCCGCGGCGGCATCATCCTGATGAAGGCTGAACACGAGAAGGCGATCAACTCCGCGATCTTCCCAGGCCTGCAGGGCGGTCCGCTCATGCACGTGATCGCCGCCAAGGCGGTGGCCTTCAAGGAGGCCGCGGAGCCCAAGTTCCGCCGCTACCAGGAGCAGGTCATCGCCAATGCCCGGGTCATGGCGCGGGTACTGTCCCAGGAGCGCGGGATGCGGATCATCTCCGGCCGTACCGAAAGCCATGTGTTCCTGGTCGATTTGCGCGCCAAGAACATCACCGGCAAGGAAGCGGAAGCCGTGCTCGGCCGAGCCTGCATCACGGTCAACAAGAATTCGATTCCGAACGATCCCGAGAAGCCTTTCGTAACCTCCGGCATCCGCCTGGGCTCGCCGGCCATGACCACGCGCGGTTTCACCGAAATCGAATCCGAGCAGGTGGCGCACCTGATCGCCGATGTGCTCGACTCACCCAGCGACGAGGCGGTGCTGGAAAAGGTACGCGGCAAGGTCGCCGACCTGTGCGCGCGCTTCCCGGTTTACGGCTGAACCCAAGCGCCGGCCCCCTGACTCCGCGCAGCGCACATGAAGTGCCCTTTCTGCGGTGACCCGAACACCCAGGTCACCGACACCCGGGAAAACGAAGACGGCGACGTCGTAAGACGCCGCCGACGCTGCGTCGCCTGCGACAAGCGCTTCACGACCTATGAGCGCATCGATCTCAAGATGCCCCACATCGTCAAGCGCAACGGCAACCGGAGCGAATTCGATCACGCCAAGCTCTCAGGCAGTATGAAACTGGCGCTGCGCAAGCGGCCGGTCGCCAGCGAGGCGGTCGAGGCCGCAATCGGGCGTATCGAGGCCCGCCTGCTGTCCATGGGCGAATCCGAGGTTGCCAGCGAGAAAGTCGGCGAACTCGTGATGCGCGAGCTGAAGAAGCTCGACAAGGTCGCCTACATCCGATTCGCCTCGGTTTATCGCAACTTCGCCGACGTTGATGAGTTCTCAGAGGTCATTCGCGAGGTCCAGGCACGACCGCGACGTCCACGTGGCGCCCGCAAGAACGAACAAGCACCCGAAGATGATCTTTTCGGCAGCTGACCACGCCGCCATGGCGCGCGCGCTGCAGCTTGCGGCGCAGGGGCTGAACACCACCACACCCAATCCCAGGGTCGGCTGCGTCATCGCCCGCGACGGACGTGTCATCGGTGAGGGCTGGCACCAACGCGCCGGAGAACCGCACGCCGAGGCGGTCGCACTCGCTGCGGCAGGTGAAGGCGCGCGAGGTGCGACGGCCTACGTCACCCTCGAACCCTGCTCCCATTTTGGCCGCACCCCGCCTTGCACCGACGCATTGATCGATGCAGGAATCGTACGCGTGATCGCCGCCATGAGCGACCCCAACCCGCTGGTGTCCGGGCGTGGCATGGAGCGGCTCCGGGCGAACGGAATCGTCGCCGAGCTCGGCCTCCTGGAAGACGAGGCGCAAGAGCTCAACATCGGTTTCATCTCGCGCATGCGCCGGGGCCGACCCTGGCTCAGACTCAAGGCGGCTGCAAGCCTGGATGGCAAGACAGCGCTCAACAATGGCGTCAGCCAGTGGATCACCGGCCCGGAGGCTCGGCGCGATGGTCACGCCTGGCGCGCCCGGGCCTGTGCCGTGCTCACCGGCATCGGCACCGTGCGTGAGGACGACCCGCGCCTGAGCGCGCGCGAGGTGGCCTGCGAGCGCCAACCGCTGAAGATACTCATCGACGCGAGGCTCGAGGTTTCACCCAAGGCACGTCTGCTGGAAGATGGCCGCTGCCTTATCGCCACCGCCAGCGACGACCGCGCGAAGGCCGACCGCCTGCGCAGCCGCGGCGCCGAGCTCCTGGTGCTGCCGAATCCGGACGGCAAGGTCGACCTGCCCCTGCTGATGCGCGAACTCGGCGAGCGCGGGTTGAACGAAATCCACGCCGAAGCCGGACTCAGACTCAATGGCTCGCTGTTGCGCGAGGGTTGCGTTGACGAAATCCTGCTCTATCTGGCTCCATTGCTGGTCGGCGATCAGGCGCAGGGCTTGTTCAACCTGCCGGCGCTGGATTCGCTCGCAGGCGCGCGAAAGCTGCAGATACGCGACATTCGACAAATCGGCCACGATTTGCGCATCATCGCCCGCCCAAGCGGCCAGTAAGCCATCTGGCCTTGGGGCCGGCTTGAACCTAGAAACCGCAGACCACGCAGGCCGGATCCCGGCCGAGGGATATGCTGCGCCACTCCATGGCGAGTCCGTCGAGCAGAAGCAGTCTCCCGTTCAGCGACTCGCCGCAGCCGACGATCAGCTTGAGCGCCTCAGCGGCCTGCGTGGCACCAATGATGCCGGTCAGCGGCGCGAACACTCCCATGACCGCACAGCGCACCTCCTCGACATCCTGGCCCTCCGGAAAAAGGCAGTGATAGCAGGGGCTGTCAGGCCGGCGCAGGTCGAAGACCGACACCTGTCCGTCGAAACGTATTGCAGCACCCGAGACCATGGGTTTGCGGTGCCGTGCGCAAGCACGATTGATTGCATGGCGTATGGCGAAATTGTCAGTACAGTCCAGCACCACATCGGCAAGCGGTACCCGAGCATCCAGCGCTGCGTCGTCGAGCCGCGCCTGCACCGTCTCGACATTGACCAGGGGATTGAGTCGCTGCAGGCTCTCTCGCCCGGATTCGACCTTGGGCCTGCCGACGCTCGCCTCGCTGTGCAGAATCTGACGCTGCAGGTTGGTCAGGTCGACGTCGTCATCGTCACATAGCACGATGGTCCCCACCCCGGCTGCAGCAAGATACATGCAAGCAGGAGAACCGAGGCCGCCGGCACCGACCACGAGCACCCTTGAAGCGAGCAGCGCCTCCTGACCCTCGACACCGATTTCAGGGAGCAGGATATGGCGGCTGTAGCGCAGGAGTTGTTCGTCGTTCATGGGGGCTCTTGGCGAAAACCGGAGGGCGGTGCGACCTACTTGTATTCGCGCAGTTCAGGGGGCGTGTCGTCGTGATCGCCGTGGGGATGCTGGTCATACACATTGATGTAGACCTCGTTCGACTTCTTGATCAGGCGCTCGGGAGATTCCAGATTGTGACGCTGGGTTTCCTCGCAAAAGTAAACCAGCGCGCGTACCAGTTTGGCATAGAGCGAGTTGTCGAGGTGAAACCCGGCATCACGCAGAAGGTCTTCGAGGAGTTCGAGCGAGTAATCGAGTATCGAATAGCGCACGACAAGGCTCAACTCGCGCTGGCCACGAGCGACCACGACGCCCTTGAGCATGCGCAGCGCCTGCAGTGCCTGCCCCACCTGCCCGGGAGGCATCTTGGTGAAGCGGATTTCCCGTTGCTTGTCCAGGCCGGAACCCGCAACCGGATGGTTGTGGTTGCGGCCTGCCAGCTTGTACGCGGTCTCCCGACGCATGGCGCGCCCCTGTGTGCCTGAGCCATCAGTCCTTATTCTGACTGATGTCCTCTCCCTTGAGAAGGGCGATCGCCCTCGAGAGCTGGTAGTCGTCGGGCCCGCCCATCTCGAAGCGAGGCATCTGGGACGGCGCTGGTTCGTCGCTGCTCCCGGGAGCCGCGTCGGGCTGCGCCTCGGGTTGCGCCTCGGGTTGCGCCTCGGGTTGCGCCTCGGGTTGCGCCTCGGGTTGCGACGGCTCATCGCCACGCCCGTTGCCCAGATGTCCCTGGAGGTCAGCCTCGCGCGTGCGTCGTGCAGAACCATTCTCGGTTTCCTCGACGACGATATCCGGCTCTATGCCGGTCGCCTGGATCGAGCGGCCGCTTGGCGTGTAATAGCGTGCGGTGGTGAGCTTGATCGCCGAGTTGTTGTTCAAGGGCAGGATAGTCTGTACCGAGCCCTTGCCGAAGGTGCGAGTACCCATCACGACTGCGCGCCCGTGATCCTGCAGCGCACCCGCGACGATCTCGCTGGCGGAGGCCGAGCCAGCATTGACCAGCACCACCATCGGCACCTCGCGCGCCTCGTCGGGCAGCCGACGGATGAAGTCGCCACGGCGGCCACGCAGATAATCCTCGGGGGCGGCACGATATTCGCGGCGGGCATCCGGAGCGCGGCCATCGGTGGTCACGACCAGCGTATCGCGCGGCAGGAAGGCTGCCGACACCCCGATGGCACCGTGCAGCAGGCCGCCCGGATCGTTACGCAGATCGAGCACCAGTCCCTGCAAGGGGCCCTCGGTGTAAAGCCGATTCAAGTGGTCGACGACGGACTCGGCGGTATTCTCCTGGAACTGGGCGACGCGCAGGTAGCCGAAACCGGGCTCGATGATCCGCGAGCGAACGCTCTGCACCCGGATGACCTCGCGGGTGATGGTGAACTCGAGTGGCGCAGACTCACCCTCGCGCATGATGGTCAGCGTGATCTGGGTATTGGGCTTGCCCCGCATGCGCTTGACTGCGTCGCTGAGCGCCATGCCTTTTACAGGCGTATCGTCAAGCTTGACGATCAGGTCTCCGGCCAGGATGCCGGCCCTGAACGCGGGCGTATCCTCGATCGGTGACACCACCTTGACGAAGCCGTCCTCCATGCCGACTTCGATGCCGAGGCCACCGAACTCACCCTGGGTGCCCTCGCGCAATTCGCGGAAGGCCTCCGCATCAAGATAGGCCGAGTGCGGATCGAGGTTGCTCAGCATGCCGCTGAT
>CAYTAY010000172.1:0-7012 GCA_964435845.1 uncultured Azoarcus sp.
CATGCCGAAGGAGAACTGGGGGATTGCGGGGGTGACGGCTAAGGATTTGGGGCGCTGACGCGCGGAAGCCCGATTTGATGTGCGGATTTTGAGGCGCTCGGGTCAACCAGAAGCATGAAGTCGCGTGGTGATAGCGAGCGCGGGCGGAAGACGCTGACGTCGTCCGAAAGAGCTACCCGTTCGGGCGCGAGGGGAAATGGCCGGGGCAGTCCCACCGCAAAGCCTGCTGATCTATGTGCCCGAGACATGCGCGAACTTGGAACGATCAAACCCGTCGTGCAAGCCGCGCATGACTATGCAGTGGGACGGATGGATGGCGTGATCTTGCCGGTCACGCGCTGGTGATCACGCAAAGAACCGACTTGAGGAGGATAGCATCATGAAAGCAGCTGTTTATTTCGGACCAGAGGACATCCGCACGGTGGATGTGGATGATCCCAAAATCACCGCGTCGCACCAGATGCTGGTCAAGGTGCGTGCCACCTCGATCTGTGGGTCGGACCTACATATCTGGCGCGGTACGCTTGACCAGGCCATGGGCAAGGGCCACTCGACGCTGGGCCACGAGCTGTGTGGCGAGGTGGTGGAAACCGGCGCCTCGGTCAGTCGTTTCAAGGCGGGCGACCGGATCAGCATGGCCTATTCGGCGTCATGCGGGGATTGTTTCATGTGCAAGGTTGGCAACACGGCCCATTGCGAAACGACAAAGTCCGCCGTCTACGGTTATGGCGTGGGCTTTGGGGATCTGAACGGCACGCAGGCCGAATATCTTGTCATTCCGCACGCCGAGGCGCACACCATGAAGGTGGATGACGCACTGGACGACAAGCATGCGCTGACGCTGTCGTGCAACCTGCCGACGGCCTTGCTGGCCAACAAGCTGGTCGATGTGCAGATCGGCGAGAGCCTGGCGGTGGTTGGCCTTGGGCCGACCGGCATGATGGCGCTGGATCTGGCGGTCAAGCGCAACCCGGGCAAGGTATTCGCCTTCGATCCGGTGGAACACCGGCGCAAGGCCGCAGCTGAGCGCTATGGCGTCGAAACTTTTGCGCCCGGCGATGAAGGTGTGGATGCGGTCAAAGCCGCAACCGGGGGGCGCGGCGTGGACAAGGTGATCGAAATGGTCGGCACCGGCGAAAGCCTCGATCTGTGCTATCAGCTTGTGCGTGCCGCCGGTACCATCGCCGGGCTCGGCGTGTTCACCGACGTTGAGCACAAGATGAACCTGCTCGACATCTTCTTCCGCGACATCACACTGCACAAGCGCGGCTTCGCTAGCGTGTGGCCCGAGATGTGGCAGGCGCACCGGATGATCCTCGAGGGCAAGATCACCCTGACAGAGATGTTCACGCACGAATTTTCTCTGGCGCAGGCGAACGAGGCCTACAAGATCTTTGCCAACAAGCTCGACAATGTCGAGAAGGTCGTGATCCGGCCGTGAGCACGTCGCGGCGGCACAAGGTGATCATCGAACGTCCCGAAGGCGAGAGTTCATCAACCTAAACCAAAGTCTAATTGTCGCCTCATCGTTCTTTTTGTATTGTCGGTTCGCATCAAAAAATCTCGAGAAAACTCACTTCGCGCTGAGATTTTGTGATCGAGATCGCCGTAAGTCGGAAATCGCAGGCCGTCAAGCCTGTTACATAGAGGAGACAAAAAATGGCTTTACTCAGCAGAATGGACTGGTACGACCTGGCCAGGAGCACGAACTGGACCCCGTCGTACGTGACCGAAGGCGAATTGTATCCGCCCAAACTCTCGGGCGACTTTGGCCTGCCGCAGAACGCCTGGGAAAAGTACGACGAACCCTACAAGCAGAGCTATCCCGAGTATGTGAAGGTGCAGCGTGACAAGGACGCCGGCGCATACTCGGTGAAGGCTGCACTCGAGCGCAGCCGCATCTTTGAAAACGCCGACCCGGGCTGGAAGTCGGTGATGAAGTCGCACTACGGTGCCATCGCTCGCGCCGAATATGCCGCGGCCAGTGCAGAGGCACGTATGGTGCGCTTCTCCAAGGCGCCGGGCATGCGCAACATGGCCACGCTCGGCTCTCTGGACGAGATCCGCCACGGCCAGCTGCAACTCTACTTCCCGCATGAGCATGTGTCGAAGGACCGCCAGATGGACTGGGCGTTCAAGGCCTACGACACCAACGAATGGGCGATGATTGCGGCGCGTCACTTCTTCGACGACATCATGATGACGCGCGACGCGATCAGCGTCTCGATCATGCTGACCTTCGGCTTTGAAACCGGCTTCACCAACATGCAGTTCCTCGGCCTCGCCGCCGATGCCGCCGAAGCTGGCGACCACACCTTCGCGAACCTGATCTCCAGCATCCAGACCGATGAATCGCGACATGCCCAGATCGGCGGCCCGGCCTTGAAGGTGCTGATAGAGAACGGCCACAAGGCAGAAGCCCAGAAGCGCGTCGACATCGCCGTGTGGCGCGCCTGGAAGCTGTTCTCGGTGCTGACCGGGCCGATCATGGACTACTACACACCGCTCGAACACCGCAAGCAATCCTTCAAGGAATTCATGGAAGAGTGGATCGTCGCCCAGTTCGAGCGCGCGCTGACCGACCTGGGTCTCGACTTGCCCTGGTACTGGGAAACATTCCTCAATGACATCAGCCAGACCCACCACGGCATGCACCTCGGTACCTACTTCTGGCGTCCGACGCTGTGGTGGAACCCGTCCGCCGGTGTCACCCCGGACGAGCGTGCGTGGTTGGAAGAGAAGTATCCCGGCTGGAACGACACCTGGGGCCAGTGTTGGGATGTCTTCATCGACAACGTCGTCGACGGCAACATGGCCATGACCTATCCGGAAACGCTGCCCGTCGTCTGCAACATGTGCCAGTTGCCAATTCTCGGTACGCCGGGCAAGGGCTGGAACGTCAAGGATTACCCGCTGGAATACAACGGTCGCCTCTACCACTTTGGTTCCGAGGTGGACCGTTGGATTTTCGAGCAGGAGCCCGAGCGCTATGCCGGCCATCTCTCCATCGTCGACCGCTTTCTGGCCGGCATGATCCAGCCGATGGATCTGGGCGGGGCGCTGCAATACATGGGCCTGGCCCCGGGCGAGATTGGGGATGACGCGCACAACTACGCCTGGGCCGAGACATACCGCGCGATGCGTGCCGCCAAAAAGGCGGGTTGATCTACGACAACCACCAGCACGGACACGGCGCTGTGGGCGCTGTGTCCGGTCCAAACAGGAGACTGATCAAATGGCATTATTTCCGCTGACCTCAAATTTCGAGGGCGATTTCGTATTGCAACTGCTGCCGGTCGATACCGAGAACACCATGGATGAAGTGGCTGCTGCTGCCGCTGTGCATTCGGTCGGGCGCCGGGTGAGTGCCCGTCCCGACTGCATCATGCGCGTCCGCCGCCAAGATGCGAAGGAGTTCTTGCCTCGCACGATGAAGGTGGCCGAGGCTGGCCTGAAGCCGACGGAGACCGTCGAAATCATCTGGGAAGCTGCGTAGTGCGTAGTGCTCACAAGCGATGCACCCATTCTTGAGACATCGGAGAGAAGCATGAGTTTTACCAAGGTCTGCACGGTCGATGACCTGTGGGAAGGGGAGATGGAGTCGTTCTCGGTCAATGGCCACGAAATTCTGTTGGTCTGGGCCGAGGGTGGGGAGATCAAGGCTTTCCAGGGGATTTGCCCGCATCAGGACATTCCGCTTTCGGAGGGCAAGTTCGACGGCCAGAAGATTGTCTGTCGCGCCCATCTCTGGCAGTTCGATGCTTGTAACGGCAAGGGCATTAACCCGGATGACTGTGCCCTGGCGGAATACCCGGTCAAGCTGAGCGGCGACGACATTCTCGTCGAAACCGAAGGCGTAACCCCTTTGTTTGCTCATAGCTGAACTGGCTCCGATTCGGCTCAGACCGAAACACGGATGAAACTCATCAGCTGGTTGAAAAACACACTGAATCCTCAACTGGCATCTGTCGCGCCGGTGTGCGCCGTCAGGGATGCGTTGAAGGAACATGGCAAGGAGAAAGAAATGAGCGCATCAAATTTAGGGCAGGCCTATCACAACAACATGGTTGGTCCGGTGATGCGGGCTGGCGATTTGGCGATGGCGGTCATCGAAGCAGCCAAGGTGGACAACCCTGGCAAAGAAGTTTTCGTCGACGACAAGCGTGCCTATATCCGTATCCACACCGAGCACGAGATGGTTCTGCACCGCGCGACCATAGAAGACGAACTCGGTCGCCCGTTCAAGATGAATGACCTGGAAGTCGATCTGAGCTCTTTCGCTGGTCAGATCGAAAGCGGTGACGACTCCATCCGCTTCTATTTCACGAAAAAGATGTAAGGGCTGCCCGAGCTAGCGCAACACCGGTCAGCACATATCAAAAAACGAGGAGACAAGAATGTCCGAAACCCAAGTATTGAAGCCGCTCAAGACGTGGAGCCATCTCGCCGCTCGCCGTCGCAAGCCGAGCGAGTATGAGATTGTCAGTGCCAACCTGCACTACAACGATCGAGACCCGAACTCGCCTTACGAGCTCGATCCCAACATGTTTATGAACCAGTGGTACAAGAAGAACACCTTCGGTACCCCGCTCAAGCATGCTGACTGGAATGCCTTCCGCGATCCGGACGAAGTGGTCTATCGTACCTACAACATGATGCAGGACGGTCAGGAGACCTATGTCTTCGGCCTGTTCGACCAGTTCAACCAGCGCGAGCACGACAAGGCGCTCGATCCGCGCTGGGCGGGTACGCTAGCGCGTTTCTATACACCCTCCCGTTACCTGTTCCACGCCTTGCAGATGGCCTCCGCCTATGTTGGCCAAGTCTCTCCGGCCAGCACCATCACCAACTGCAACTACTTCCAGATGGCAGACAGCCTTCGCTGGCTAAGCCATACTGCCTACCGGACCAAGGAGTTGTCGATGCAGTTCTCCGACAAGGACTTCGGTGTTGGAGAGCGCCAGTACTGGGAGGCCGATCCGGTCTGGCAGGGCTTCCGCGAGTTGATAGAAAAAACCCTGACAGTTTGGGATTGGGGCGAAGCCATGGTCGTGCTGAACCTGGTCGCCAAACCGGCCATTGAGGAAAGCGTGCTGCGCAAGCTCGGTGAATCGGCCCGCCACAACGGCGACACGCTGCTCGGCTTGATCACCGATGCTCAGTTGATCGACTCGGCCCGCCACCGCCGTTGGGCCAGCGCCTTTGTCAGGATGGCGCTGGAAGTGCCGGGCAACCTTGAGATCATCCGAGACTGGATCGCCAAGTGGGAGCCATTGGCCGACAAGGCGATCGACGCCTACTGCGCACAGCTGCCGGACGTGGTCGAAGCCTCAGCTTCGGCGAAGGCGGCGACCCGCGAATTCCGCCATTCGCTCGGCTTGTAATCCGGCTCAGTCCTTTGCCTTGTCCGGGGCGCGCTGGCGCCCCGAGGACAACTGTTTTCGCAAGCGAGAGGCCATGAGCGATCAGGCAAGAATCACTTATCAGAAGGATGGCAGCAGCTTTGTGCAGGCTGGCGGGGACAGCATCCTGCGCGCGGCACTGCGCGCAGGGGTCGGGCTGGCCTACGAGTGCAATTCCGGCGGTTGCGGCGGCTGCAAGTTCGAGCTACTCGATGGCGAGATCGAGATTCTGTGGCCCGAAGCGCCGGGCCTGAGCGAGCGCGACAAGCGGCGCGGCCGGCATCTGGCATGCCAGTGCCGGGCACTCGGTGACATCACCATCGCCGCCCCGATTGCCGGTGAGTATGTACCGGTCATCCGGCCGCGTCGCCGCTCGGCCCGGCTGGGTGGTGCGTGCGACATTACGCATGACTTGCGCGAGTTTCGTTTCGTCGTCAACCAGGGGGCCGCATTCCTGCCTGGTCAGTACGCCATGCTGGACTTGCCCGGGCTTGCTGCTTCCCGCGCCTACTCGATGAGCAACACCGCGAACGAGCGTGGTGAATGGCATTTCCAGGTTCGGCGCGTTCCGCACGGGCAGGGTACGCATATACTTTTCGACCGACTGGCCGCTGGTGATGAGATTGGCCTCGACGGTCCCTACGGCGTTGCTTACCTGCGTCCCGACAGTTCGCGAGACATCGTCTGCGTAGCCGGCGGTTCTGGCCTGGCGCCAATGGTGTCGATCACCCGTGGCGCCGTCGAGGGCGGCCTGCTGGGCGAACGTACCCTGTATTTCTTCTACGGTGCCCGCACCCCGCGCGACGTCTGCGGCGAGGAGATGCTGCGGGCGTTGCCCGGCTTCGGCGAGCGCATCCGCTTCATTCCCTCCGTTTCTGTGCCTGGCGAAGACAGCCAGTGGTCCGGCGCCACCGGTCACGTCCACGAACAGCTCGAGCGTGTGCTGCCGGAGCGCATGGCGGAATACGAGTTCTATTTTGCCGGGCCGCCGCCGATGACACAGGCCATCCAGGAGCTGCTGATGGTCGATCACCAGGTGCCCTTCGGCCAGATTCATTTTGACCGCTTCTTCTGAGGGGCGCGGCGACGTCGATGGAAAGACAAACACCTGCTAACAAGAGGAGACACCACATGCAGGCAAATAATATTGCAATGGGTTTGACCGTTGGGGCACTGTCGGGATTCAGTTCCTTCGCAATTGCGACCGATGTTTTTCATCTTGAAGGAATCGGTGCCGTATCGCGTGCAATGGGCGGTACCGCAGCGGCGCACGACGTCGGCCCCGGCGGCATGCTTACCAATCCGGCCAATCTCTCGTTCAGCAAGAACGGCCGTGAAGTGATGGTTGGTTTTGATCTGGTGACGACGGATATCACGGTCAGGAACGAGGCAACCGGCGAATCCGTCGATTCTCGCGCGCGCAGCAGGAATCGTGGACCTTACTTTGCGCCCGAACTGGCCTACGTCCACCGCATCGGTGCCCTGACACTCGGTGTCGGCGCGTTTGCACAGGGCGGTCTGGGAACCGAGTACGGGCGCTCCAGCTTCCTGTCGCGCGGCACGGACGGCACCGACACACGCCTGGAGAATTCGAGCCGCTTGTTGGTGCT
>CAYTAY010000173.1:0-6997 GCA_964435845.1 uncultured Azoarcus sp.
CAGATGCTCAACATACTACCGGTAGTGGGTTTGGGTGGAAACCGGATAAGCACGGTTTGACCTATACGGCGGTCATCGTGATCGTTCCATCTCGACCAAGAGTTGGAGATCACGATGAAAGAGTACCAGAGCCTCAGTGACACGAAGTGGGATTGCAAGTACCACGTGGTGTTCATCCCGAAGAGGCGCAAGAAGCGGATCTTTGGGGCGTTGCGGCGGCACCTGGGTGAGGTGTTTCATGAGTTGGCTGCGCAGCGGTAGTCGCGGATCGTGGAAGGGCACCTGATGTCGGACCACGTTCACATGTGCTTGAGCATTTCACCGAAGTACGCGGTGTCGAATGTGGTGGGGTACATCAAGGGCAAGAGTGCGATTGCGATCGCACGACGCTTCGGCGGTCGGCAGCGCAACTTCACGGGCGAGGCGTTTTGGGCCCGAGGTTACTTTGTCTCGACAGTCGGACTGGATGAAGCGATGGTCAGAGCGTACATCCGTCATCAGGAGGACGAGGATGAAAGGTACGACCAGATGAAGTTGGGTGTGTAGCCGCCTTGGGCGGCCCACGATTTTAGGGCGCCTTTGAGGCGCTCACCATCTCAAGCCCCCGGCTTTGCCGGGGGTATGTGACTGATCTCGATCTAGCATGACGCATTTCGGCTGATGTTGGCTAACAGTTCGCGCTCGCAAAGGAAGTCGCGGAAGAGTATCCGGGCTACGCCCTCCGCACCGACCATGACGCATGAGAAATCAACCGATTACCTGAAAACCAAATTGCACAACTTGACGGACACAACTTCCTATTTCAGCACCCGGCCACGACCGGCCGGTGGCGATCTTTCCGCCAAGCCGACGTTGAACTGGGCTTCGGACCCGAAAGCAGCCATTCGCCTGACGAAGCCGGCTTTCGCCGACGACGGGTAGCTTTGTGAGCGAAGCAGTCGCCGAAACTATGCTTGCGGGCAATGCATGCCGGGCCTTCTCCTGCTACCCAAACAAGTGCTTCTGAACCCACCACAGGTAGAAAAGCGCCCCGACGGCGCATCGGTACCACTGCGGCCGATCCGGTCTGCGAGGAAGCGTTCATGCCCGGTTTCAATGGCGGTCGGCTTGTTGCTCGATTCCAACGGTGCGTACTACGCAAACCGTTCGTCGCTCCCCCCATTCGCAGGCGGGAAGTACGATTGTGAACACCGTCCGATTTGTATCCGATTCGAGCTGAATGCACCCTCCGTGCGCCTCGACTATCGAGCGAGTGATCGGCAGGCCAAGCCCGGAGCCGTCGCCCTGGCGCAAGCGAGACGGATCGACCCGGTGAAATCGCTCGAAGACGAGCGGCAGTTGATCGGGCGGAATGGGGTCTCCTGGATTACTGATCGTCAGCAGAACATGGTCGCGATCACGCTGGATGCTGATCTCGATGATTTCGCCTTGCGGCGTGTGCCTGATCGCGTTCGACAAGAGGTTGGACAAAGCGCGGCGCAGCATCAACCGGTCGCCAACGACTTCGCCGGCTCCGGTCAGCTTCATCCGGATGCTTTTCTCGTCAGCCAGAGCCTCGTAGAACTCGAGCAATGCTGTCGCCTCGGTTTCGAGGGCGACCCGCTCGGCCGGTTTCGGCAGCAGACTATTGTCGGCCTTGGCCAGGAACAGCATGTCGGCAATCATCCGGGCGAGCCGGTCGAACTCCTCGAGGTTGGAGTGCAGCACTTCGCGATATTCGTCTGCCGTGCGGCTGCGCGACAGGGCGACCTGCGTCTCGGTCATCAGGTTCGACACCGGGGTACGCAGTTCGTGGGCGATGTCGGCGGAGAACTCGTTCAGCCGGCGAAAGGAGGCTTCGAGCCGCTCGAGCATGCCGTTAAAGGCTTCGACCAGATCCCGCATTTCGGCCGGGGCGTCCTCCTCGGACAGCCGCTCGCGGAGGCGTTCGGCCGACAGTCGACGGGCGGTGGTGGTGACCCGCCGCATCGGAGCGAGCCCCTCGCGTGCCGCCAGCCAACCAAGCATCGCCGCGAGCAATGCGGCCGCTGAAATGCCAATGCCCAGCTGAAGACGCATGCTTCGCAGAAAATGCACATGGTGGGAGATGTCAAGCCCGAGCAACACCTCCGCCGCCACCGGCTCGGGCAAGGGGACGCGAAGCGTGGCAACCTGGCCAATGAACGGTGTTCCGTCCACATCCTGCCACTTCGTCAATCCGCCGGTCGCGGAGGCCAACACCTGATTCCTGTTGTCGAAGCGATCGTCGAGCACCGCATGTAGCCATCCATGTTGGGGAATCACGAGCCGGAGTGCGACAGTTTCGTGGCCGGCAAGCGCGTCGCTCACGCGACCAGGCAAGGCGGCGAGGGCCTCGTCGGAGGTGGTTGTTGCCAGCAAGGTTTCAATGGCGGCCAGCTTGGCCGACAAGGCGTGTTGATCGAGTTCATAGAAATGGGCCGACACCGCGCGGTCGATCGCGATGCCGACCACGATCAGCAATCCGCTCGCCATGACTGCGAACAGGATCGCGAGCCGGGAGGTCAGCGAAAGCGCGCCGAGCGACACGCGCCTCATGTGTAATCGTCTGCCTCGAGTACGTAGCCCATGCCGCGTACGGTGCGTATCAGCTTGGGCTCGAACGGATCATCCACTTTGGCGCGCAGGCGTCGCACCGCGACTTCGATCACGTTGGTGTCGCTGTCAAAGTTCATGTCCCACACTTGGGATGCGATCAAGGAACGGGGTAGTACCTCCCCCTGCCGGCGCAACAGCAGTTCGAGCAGCCCGAACTCCTTGGCGGTCAGGTCGATCCGCATGCCGCCGCGTGTGACACGGCGCCGCATCAGGTCGAGTTCCAGGTCCGCCGCGCGTAGTACCTCGGGATCCTTGTTCTTGCCCCGGCGCAACAGCGTGCGAACCCGAGCGAGCAGCTCCGAGAACGCGAAGGGTTTGACGAGATAGTCGTCGGCGCCGAGTTCGAGCCCCCGCACCCGGTCCTCGACTGCGTCACGCGCGGTCAGGAACAGCACCGGCATTTCGCCCCCCGCGCGTCGCACCGCCTGCAGGATGGTCCAGCCGTCGACGCCGGGCAGCATCACATCGAGCACGAGTAAATCGTAGTCGCCGGTCAGTGCGAGATGCATGCCGTCGAGACCATCGCGCGCCAGATCGGCGACGAGTCCCGCCTCGCCCAGCCCCTGACGCAGATAGTCCCCAGTCTTCGGTTCGTCTTCGACGATCAGAATTTTCACCAATGTGTTCCGCCTGTTGCGATGAGGGGATTCTGCCAGTGCTCGCCGGGAGTGCCGCGAAGATTACAAAGATGTAATCGAGGCGTCAGCTTGCTGTTTGTATCGCGCTCGCATCATGCGCCGGTCGCCAGGCTGAACGCGCCGTCATTGCCGGGACGCGCGGCCTCGATTCATTCCCACTTCTTCGGAGAGCCGCTATGAAAACTTCGTCATCCTCAACCTTGCCCCGTTTCGTCATCGCGTCGATCGCGCTCGTCGGCGTGCTTGGCCTGAGTGCCGGGCAGGTGCTGGCGCAGGCCGGCCACGCCGGCCACCACCGCGGGTCTGCCCCGGCCGCCGTCATTAGCGAGGCCGCCGCATCCGATCTTTCGGAAGGCACGGTACGTCGGGTCAATGCCGATGCCGGCACCGTGACGATCGCGCACGGGCCACTCGCGAATCTCGACATGCCGCCAATGACCATGACCTTCCGGGCGCGTGGTGAGGCTTCGCTCGAAGGATTGGCCAACGGTGACAAGGTGCGCTTCGCCGCCGACAAGGATGGCGACGAGTTCGTCGTCACCGCGATCGAGAAAGCCGGCCATTGATTTTGCACTTGATCTGAGTCCAATCCCGAACGCGCCCTGCACCCCACACCCAGCCACACCACCATGAATCTGAAACCGATCCGCTTCCCGGCCCGCCCATCCCGGATCCTGCTGTCCTGCCTGGGTTCGCTCGTTTTGGTCTGGAGCGCGGCTGGCCTCGCCGAGGCACTCCCACCCGGCCGGATGCTTGGTGCCGATCTGGACGCACTGATCGCTCATGCGCGCGAACACAACCCGGCGCTCGCTGCGAGCTGGCTGGATGCGGCCGCCGCTCGTGAACGCGTGGCATCCGCGACCGCCTTACCCGATCCGCGGCTCGAGATCGAGCTGATGGACGTGACCAACGCGATGAACCCGGGGCGGTCGGCGTCGCTGCTGCCCGGCGAGGTCGGCTCGACCACGGTGCGCGTGTCGCAGATGCTGCCGTATCCCGGCAAGCGCGCGCTGCGCGGGGAGGTGGCGGAGGCGCTTGCCTCCGGGGCCGCCGCCGAGGTGGTCCAGAGCCGGCTCGGGATCGAGTCCGCGATCCGACGCGCCTTCATCGCCTACTACCGGGCAACCGACCAGGCGCGCATTCTCGGCGAGGCGATTGCGCTAAATGAGGGCCTGGAGGCGCTGGTGCTGAGCCGCTATGCCCTCGGGCTCGCTAGCCAGCAAGAGGTATTGCAGGTACAGGGCGAACTCACCGAGTTGAGGCTCGAGGCGGTCGAACTCACGCGGATGCGTGCGGCCGCGCAGGCCAGCCTGAATGCCCTTCTGCCGCGGGCGCCGGATGCACCGCTGGCCGAGCCGACCGCCTTGCCGCCCTTGCCGCCCCCGGCCGTGCTGATGGCGCTGATCAAGCAGGCGAACGAGCATGCGCCGGTGTTGGCGCGCGCCCGTTCCAGCCTGCTGGCCGCCGAGCGCAGCAGCGCACTGACTTATCGCGACCGTTATCCGGATTTCGGCATCTCGGTCGCCAACAATCGTCCGCGCGGCGGGCGCGAGAGCTGGGATGTGATGTTCGAACTCAATATCCCGTTGCAGCAGGCGAGCCGCCGCGCCCGCGAACGCGAGGCCGAGTATGCGCGCGGGGCGGCCGAGGCTCGTCGTGACGCGGCCGAGGCCCGGCTGGCCGGTGCGGTCGGTGAAGCGCATGCCGCGCTGGAAGCCCGGCGCGGCCAGGCCCGGTTGATACGCGACACCCTGCTGCGGCAAACCGAAGCCGGCCTCGAATCGGCGCGGGCGGGCTATGAAACCGGCGCGGTCGGATTCGCGCCGGTCCTCGCCGCCCAGCAGCGCGTGTTGCGTACCCGTCTCGCCTTGCTCGAAACCGAGGTCGAAGCCGCACTGAGCGCGGCCGACCTGGCACAACTTCTGGGAGCCCCGTTGTGAAGCCCGCCCTCAAAACCAGCCTGTTCGTCGTGGCGGCCGCTGCCACGCTGGCGGTCGGCTATCAGTTCGGCCAGCAGCATGCCTCCGGTGGGCATCCGCTTGCCCTGAACGCGATCGACGCCCATGCGGCGGGAGATCATGCGCCGGTACAGACCGCCGCGGCTGATACCGCATCGCCAGGCGGGCGGGTCATCCTCTACTACCGTAACCCGATGGGCCTACCCGACACCTCTCCGGCGCCGAAGAAGGATTCGATGGGCATGGACTACATCCCGGTCTATGCCGACGAGCAAGGCGACGATGTCGGCACGGTGCGGGTCAGCCCGGCGCGGCTGCAAAGCCTGGGGGTACGCACCGCCGCGGTCGAACGCCGCACACTGGATGCGGCGCTGCGCGCAGTCGGCCGGATCGAGTTGGACGAGCGGCGAATCCACGATGTCTCGCCCCGCTTCGAGGGTTGGATCGAGCGCCTGCATGTGAGCGCGACCGGCGACCCAGTGCGCCGGGGGCAGCCCTTGTTCACAGTGTATAGCCCGGAGCTTGTCTCGGCACGCCAGGAACTGGCGATCGCCGAACGGTTGGCCAGCACGGCCGGTGCGGATCCGGTCGCGCAACAGGGCGCCCAGCGGCTGGCCGACGCAGCCCGCGCGCGTCTGCGCAACTGGCAGGCCGCTGGCGGAGCCAGCGGCAATAGCGTGGTGTTCAGCGCACCGGCTGATGGCATCGTGCTCGAGAAGACCGCAGTCAAAGGCATGCGCTTTACGCCCGGCATGGCGATCTACCGTATCGCGGATCTCTCGACGGTCTGGGTGCTGGCGGATGTATACGAGCAGGATCTCGCACGCATCGCGACCGGCCAGCCGGCGCGAGTCGGCATCGATGCCTATCCAGGGCGGCATTTCGACACACGGATCACCTACATCTACCCCACCCTGAACGCCGCGACGCGGACCACACCGGTCCGGCTTGAACTGGCGAACAGCGAGGGATTGCTGCGCCCGGGGATGTTCGCCCACGTGGAGATCGTGACCGCCGGTGATGCACCGCGGCTGACCGTGCCGGCGTCGGCGATCATCGACGACGGGCAGCGCCGCATCGTGCTGGTGGCCGAAGGCGAGGGACGCTTCCGGCCACAGGTCGTCGAGACCGGCCTGCGCGGCCGCGACCATGTTGAGGTCCTGTCCGGCTTGGACAGCGATGAACGTGTCGTCGTGTCGGCCAACTTCCTGATCGATGCCGAGAGCAACCTGCAGGCGGCGCTGGCGAACTTCGGCGACGGCGATCCGGAGGAAGGGCCGGCACGTTATGAAACCCGCGGCTCCTTCGAAGACTACTTCGACGAAAGCGCCACCGTGATGCTAACGCATGAAGACATCCCCGAGCTTTCATGGCCGGCGATGACGATGGAGTTCGGGCTGGCCGATCCGGCCCTGGTCGAGGGGTTGGCGCCCGGCACGCCGATCCGCTTCGCCTTCGAGGGCCGTGGCAACGGGGAATTCGTCGTGATCGAGATCGAGTCGCTATCCGAGACCGGCCGCCCCCCGTCTGGCAGCTCCGCCGAGCGACACCACGAGGGCCACTGACATGCTCAACCGTCTCATCGAGTGGTCCGGGCGCAATGCCTTCGTCGTCGTGCTGGCCACACTGTTCCTGATCGGGGCGGGCCTGTACGCGCTCAAGAACACTGCGCTCGATGCGCTGCCCGATCTGTCGGACGTGCAGGTGATCGTGTTCACCGAGTTTCCGGGGCAGGCGCCGCAGGTGGTCGAGGACCAGGTCACCTATCCGCTCACCACCGCGATG
>CAYTAY010000174.1:0-332 GCA_964435845.1 uncultured Azoarcus sp.
CCGAGACCCAGAAAAGCAGGGGAAGATCATCCTGCACCTCCGTGCTCCGCAAAAAGCGCGCCGTCGTCTCTCCACGTGAAAATTCCTCGCAGCCAATGGCGCCGCTAATCAACCGCACTCATCCGGATACCCCACTTTCTTTTTTCGTGAAGGGCTGTTTTTTCGTGAAGGGCTCTTGAAATCGGCCGGGGTCGCCCATACTATTAGCACTCGTTGGCAGTGAGTGCTAACAAGTCCGCGAAAGCGAGCCCATAGTGATCTCCGGATGCGGGTGCTGACCCGCTCCGAAACAATCAATCAGACTGACACAACAGGAGTGACTCGATGAATAT
>CAYTAY010000174.1:356-6953 GCA_964435845.1 uncultured Azoarcus sp.
CCCTTGCATGACCGCGTGATCGTCAAGCGTCTCGAGGCCGAGCGCAAGACCGCCGGCGGCATCGTTATCCCCGACTCGGCCGGCGAAAAGCCCGATCAAGGCGAAGTGATCGCCGTCGGCAACGGCAAGATCCTCGATGACGGCAAGGTTCGGCCGATGGCCGTGAAAGCCGGCGACAAGGTGCTCTTCGGCAAGTACGCCGGCCAGAGCGTCAAGGTCGAGGGCGAGGAAGTGCTCGTCATGCGCGAAGAAGACATCATGGGTGTCATCGAAGGCTGAACCCGCCTGACGACGCCGATCAACGAATTCAAGGAGTAAGCAACAATGGCAGCTAAGGAAGTCAAGTTTGGTGATTCCGCCCGTGACCGCATGGTCGCTGGTGTCAATATCCTGGCCAATGCAGTCAAGGTCACCCTCGGCCCGAAAGGTCGCAACGTCGTGCTCGAGCGCTCGTTCGGCGCCCCGACCGTGACCAAGGACGGCGTTTCCGTCGCCAAGGAAATCGAACTCAAGGACAGGTTCGAAAACATGGGCGCGCAGATGGTCAAGGAAGTCGCGTCCAAGACCTCCGATATCGCCGGTGACGGCACGACCACCGCGACTGTGCTGGCCCAGTCCATCGTTCGCGAAGGCATGAAATATGTCGCCGCCGGCATGAATCCGATGGATCTGAAGCGCGGCATCGACAAAGCCGTGCTCGCGGTCACCGAGGAGCTGAAGAAGCTGTCCAAGCCGTGCTCGACCAGCAAGGAGATTGCTCAGGTCGGCTCCATCTCTGCCAACTCCGATGCCGACATCGGCGAGATCATCGCCAACGCCATGGAGAAGGTCGGCAAGGAAGGGGTGATCACCGTCGAAGACGGCAAGTCCCTGCAGAACGAGCTCGACGTGGTCGAGGGCATGCAGTTCGACCGCGGCTACCTCAGTCCCTACTTCATCAACAACCCGGACAAACAGGTCGCGATCCTCGAGAACCCGTTCGTGCTGCTGTTCGACAAGAAGATCTCCAACATCCGTGATCTGTTGCCGGTGCTCGAGCAGGTCGCCAAGGCCAGCCGTCCGCTGCTGATCGTCGCCGAAGACGTCGAAGGCGAGGCGCTCGCGACCCTGGTGGTGAATAACATCCGTGGCATCCTCAAGACCTGCGCCGTCAAGGCCCCGGGCTTTGGTGATCGGCGCAAGGCCATGCTCGAAGACATCGCCGTGCTGACCGGCGGACAGGTAATCGCCGAGGAAGTCGGCCTGACGCTCGAGAAGGCGACCCTGGACGATCTTGGCCAGGCAGTCCGTATTGAGGTGGGCAAGGAGAACACCATCATCATCGACGGCGCAGGTCAGACCGAACGCATCGAAGCGCGCGTCAAGATGATCCGTGTCCAGATCGAAGAGGCCACCTCGGACTACGACCGCGAGAAGTTGCAGGAGCGTGTCGCCAAGCTGGCTGGCGGTGTTGCGGTGATCAAGGTCGGTGCCGCGACCGAGGTCGAAATGAAAGAGAAGAAGGCGCGCGTCGAAGATGCGCTGCATGCCACCCGCGCTGCGGTGGAAGAGGGCATCGTCCCGGGCGGTGGTGTCGCGCTGCTGCGCGCCCGCGCCAGCCTGGGCGACGTCAAGGGCGACAACCATGACCAGGACGCCGGCATCAAGATCGTGCTGCGCGCCATGGAGCAGCCGCTGCGCGAGATCGTCGCCAACGCTGGTGAAGAGCCGAGCGTGGTGGTGAACAAGGTCGTCGAAGGCACCGGCAACTACGGCTTCAACGCGGCAACCGGCGAGTACGGCGACATGGTCGAGATGGGTGTGCTGGACCCGACCAAGGTCACCCGCACCGCGCTCCAGAACGCCGCTTCGATTGCCAGTCTGATGCTGACGACCGATTGCATGGTCGGCGAAGCGCCGGACGACAGGCCTGCGGGCGGTGGCATGGCTGACATGAGTGGTATGGGCGGTATGGGTGGCATGGGCATGGGCATGTAATCCAGCCCTGCAACTGACCTGTCGCGACGAATGTCGCGAAAACAAGGGCCTCGCGAAAGCGAGGCCCTTGTGCGTAAACAGTCGTGTCGACGCAAGCAGAATGCAGACTTGCATCTTGCGTGACCGCCCCCTGCAGCGCCATGATGACGTCAGGCGCGCGGCACAGACCGCGAGTGCGCGAGTCAGGGTTGATTGGCTGTCCTGCCTTGCCTGTCGGTTCATCGATTGAACCACTTCAACACCACCCCCCAGTCCTGCACGTCCAGACGGGTCACATGGCCGCAGGCAAAGTCGAGCGCAAGCCAGCGCTCGGCTGGCAGGCCGAGGAGGTGGCCGGCGATGACGCGCAGCGGTCCACCGTGGGCGACGATGACCAGTGGCGTTTCGTGCCGCTGCGCGATGCGCTCATCCAGCCAGTGCCGCACGCGTCGCGCCAGATCCATGGCCGATTCGCCGCCGGGTGCCGAGAAGCCCAGCGGGTCCGACACCCAGCGGTCCACCGCATCACCCAGTTCGGTGTATGCCTTGAGCTCCCATTGACCGAAATGCATCTCCATCAGGCGGTCATCGAGCGTCGGTTCGCCGAGGGCCTCGGCAAGCAGGCGTGCGCGGGACAAGGGGCTGGCGTGGAGGGCGAACCGAGCGGGAAGGAGTGGGCGCAGGCGCGCCGCGACTTCAGTGGCCGATTCCGCGAGGCCGACGTCGGTCTGGCCGTAGCAGATGCCGGTGGGGACGTCCGGCCGGGGGTGGCGTATCAGATGGAGTTCCATGTCATCACCAGTGCGAGGTAACAAGCGAGTTCGGTTACCTGCTGGGCGGCGCCCAGACAGTCGCCAGTGTAGCCGCCGAGTTTGCATCGGAAGGTGCGGGCGGCGAGCAAAGTTGCCAGCGCGACCAGCGCGCAGGCCAGCAGCGCGCGCGTCGGCGTGACCAAGAGCAGCGGCAGCAGGCCGAAGGAGGCTGCGATCGCGAGTTCGTGGCTGCCGAGCTTGCGTGCGAGCGGCTTGGCTTTGGACAACGCGTCTTCGCGCACGTATTCCATCGTATGGATCAGGCTGGTCGAGGCCAGGCGCGACAGGGGATGCGCCACTAGCAGCGCGGCTGCCGCCAACCAGACGTTGTCCGCTGCAAGTGTTGCCAGCGCGGCCGCCTTGGCCAGCAGCATCAGCACCAGGCCGACGGTCCCGTAGGTGCCGTTGCGCGAATCCTTCATTATGGCCAGGGTCTGGGATTTGTCCCGGCCGCCGCCGAAACCGTCGCAGGTATCGGCCCAGCCGTCCTCATGGAACGCGCCGGTGAGCCGGATCGTGACTGCCATCGACAGCAGCACGGCGATCGTGGCTGGCAACACCAGCGCGAACAGGATCAGGCTGCCTGCGCCGACCAGACCGACTATCCAGCCGACCAGGGGGAAGTAGCGCGCCGAATGGTTGAGGCGCTCCATGGACCACGGCACCCAGCCCGGCACCGGAATCCGGGTGAAGAAACCCATGGCGGTGAAGAAGAGTTCAAGTTGGTAGCGCATGCAGCGGATGGTTCAGCCTGCGACACCGGCAGATTCGAAGCTTGCCATGTCGGTGTAGAACCCGACCGCTGCGCGCACCAGCGGCAGTGCGAGTGCCGCCCCGGTGCCTTCACCCAGCCTCAGGTCAAGCGCCATCAGTGGCTCGACGCCAAGATGCGCATGCTGTACCGCGTGGCCGGGCTCCTCCGAGCGGTGGGCGAACACACAATAGGGGAGGATTTCTGGCGCAATCCGGTGTGCCGCCAGCAGCGCGGCGGTTACGATGAAACCGTCGATGAGCAGCATCATGCGCTGTTCCGCGGCGCCGAGCATCGCGCCGGCCATCATCGCAATCTCGAAGCCACCGTACTCGCTCAGCACACGTCGCGCCTCGCCGGGGCACCCCCCGCGCGCGATCGCCTGCTCGAGTATTGTCAGTTTGCGGGCGAGACCAGCGTCATCGAGACCGGTGCCGCGCCCGGTGACCAGTTCGAGCGGCGCGCCGGTGAGACAGTGGGTGATCAGTGATGCCGATGCGGTGTTGCCGATGCCCATCTCGCCGAAGCCCAGGAGGTTGCTGCCACGGTCGGCTAGCTCATGCGCAAGCGCACGCCCACGTTCCAGAGCGTCGTTAACCTGGGCGCACGACATGGCGGGGGCCTCCAGCCAGTTGCCGGTGCCGAGCCCGATCTTGGCATCGATCAGTCCCTCGCGCGTGCCGAAATCATGCGCAACCCCGGCATCGACCACGCTCAATCCCATGTCTGCCTGGCGGCAGAAGACATTGATTGCGGCACCGCCCGCGAGGAAGTTCTCCACCATCTGCCAGGTCACGTCCTGAGGGTAGGCGGAGATCCCGGCTCGCGCGGCACCATGGTCGCCGGCGAACACCAGCATGTGGGGGGCGCGGACCTCGGGTTCGTCGGGTTGCTGAATCAGTGCGATTTGAAGCGCCAGGGCTTCGAGCCGGCCCAGTGCGCCGACCGGCTTGGTCTTGCGGTCGATCCGGTGCTGGATCTGCGGACCCAGGGACGGGTTCGGTACGAGAATGTCGAAATGCATGGCGCGCCTTGTCTGGCAACAAAGCGCGTCATTCTACGCCAGCGCTGCTCAGGTGGTCGCGACGTCGCTTTGCGCGCGTGCCTGCTTGACCTTGAGCATACGCCGATCTGCGGACCTGAGCAGCGATGCGGTGTCGTCGCCGTCCTCGGGATAGAAGGCGAAACCCATTGATGCCTCGATGACAATCCGCTTGTCGCCGAGGACGAAGGGCAGGGCCAACTCGTCGGCGACACCGCTCATGACGCGCCCCAGGTCATCCTGTTCGAAGACGTCCTCGAGCAGCACGGCAAACTCGTCCCCACCGATACGGGCGACGGTGTCGCCGGCGCGAAGTCGCGCGTTCAGGCGGTGCGCCAGCAGCACCAGCAACTCGTCGCCAATCGAACGTCCGCACTCCTGATTGATTTTGCGGAAAGCTTCGATGTCCACGAGAATCACCGCGATCCGCGCCTTGTGGCGCAATGCACGCGTGATCGCATGGCTGGTGCGATCCTCGAGCAGGAGTCGGTTAGGCAGCTGGGTGAGCGCATCGCGGTGGGTCAGCGCCTCCATTTTCTGTGTGCGCTCCACCAGCCGGGCGTTGGCAGCGTCGAGCTCGACGGCGCGGTCTTCCAGCCGGCGCATGAGCACAGATTCGGTTTTCCGGGCGACGGCCAGCGATTGTTTTGAGGTCTCGAGCTCGGACGCCAGGCGCGCGGCCCTGGCACCACGCGCAACATCGGTGCGTCGGGCCATGGCTACAGACAGCAACAAGACAGCAATCAGAAACCCCGCCTCTGCGCTGACGGCGGCGACGAGCTGTGCCGGACCATGGCTCGCGGCGCTCGCCAGGCCCTGGCCGACGATGATCGAGGCACAGGCGGCCAGAAAGAAGCCTGCACCCGCCACGTGCAACTGCATGCAGCGAATGGAGCAGGCAATCGCCAGGGCCGCGAAAAGCATGGCAGTGCCCCACGCGCCATGCACACCGTAAGGTAGCGGCATGATCCAGATCGCCACGAGCGACAGCCCGAACAACGCTGCGGTGACCAGCAGCAGGCGTTCGTAAAGGGGGGCGTTGGTAGCGGTGTCGAAGAAGTCCCGCGTGAAGATCGATGCGAACAGCCCCGCCAGTGCGATACCGCTCGGCAGCATGAGTTCCGCGCCGTGGATTCCGTCGAGCCATCGCGGCGGTTCGATGCCGCCCACCAGCAGTAGCTGCGCGGTGACCAGCGACAGCGCGAGGAGCGCGTGCGCGATGCGGACCCGCTCGCCAAGGAAGAAGTATGTCATCAGGCTGTGCGCGGCCAGCGCCATCAGCACGCCGATGAAGACAGCACTGAGGAGGTCGATGCCTGGCGTTGGCCACAAGCCCATGGCGCTGTGCTGTATCGGGTCGCTCATTCTAGAAACCTCGCTTGAACGTGTTCGAGTGTGTGTCTGGCGCGTCGTCTGGCAAGGCGCGACGACGCGGCATGGTCTCCCACGGCCGGATTTGCACATCCGGCCGGCTCCGGCGGCGCGGCGCATGCGCCGCGAAACCCCGCTTCCGCCCCTGCAAGGAGGAACAACGCAGCCAGGCGACGCACCAGGGGGGCAATCGGGCACGTAGCCGACTCACCCCGCGGGTGACCGTCGTCGAAGCTGCGCATCCCAGGCGTTGTATGCATTCAAGGTCATAGAGTGCAATCAACCGATGTTTCTGGGATCATCGTTGCAGTTGCACGCACAGGCAGCACCAACCCGGTCAGCAAAGCGACCGATCCGATTTCGATTCTGGTGTCGCCGCCGCATTTGGTTTCGCGGTTGTTTCGCAAGCTCGGGCTCTGGGTTGTCACTGTTCGCGCCGTCCGTAGTTCCATGCCTTCATTGTAAGAAGGCGTGCAGCTCGAAGTCTGTGATCAAGTCGGCATATCGCGGGCGTTCGCTTGTCTGGTCCGTGACTTATTTCAGCTTCAAGGGCAATCCGGCCGCGACGAAGCTGACCCGTTCGCACAAGGCGGCGATCCGCTGGTTGAGGCGGCCGGCTTCGTCGCGAAAAAGCCGGCCCAGCGGCGACTCCGGCACGAGGCCCA
>CAYTAY010000175.1:0-6919 GCA_964435845.1 uncultured Azoarcus sp.
CCTGCCATTATCTCATTGGCATCGGCTGGTCGGGGGTTTTTGAGCATCCTGCTAATGGCAGCGACGGTCGCCACTTGGCGCTCGACGGCCATTACGATCTGGTGCTGCTCGACGTCATGCTGCCGGGGATGGATGGCTTTGCTGTCCTGCGCGAATTGCGGCGCGCTAAAAACGTACCGGTGCTGATGTTGACGGCGTGGGACAAGGTGGAAGATCGCGTGAAGGGGCTGCAGGCCGGTGCCGACGATTATCTGGTGAAGCCCTTCGCCCTGTCCGAGTTGCTCGCCCGCGTACAGGCGTTGTTACGGCGTGGTGCGGCTCCGGGGGTCGGTCCAGATCCCACTATCCTCAGGCTGGCCGATCTCGAGCTCGATCTGGTCCGGCGCAAGGCCTCGCGTTCCGGACAGCGACTCGATCTGACCGCGAAAGAATTCACGCTGCTGACGCTGCTGCTGCGCCGGCACGGGCAGGTGCTGTCGCGCACCACGCTTGCCGAACAAGTGTGGGACATGAACTTCGACAGCAATACGAACGTTGTAGAGGTCGCGGTGCGTCGGCTGCGTGGCAAGCTCGACGATCCGTTCGAGAAAAAATTGCTGCACACCGTGCGCGGCATGGGCTATGTCCTGGAAAACCGGGAATGACAAAGCGCAATCCGCATTCGCTTGGCCACTGGTTGTCGTGGTGGTTGGCGGTGCAGACCTTCATGGGGCTGGGTCTCGTATGCATCGTCGTCTACGTCGCGACGAGCCTCAATTTTTCGGCTCGGCAGGACGAGGAGCTTCGGCACAAGCAGGAGGTGATCCGCCACCTTGTGGCCGAGATCGTGACGCAGGACGATCTGGCGAGCCTGCGACACAAACTCGACGATTTCTTCTTCGGCCATACCGACCTTCGCTTGCGTCTGATCGAGGGCGCCAACACGCTCATCTACACCACCCACCCCGCTACCGGTATGTCCGGGCATCAGTGCCGGATAGCATTTGACATCCCGTCGCCGTGGTCGCGCACGACCATGCTGCGCGCCGAGATGGCCCTCGATACAGGTTCCGATGCCGAGTTGATGAGGCGCCTGGCGTGGACCCTGCTTGCGAGTGCGCTGGCGGGCGCGGGAATCGTATCCGCGGGCGGCGCGTGGCTGGTGCGGCGCGCACTGGCGCCGGTTCATGACTTGGCGCAGCAGGCCGCGGCACTCGCCCCGGAAAGCATCGGCCAGTCGCTGGACGGTTCCGCGCAAGCGGACGAGTTGCAGCCATTGATTGCGCAGTTCAATGCCTTGCTGGCTCGATTGGAGAATGCGTACCAGCAGTTGGAAGGATTCAATGCGGACGTCGCCCATGAGTTGAGAACGCCGCTGGCGACGCTGATCGGCGAGACAGAACTGGCGTTGAGCCGGGAACGAAGCACCAGGGAACTGCGAGAGGTCCTGGGATCTAACCTCGAAGACCTTAATCGCCTTGCGAGCCTCGTAAACGACATGCTGTTTCTGTCGAAAGCCGATCGCGGCGAGCGTGCGCGTCGGACCCCTGTCGGCAGTCTCGCCGAGCTTGCGGCCGAGGTCGTCGAGTTCCACGATGCTGCCCTACAAGAGGCCGGCGTAACCGTTCGCGTGAGTGGGGACAGCGGCGGCGCGTTTGATGCGGCGTTGTTGCGGCGGGCCGTATCGAACCTCCTCGCCAATGCGACCCGGTTCGCTGGGCGGGGGTCGATCATCGATCTGGACATCGAACCGGACGACTCCGGCACCGTTACGCTATCGGTCGGCAACGCCGGTCCGGCCATCCCGGAGCAACATCTCTCGCGGCTGTTCGACCGCTTCTACCGCGTGGACCCTGCTCGCGAACATGGCGAGACGAACCACGGTCTCGGTTTGTCGATCGTCGCGGCGATTGCGCGTATGCATGGAGGACGGACATTTGCGCTGTCGGCGGCAGGCCGGACGACTGTTGGCTTCAGTTTGTCAGCGGAGGACTGCCGATCCGCGAGGTCGGGCGGGAATGCCGGCGCATGATATATGGACGCTGATCGCCATAATCAGGCTGGAAGTGCAGATTACGTGGTTCGGTTTCGTGACGATTCCGCTGCTGTCGGTTGCCACGTTTTCCGTCATCATTGGCTTGACTGCCCTGGCGCACGTCAAGAGTTCAAAATGAATCGAAGAATTCTGCTTATTGCTGCGGCCGCACTGGTACTACTGGTATTTGTAATTGCTACGCAGTTCTACCAACGGGACGATCACGACCAGACGGCACAACTCGTCGAGCAAAACCTCAAGAATCTCGTGCGGGCGCATTCCCCCGCGCTCGGCAATGCGGACGCGAAGGTGCATATCGTAGAGTTCCTCGACCCAGCATGTGAGACTTGCCCTGGCTTCCATTCCCGCGTCAAGCAACTCATGGTGGCCATTCCCGACAGGATTCGGCTGTCGCTTCGCTACGCCCCGTTCCACTCCGGATCCGACTATGTCGTGAAACTGCTCGAAGGCGCGCGCAAGCAGAGCAAATATTGGGAGACGCTGGAAACGCTGCTGACTTCGCAATCCTGGTGGATGGTATACAACACGGCCCACGCTGAGTTGGTGTGGCTGGAGGTGCAGGACCTGGGAATGGACCTCGAACAACTTCGGCGCGACATGAAGGCGCCGGAGATCGAGCGCTTGATCACGCAGGACTTGGCGGACGCACGCGCCCTGAATGTAACCGATACCCCGGAATTCTTCGTCGATGGACGTCCGCTCCCGAGTCTTGGCGATGAACAGTTGGAACGATTGGTCCACGAGAGTCTCACCGCCACGTATCGGTACGGTAACGACCGAGGTGCCGCTCGATGACGGGAAGCGAGGATGGCCGCCACTCCACCGTTGAGCAAGGCGCCGTGCCCATCACTGCGCGCGCGAGGGAAGTGCTCGATCGAGGTCTTCGATTGCATGGTGTAAGCTTGATTCCGTACCAAAGTACGGAATCAAGCATGATGAAGACCTCAATCGACCGCTTCTCCGTCGGTGTGCTGGCCGAGGCGGCAGGTGTCAGTGTCGAAACCATCCGTTTCTACCCGCGCAAGCGCCTCCTTCCCGAATCTGAGCGCCCGCGCGGCAGCATTCGCCGCGACGCTGATGACGACCGTGCTCGTGTGCGCTTCATCAAGGCTGCTCAACGGCTTGGGTTTTCGCTGGATGAAGTGAGCGAATTGCGAAGCTGGAAGACGGCGTCCATTGTGACGAGGCGCGCAGCCTTGCCGAGCGCAAACTTGAGGACGTGCGGATGAGACTCGCTGATCTGCGCATGATCGAGTCGGTGCTCAGCCAGCTTGTCGCCCACTGTGGGGCGACACGCGGTGCGGTGAGCTGTCCGCTCATCGCTTCGTTGCAGGGGCGCCCATGATCGAACTGGCAAGACTGAGCGCGTTGTTCGCGGTAACAGCGCTGGCCGAGATCATCGGGTGCTATCTGCCCTGGCTGGTGCTCAAGCAGGACAGGACCGTCCTGCTGTTGCTACCGGCCGCCGCGTCGCTAGCACTTTTCGCCTGGTTGCTGACGCTGCACCCGTCGGCGGCGGGCCGCACTTATGCTGCCTATGGCGGCATGTACATCGTAGTCGCCTTGCTGTGGCTGCGGGTCGTCGATGGCGTGGCGCTGACGCGCTGGGATCTGGCGGGTGCGGCCATTGCGCTGGTCGGCATGGCGGTTATCGCGTTGCAACCGTCCGGGAACGTCTGAGCACAATCGACAGACCACGCGCCCCTGTGCGTGCAGGCGATACGGAGGCCGTCGGCTCGTGCAAGAGACCTCGTCTTCGGGACGACGCCCAACCGGAAACGATCGAGCTCGAAGCCGAGGCCGGTAGACCTGGTACTGCTCCCGCACCCTCACGATTCCCTTTGGACATCTTCGCCCCTATCGCCGCAACAAGCGGAGCCCATTTGCCACGACCAGCAAACTCGCCCCCATGTCAGCGAATACTGCCATCCACATCGTGGCCTGCCCGCTTACGGTGAGCAAAAGAAACACCGCCTTGATGCCAAGCGCTACCACGATGTTCTGGATCAACACGTCGGATGTAGCCCGCGACAGGCGCACAAAGGCGGGAATCTTGCGCAGGTCATCATCCATCAGCGCCACGTCCGCGGTCTCGATGGCGGTGTCCGTGCCCGCCGCCGCCATCGCGAAGCCGATGTCCGCGCGGGCCAGCGCGGGCGCATCGTTGATGCCGTCGCCCACCATGCCGACCGTGCCCCCCTTCCGGTGCGTCAGCAACGATTCGATGATCCTGAGTTTGTCCTCGGGCAGCAGATTGCCCCTTGCCTCGTCGATACCCACCGCGCGGGCGATGGCTTCGGCCGTATGAGTGTTATCCCCCGTGAGCATCAGCGTCTTCACGCCCAGGGAATGCAGATCGGCGATGGCCTGACGGCTCGTCTCGCGCAGCGTGTCGGCAACCGCGAAGATGGCCAGCACTCTGGTCTGATCGGCCAACAACACCGCCGTCTTGCCCTGGCGTTCGAGCGTGTCGAGCGTTCTTTCGATGTCGGGTGAGCACAACCCGAGTTCCTCGATCATTCGAAGGTTGCCGAGATGGTAGCGGTGGCCATCAATGCCGCCACGTACGCCACGGCCCGGAATGGCGGCAAACTCGGCCACCTCGCGCAACACCTCTCCCATCTCCGTCGCGGCACGGGCGATCGCCAGCGAGACCGGATGATCCGAGCGTGCGGCGAGACTTCCCGCTAGGATATTGGCCTCATTCGCGTCGCCGCTCAGCACCATGAAGTCGGTCTGGGCGGGTTTGCCGTGCGTAATCGTGCCGGTCTTGTCGAGCGCCAGCGTGGCGAGCTTTCGCCCCTCTTCGAGATACACCCCGCCTTTCACCAGAATACCCTTGCGTGCCGCCGCAGCAAGCCCGCTGACGATCGTGACCGGCGTCGAGATCACCAGTGCGCACGGACAGGCAATCACCAGCAGCACCAAGGCCTTGTAGATCCAATCCATCCATGCGCCGCCAAAAGCCAGCGGTGGCACGATGGCCACCAGCAGCGCAACGATGAACACCGCCGGCGTGTAGATCCGGGCGAACTGGTCGACAAAGCGCTGGGTGGGTGCGCGGCTGCCCTGGGCCGATTCGACCGCGTGGATGATGCGGGCCAGGGTGGAATGGTTCGACTCGGCCGTCACGCGATATTCCAGCGATCCCGCCTCGTTGATCGTGCCCGCGAACACGCTGTCGCCTTCAGACTTATCGATCGGCAAGCTCTCGCCTGTGATGGGCGCCTGATTCACGGTCGAACGTCCGTTGATCACCACGCCGTCGAGCCCAATGCGCTCACCCGGGCGCACGCGTACCACGGCCTCCAATGGCACCGCCTTGACCGGCAGAGCCACCCAGCGGCCGTCGCCTTGGCGCACGGTCGCGGTGTCGGGCGCGAGTTCCATCAGGCTGCGAATGGCATTGCGGGCCCGGTCGAGCGATTTCGCTTCGATCATCTCGGCCAACGTAAAGAGGAACATCACCATGGCCGCTTCCGGCCAGTGCCCGATGAGCATCGCGCCGGTCACGGCAATCGACATAAGTGCATTGATGTTGAGATTGAGATGCCTGAGCGCGATCCAGCCTTTCTTGTAGGTCGGCAAGCCGCCACTGAGGATCGACACAAGCGCGAGTACCAGGACGGCCCAGTGGTCACCGCCATTGACCCAATACACCCCCTCGGCCAACGTCGCGGTGACTCCGGCCAGCGCCGTCGGCCACCAGTGGGTCGTCGGTGCGGACTTCGCTGGTGGTGCTGCGCCCTCCGTGCCCCCGGCAGCGACCGTGCCCGCGAGACCAATGTCCTTCAGGGCGTCGAGGACCGCGTCCAATGCGCCCGGACGATGCGTCACGGTCAGGCGCCGCTGAACGAGGTTGAAATCGAGTGCTGCCACATCGTCCATACCGGCGAGCTTGCTTCGGATCAACGCCTCCTCGGTCGGGCAGTCCATTCCGGCGATCGTGAGCATCGTGCGCAGAGGGCCAGCGACCGGAATGACCAAGGGCGGCGAGTCGAGGCGACCGCTCACGTCCAACGTGTGCCGGGTCAGGGTGAAGTCCAGGCCCGTCATGCCGTCGAGGGGCTCCAGATTGTTGCGGACCAGCGCGGCATCCGTCGGCCAATCCACCTCGTCGAGGCGGTGCGGGGCCCTGTCAGTGGTTTCGGGCGACAACTCGACAGTCGATCGTGGTTCGTTGGAACAGCCGCAACGGCCAACACTGCATTTGCTCATGCTCGGTTTCCTTGTCTGGACTTAAAGTCATTTAACAATCTGTAGTCACTACAGAGTCAAGTACCTAAGATGCAGGCACGACCTTTGTCCCGGCCTGGAGGGTAAGCAAGATGAAAATCGGTGAGCTGGCAAGAGTCACCGGCACCCCGGTAGAAACCATCCGCTACTACGAGCGCGAAGGCTTGCTGGCTGCCCCGCCGCGTACGGACGGCAATTTCCGCATCTACGAGGGCGTCGACGCCGAGCGATTGTCGTTCATCCGCCATTGCCGATCGCTAGACATGGCGTTGGACGAAATTCGCATTCTGCTGCGCTTCAAGGACGCACCCACCGAGAACTGCGGTGATGTCAACACGCTGCTCGACACGCACATCGGTCACGTTACCGCCCGCATTCGCGAACTTCGTGCACTGGAGCGACAGCTCAAGAGCTTGCGCGAACGGTGCCACGAGACGCGGGACGCAGCCCACTGCGGAATCCTGAACGAGTTGTCACAGCCTTTGTGTCCGGGGGCACCGAACGAAGATGTGCATGTGCGCGGCGTCCACGGCGGTCCCCGCGCCTGTCATCCCGAACAATGATTCCAGTACCGGACAGCCCCGACCGGAACGTTAAACCAATCCGGGAAATCCCCCGGCTATGCCGGGGTGGCAGTAGAAGTTTGAC
>CAYTAY010000176.1:0-6854 GCA_964435845.1 uncultured Azoarcus sp.
CCTTGCAGGGAGCGACCATGCCGCCTCGTCGCGCCTTGCCAGACGACGCACCAGAGGCACACTCGAACACGTCCAACCGAGGTTTCTAGGTTGAACCACAAGGAGTCCTTGAGAAATGAATGCAGAAGACGTCGCGCGTTACCTGCGAGAGCACCCCGATTTCCTCAGTACTCATGGCGATATCTTCGCTGAGATCTTAGTGCCGCATCCGCATGGCGGCCAGGCGATCACCCTGGCCGAGCGGCAGCTGCATGCGCTGCGCGACAAGATCCGCGCGCTCGAGATCAAGCTCGCGGAGCTGATTCGTTTTGGCGAGGAGAACGACGAAATCGGCGAAAAGGTGCATCGCATGTGTCTGGAACTGCTCGAGGCTGATGGCTATGCGGATGTGCGGCATGCGCTGGTCGGGAGCCTGCGCGATGACTTTCGCGTCCCGCATGTCGCGTGGCGTATCTGGAACAGCGTATTGACGCGTGACGACGAAGATTTCGCCGAGGTCAGTGAAGCGGTCCGTTTTTTCGCAGGAGACCTGCGTCAGCCCTACTGCGGCGCGCCGAGCAATCTCGAAGTGTTGCACTGGATGGGCGAGGCCGCACCACACATCCGTTCGGTCGCAATGGTCCCCTTGCGTCGCGAGGCCCAGGTCTTCGGGCTGCTGGTGTTGGCCAGTCAGGAGGAAGGCCGTTTCTACCCTGAAATGGGCACACTCTACCTGAACCGCATCGGCGACCTGGTCGCGTCGGCGCTGCGCTGCCAGCTGGGTTGAGTCGCAGGTGGTGCAGCCGGGTCCGGGAGAGCTGTCGGCCGTATGCGAGAACTGGCTGGAACATCTTGCCAGCCAGCGCCGGCTTGCTCCCCTGACGCTCGAAAGCTACCGTCGCGACCTGCTGCGCTTGAGCGAGCTGGCCGGTGGCCGAGCGCTGACGCTTCTGGAGCGTCACGACATCCGGCGTTTCGTTGCCCGTCTCCACGCAGGGGGTTTGGGCGGCCGGTCGATCGCACGCGTGCTCTCGGCGTGGCGTGGCTTATACCGCTGGATGGTCCGTCAGGGTCTCGCACAGGCAAATCCGGTCGATGGGGTCCGTGCGCCGCGCGCGCCACGAACGCTGCCGCATACCCTGACGCCGGAGCAAGCCGGCGCGATGCTCGACGTCGAGGCGGAAGACGGGCTGGAATCGCGCGACAAGGCGATGTTCGAGCTCATGTACTCCGCTGGTCTGCGCGTGTCCGAACTCGCCTCGCTCGATGTCGTCGGCAGTGTGGACCTGGCTGATGAAACCCTCACGGTTACCGGCAAGCGCGGCAAGACGCGCACCGTGCCGGTGGGCGCGCCGGCGCTGGCGGCCCTGCGCGACTGGCTGGGCCAGCGTGATGCGTGGGCGGCCAGCGCCGAAGTCGCGCTGTTCGTCACCCGAACTGGTAGGCGCATGAGCCGCAGCGCTATCGGCGCGCGGCTGACGCGCTGGACGCTGCGCCACGCTGTCGGTCAGCATGTCCATCCGCACATGCTGCGTCACAGTTTCGCAAGCCATGTACTTCAGTCCAGCGGTGACTTGCGGGCGGTGCAGGAACTGCTCGGCCACGCGAGCATCCGCAGCACCCAGGTCTATACCCACCTCGACTTTCAACATCTCGCCCGCGTCTATGACGCGGCACACCCGAGGGCGCGCAAGCGCTGAGCGGCTTCTAGATTCACCGGCTGTCGGCAGCAGCGGATCACCCGATCGGGCTCGCGGTGCCGGAAGGTGGGCACCTGGAAGGGCTGGCGCTGGAAGGTGCCTGAGCCGCAGGACTGTCAGCGCTGTGTCCCGGCGTGTCTTCGTGACTCCGGGTTGGGTCCGTATTCGCTCATCTGGAAGGCGGTGGCGATGAGCCCGAGCGCGAGCATGGTCAGCACGAAGAAGCGGATTTGCCAGCCGCGTGGCGCAGCGCGGCCGGTTGCGCGTGAGGCCTGGTGGGCTGCCATGAAGCCGAGCCCGGCGATCAACAGCAGCGCAAGACCAAGCAGCTGCGATGCGGTGCCGCTGAGGTAGGCGGCGTAAGACGGGTCGCGTCGGTCCGGCCAGTAGAAGTCCGGGCCCTGCAGCAGGTACAGCCCGCCAATCAGACACAGCACGATGACAAAGGCGAGAAAGGTGCGCACCGCGGGTACTCAGCGGCCGGGGAAGAGGTCGTTGTCGCTTCCGGGCCGGGCGAGGCCGAAGTGTTGCCAGATCGATGCAGTGGCCATGCGGCCGCGCGGGGTGCGCTGCAAATAGCCTTGCTGGATGAGATAGGGCTCGAGTACGTCCTCGATGGTGTCGGAGGCTTCGCCGATGGCGGCGGCGAGGTTGTCGAGACCGACCGGGCCGCCGCCGAACTTTTCCAGCATTGCGCCGAGCAGCTTGCGGTCCATGACGTCCAGTCCGAGCTTGTCCACATCGAGCATCGACAGCGCGGCATCGGCGACGTCGGAGGTGATTTTGCCGCTGGCCTTGACCTCGGCGTAGTCGCGCACGCGGCGCAACAACCGGTTGGCGATGCGCGGTGTACCGCGGGCGCGGCGTGCGATCTCGAAGGCGCCGGCGTCGTCGGTCTCGACGGCGAGCAGGCGGGAGGAGCGCGAGACGATGAAGGCGAGCTCCTCCGGCGTGTAGAACTCGAGCCGCGAGACGATGCCGAAGCGGTCGCGCAAGGGGTTGGTCAGCATGCCGGCCCGGGTGGTCGCCCCCACCAGCGTGAAGGGCGGCAAATCCAGCTTGACCGAGCGGGCAGCCGGCCCCTCGCCGATCATGATGTCGATCTGGAAATCCTCGAGCGCGGGGTAGAGGATTTCCTCCACCACCGGCGACAGACGGTGGATCTCGTCGATGAACAGCACGTCGTGCGGCTCGAGGTTGGTCAGCAGTGCGGCCAGATCGCCGGCGCGCTCCAGCACCGGCCCAGAGGTCTGCCGCATGCTGACCCCCATCTCGGCGGCGATGATGTGTGCCAGCGTGGTCTTGCCGAGACCCGGCGGGCCGAACAGCAACACGTGGTCCAGCGCTTCCTTGCGCTTGCGTGCGGCCTCGATGAAGATCTCGAGCTGCTCCCGCGCCTTGACCTGGCCGACGTATTCGGCGAGGCGCTTGGGGCGCAGCGCACGCTCGACCGCGTCTTCCTGGCGGTCGGTGGTCTGCGGGGAGATCAGGCGCGGCGCCTGGAGCTTGTCGGTTTCGATGGCCATGGCGTAATTTTCGCCCAATATGTCTGCGAGAGGCGGATGTCTGGCGTTTGTGATTCTTTTTCGCGGCTCACGCCGCTCCCACAGGGAGCGGCCGCCGCCGCACCCGGTGTGCGTTCGTCACCTGTGGGAGCGGCGTAAGCCGCGAAGGGGGAGAGTACCACCCTGAATGAACCGGGAGCCTCAATCCGTCCGCGTGATACGCCGTGGGGCTTTGCCGCCCTGCGAAAGCGCGATCTCGAGCGCGGTCTCGAGCCGGATGACGCGCTCGTTGAGCTGCTCGATCTTGCGCTGCTGGTTGATCATGGTGTCGGCCATGCGCTCGATCTTGTCGTTCATGCGGATCACCGTGGTGATCGCATCCCACATCTTCTCGGTGACGCCCATCAGCGCACGCTCGCTTCGCGTTCCTGTGCCTCGATGCGGGCCTCGGACTCGGCCACGAAAGCCAGGGCTTTGTCGATGGCCTTGCTGGCGTTCGCGGTCGTGGCGGTCATCTGGTCGATCATGCCAAGCAGCAGTCTTTCGTCCTCGGCGGGGCTGAATGAAGCGGCAGCACGGCGGAGGTACTCACCCATCGACAGATTGGCTTCGCGCGCCATCATCGCGATGCGCGCTTTCTCCTGCGGTGTGACCAACACCGGGATGCGTTCGGTTGCGGTAGCCATGGTTTTGCTCCTGTGCATGTGCTGTTCATGTGCAGTGTAGTGCAATCACGCGATGCGTCAAGAATGGATGGCGATGGCGGTGGGCTTGTTCGGTTCGCGTTGACCGGTGCGTTTCGCTTCACTCAACAGCATCTTGAAGTTGCGGCTCGATGCCATGCGAAGGTCCTGGCATCGACGCTCACACTTTGGAAAGCTGGCGCAATGCGAGACGAATTCCCTCGGATACCGCGACGTCCTCGGGTAAGAGCTTCATTGCACCCAAGGCTTCGCGTTCGTTGTAGCCGAGCGCCAGCAGGGCGTTGAGGATGTCGCTGCGGGCGTCATTGGCGCCGGCCCCGGCGATGGCAACTGCCGCCGGCAGCCTGGGCAGGGCCTTGCCGAGCTTGTCACGCAATTCCAGCAGCAGACGCTCGGCAGTTTTCTTGCCGATACCCGGAATTTTCATCAGGCGTCCGGTTTCTTGCAGGGTCACCGCGCTGGCCAGGTCGGCAACCGACAGGCCAGAGAGTACCGCCAGCGCGGTGCGGGCCCCGATGCCGGACACCTTGAGCAACTGGCGGAAAGCGCTCCGCTCGTCCTCGGTGGCAAAGCCGTAGAGAAAGTGACCGTCTTCGCGCACTGCAAAATGCGTGTAGAGCCGGACCTGCTGTCCGGAGGCAGGCAGGCCATAGAAGGTGCTCATCGGTACGTCGATCTCGTAGCCGACGCCATTGGCCTCGACCACGATCTGGGGAGGGTTCTTTTCCAGCAAGATGCCGTTGATGCGACCGATCATCCTAGTGTTCCTGTCTAGCGGCGCGTCAGGCGCGCCAGTTGAATGCCAGGGTGGCGGTCAGCAGCAATCCATGCAGCAGTGCTGCGCCGATCGTGAGCTTGATCGCGCGGGCAAGCTCCGACGGTTCACTGGCGTGGTCGCGCAGCTCGCGCGCGGCGGTGAGTGACATGACCAGGGTCAGTAGCGCCAGCCCGCTGGCTTGCGGCAGGGCGTTGCGCTCGATCTGAACCACGACCCAGCCATGGGCGACGAGTGCGATCAGGAAATAGCCCCACCTGGCGCTGTCTGGCCCAAGGCGCACCACGAGGGTGCGTTTGCCGGCGGCAGCGTCGCCGTCGTGGTCCGGGAACTGGTTGATGAATAACAGGTTGGCCACCAGCAGCGCGTAGGAGAAGCCTGCCGCCACCGGTGTCCAGGCCAGCGCGCCGCGATGGACGTAATCGGCACCAACCACGACCAGCAACCAGCAGGCGACGATGACGACTTCGCCCAGCCCGCGCGAGACCAGCTTGAGCGGCGGCGCGGAATAGGCCCACGCGAGCAGCACGCCGCCGAGGCCGATCCATAGCACACCCGGCTGTGATGCGGTCAGCCACAGCCCGGGAGGCACCACCACGGCGAGCAGCGCGAGCGCGAACAAGCCCATGTGGCGTGCCGGGATCACACCGTTCTGGATGAAGCGGCTGCCGCCGGTGAACGGGAACAGTCGCCCGGTGTTGACCGCGTCGGCGCCGCTGGCATGATCGGCGTAGTCGTTGATGACGTTACCCGCGGCATGAACCAGCAGTGCGACCAGTATCGTCAGCAGCGCATGCAACGGGTTCAGCGCCGCACCCCCCGCATGGGCGCTGGCGATGCCGATCAGGCAGGCGACCAGGGTGACCGACAGAAAAGCCGGGCGGGTCGCCGCAGTGTAGCGGGCGATGGGGTTGAGGTAGCGCTCGTGGCTGGGTTCGAGCGGCGGCATGCTCGTAGGGTCTTGTAGTGGATGTCGATTCAGAGCAGCACGATGTCGAACTGTTCCTGGGTGTAGCTCGACTCGGGATGCAGCGAGATCTTCTTGTCGATGAAGTCCGACAACATCGCCAGCGCCTGCGATTCCTCGTCCAGAAAGAGGTCGACCACCCGCGGCGAAGCCAGCACGCGGAACTCGCGGGCGTTGAACTGGCGCGCCTCGCGCAGCACTTCGCGCAGGATCTCGTAGCAGACGGTGCGCGCGGTCTTGACCTCGCCGCGCCCCTCGCAGGTCGGGCAGGGTTCGCACAGCAGGTGGGCGAGCGACTCACGGGTGCGCTTGCGGGTCATCTCGACCAGCCCGAGTGCTGTGAAGCCATTGACGCTCATCCGGGTGTGGTCGCGCGACAAGGCTTTGCGGAACTCGGTCAGCACCATCTCGCGGTGTTCGGTGTTCTCCATGTCGATGAAGTCGACGATGATGATGCCGCCGAGATTGCGCAGTCGCAGCTGACGGGCGATAGTCTGGGCGGCTTCGAGGTTGGTCTTGAAAATGGTGTCGTCGAAGTTGCGTGCGCCTACGAAGCCACCGGTATTGACGTCGATCGTGGTCATCGCCTCGGTCTGGTCGATGATCAGATAACCCCCGGACTTGAGATCCACCCGGCGGGCGAGCGCACGCTGGATTTCCTCCTCGATGTTGTGCATGTCGAACAGCGGTCGCTCGCCGGCGTAGTGGGCGATGAGCGGCAGCACTTTGGGACTGTATTCGGCCGCGAAAGCGCTGAGTTTCAGGAAGTTCTCGCGCGAGTCGACCATGATGCGGCCGGTGTCGTCGTTGACCAGATCGCGCAGCGCACGCTGACCGAGATCGAGGTCTTCGTGCAGCAAGCACGGAGGCGTGCGGCCGGTTGCGCGCTGTTGGATCTCGGACCACAGCTTGCGCAGGTAAGCGACGTCGGCGGCGAGCTCGTCATCGGACGCCGATTCCGCCATGGTGCGCACGATGAAGCCGCCGGCCTCGTCATCCGGCACGAGGTGGCCGAGGCGCTCGCGTAGCGACTCCCGCTCCGCCTCGTCCTCGATGCGCTGCGAGATACCAATATGTTTTTCCTGCGGCAGGTAGACCAACAGGCGTCCGGCGATGCTGATCTGTGTGGACAGCCGCGCGCCCTTGGTGCCGAGCGGGTCTTTGAGCACCTGCACGGTGAGATTCTGTCCTTCGCTCAGAATGCGCTCGATCGGGCGGGCGGCC
>CAYTAY010000177.1:0-6840 GCA_964435845.1 uncultured Azoarcus sp.
TGGGAGTGCACCGTGCGCTCCAACGACAACGTCGCGACCTTCATCAAGGAGCTCATCCTCGAACTGCCTCCCGGCGAGCATGTCGATTTCCGCGCAGGCGGCTACATCCAGATCGAAGCGCCCCCGCACACGGTCCATTTCAAGGACTTCGAGGTGCAGGAACGTTTCCGCGAAGACTGGGACCGCTTCAACGTCTGGCAGTACGTCTCCAAGGTCGACGAGGAGACCGTGCGCGCCTACTCGATGGCGAACTACCCGGAAGAGAAAGGCATCATCCTGCTCAACGTCCGTATCGCCACGCCGCCGCCGCGTGCCGAGGGGGTTCCCCCGGGCAAGATGTCGTCCTTCATCTTCAACCTCAAGCCGGGCGACAAGGTCACCATTTCCGGCCCCTTCGGCGAGTTCTTCGCCCGCGACACCGACGCCGAGATGGTGTTCGTCGGCGGTGGTGCCGGCATGGCGCCGATGCGCTCGCATATCTTCGACCAGCTACGTCGACTCAAGACCAAACGCAAGATTTCCTTCTGGTACGGAGCCCGTTCCAAACGTGAAATGTTCTATGTCGAGGACTTCGACATGCTTGCGCGCGAGAACGAAAACTTCGAATGGCATGTCGCACTGTCAGACCCGCTGCCCGATGACAACTGGGAAGGCTACACCGGCTTCATCCACAACGTGCTGTACGAGCACTACTTGAAGGACCATCCATCACCGGAAGATTGCGAGTTCTACATGTGCGGCCCCCCGATGATGAACGCGGCCGTGATCCAGATGTTGCTCGACCTAGGTGTCGAGCGTGAAAACATCATGCTGGACGATTTCGGCGGCTGACGCCTGGCTGCCGGGGCGGGCCCTCCGTCCCGGCCTCACCAAACAGGAGGCTTTATGTCCATGTTTCTGGTCACCTTTCTGGTCATGGCGCTGGCGATCATCGGTATGGCGATCGGCGTGATTGCCGGACGCAAGCCAATCGCCGGCAGCTGCGGCGGTATGAACAAGATGGGAATAGAATGCCAGGCGGGTTGCGACAAACCCTGCCCCAAGCGGCTGGCCCGGCAGCAGGCCCTCGAACAGAACAACACATAGGGGGGGTGATACCATGCTCCGCTCACTGCTCGTCAAGGACTACATGTCAGGTGATCCGCTCAGCCTCTTCCCTGAGATGGACGTGCTGGATGCCATTCACCAACTGCTCACGCACGAAATGACAGGCGCGCCGGTTGTCGACAATCTTGGCAAGGTCGTCGGATTTCTGTCCGAGAAGGACTGCATCAAGGTGGCGTTGAACTCTTCCTACCACGAACAGCGCGGTGGCCAGGTCCGCGAGTTCATGACCAAGGACGTGCTGACCTTGGAGGGCGACGCCACGCTGACCGATGCCGCCGAACTGTTCCTCGCCAAGCCCTTTCGCAGCTACCCTGTCGTCAGTGAAAGCAAGCTGATCGGCCAACTCAGCCGAAGCCACATCCTCAAGGCGTTCGAGAAGCTCTGGTGACTGCGGCACCTGCGGCGCAAGGATGAAGGCAGCCTCCGGGCTGCTTTTTGGTGCCTCGAGCGGTCAGATGGGGGCCAGCCCATTTGCCGGGGAGGCCTGCCATCACGTCAACTCCGTCTGCCGAAAAGGAAGGTTCGTCGCGTCAAATCCTCCGGCGCATTGCTCGACCGATCCGGTTGTGGCATGGGCACCGGAGGCGCCGGCGCCGTCCGCAAGCAGGTTTCAATCACCTCGGCAGCGATGGCTCTGGCACAAACCTGAGATTCAATGCCTTGAGCGGGCGCGATGATCGGACAATACAGAAACGGCCCCAAGCCATTCTCACCCACGTCGGCGATGAAATCCATCTCGCCGATCGGCAGTTCGCAGCTCACCCGTTCGCCCACGCCTGCATCACGCCAGAGGATGCCTCCGCCAGAGACCAGGGTGAGAAAGACGCTCCAGGGGGAGATCACTACCGCAAGCCAGTCTCCCGCCACCGATCGACATGCCGAGACCTCGACGTCGAGCGCCGGATTGAGGAATGGCAAGCCCGCCATGCGTGTTGTCGCGACTCGCTCGAAGTGCGCGGCGAGCGCCTGCGAGGGGTCATCCTCACGAGCGCTCGCTGGCTGCGCCACGGGCGGACGCAGCGCGGGCACGCGTACATTGCGCAAAAAGCTCGCGTCGCCGTTCATGCAAGATCTCCGAAATACGCCGCGGGCTCGTAACCACCGTCGATCGAAGCGGCCAATGCAGCAAGAGCGTCTTCGATCAACTCAAGCTCTTCAGGCTCGACCACTTCCTTGGCGAACCCGAGCGCGACCAGCACCCAAGCCCCCACCTCCTGGGGGCCGACCAACAGCATATTGACTTGCTGCCGACGCCCAACCCGTTCGACGATGGCCAGATCGCCTTCGGCGAGGTTCTCCACGACTCGCATCGGGACAGAGAGACACATTTCAGTGCGCTCCAACCGCGATATCACAGGGTTGCACCGGAAAACCGCCTTCGGCCAAAGCACTCCGCACCGCGTCGAGCACCTGCGGCATCACAGCCTCTATCTCGGCAGTCAAGCCCATGCCTGTCGACACCTCGACCGGCTGGACGCCAACGATGACGATTCTGCGCGGTGCCCGGCCAGTCAACAGCATGGTCGCAAAAACATCTGACAGTCCGACCTGGTGAGGAGACAGGCGGCTACGAAAGAACGCCGGCACCTCGTCATCCTGCAACACGACGACGCTGGCTGGCGGCTTGCCAACCCGAACGCAGTCGACCACGACCAGCAGATCGAGCCCCTCCAAGTCATCGAGCATCTCCATCGCGCTGGTGCCACCGTCAAGCACCGACAGGCCCGGCGGGAGAACATGCTTCGCCTCGAACCGCGTCACCGCTTCCACGCCGACGCCCTCATCGGTCAGCAGGATGTTGCCCACGCCGAGCAGGACTGCCCGGCGCGGGTCGATTTCGGCATCGAAGGTCGTCATGGTCAGGCCACCTTCACTTGCACGACCTGATTGTGCTCGGTGTCGAGTACATGCACCGCGCATGCCAGACAGGGGTCGAAGGAATGCACCGTGCGCAACACCTCGAGCGGCTGATCTGGGTCGGCGACCGGATTGCCGACCAGCGAGGCCTCATAGGCACCGGGCCGCTCCTTGTTGTCGCGCGGTGCAGCGTTCCAGGTGGTTGGCACCACGCATTGGTAGTTCTTGATCTTGCCGTTATCGATGACCACCCAGTGCGACAGTATGCCCCGCGGCGCTTCATGGAAACCAAAGCCGCGCTGCTCGCCGCGCGGGAAGGTCGGCGCGTTGAAAGTCGCCTTGTCACCACGGGCCATGTTGGCGATCAACAGGTCCCACTGCTTGACCAGTTCGTCCACCTGGACCGCGCAGGAAATCGCGCGCGCCGCATGGCGACCGATGGTCGAATGCATCGCGTCCAGCCCGACCTCGATGCCCGCAATCGAGGAAACCCGGTTCAATGTCTCTGTCGCATAGCGGGTGGTCGGCTCATGGCCCGCGGCCAGCATCGTCATCACCCGGGCCAGCGGGCCGACCTGCATCGGTTTGTCGTAATAGGTCGGTGACTTCATCCAGGAGTACTTGCCGTTGTCCTGAAAATCGGTGTAGTGCGGCGTGGTCTCGCCCTCGTAGGGGTGCAAGGAAGCGTTCTCGCCGCCCTTGTAGGTGTACCAGGAGTGCTTGATCGCTTCGCTGACGCCATCACGAAACCCTGCGTCAGCGAAGCTGCCGATCGGGGTGAACTGGCCCAGATCGCCATTGGCGACGTAACCCCCGGGCAGTGCGAACTGGGTGCCCTTGGTGTCGAGCGGGATGTCCGGCGACGCCAGATAGTCGACGATGCCGCGACCGTATGTGGTCCACTCCGGATAGAAGGCGCCAATCACGCCGACGTCGACGAGGTAGACGTTCTTCACGAAATCCGCGAGCTTGCCGATCCACTCGCGCACTGCCATCAGGCGCTCCATGGTCAGCACCGCCTGTGAGTCGGTGGCGATCGGGTTGGCCACGCCCCCCACCGCGACGTTCTGGATATGCGGCGTCTTCGAGCCAAGAATGGAAACGATCTTGTTGGCGTGGCGCTGAACCTCCAGGGCCTGCAGATAATGCGCCACCGCGATCAGGTTCACCTCCGGCGGCAGTTTCATTGCCGGGTGCCCCCAGTAGCCGTTCGTGAAGATGCCGAGCTGACCGGTGGCGACAAAGCCCGAGATGCGATCCTTGACCTTGCGGAACTCGTGCTTCGAGTTGCCGGACCACGTCGACAGGCTCTCGGCCAGCGCCGACGCCTTGTCCGGGTCGGCCTTGAGTGCATTGACGACATCGACCCAGTCGAGCGCCGACAAATGATAGAAGTGCACGATGTGGTCATGCACCGCATGCGCGAGAATGATCAGGTTGCGAATGTACTGGGCGTTGAGAGGGATCTCGAGATCCAGCGCATTCTCTACCGCCCGCACCGAACAGATCGCGTGAACCGTGGTACAGACGCCGCAGATACGCTGGGTGATCGCCCAAGCGTCGCGCGGGTCACGCCCGATCAGGATGTTCTCCACACCGCGATACATCTGACCCGACGACCAGGCCTTGCTCACCTGCCCGTCGTCCACCTCCACGTCGACTCGCAGGTGTCCTTCGATGCGCGTGACCGGGTCAATCGTGATTCGTTGCGTCATTGTTCATTCTCCTCAGTGGGTGGCTGGCGCATATTCGCGCGGCAGCACCGGGAAACGCCGTGTGATGATGATGTAGGCCAGAATCTTCAGTGCGAAGATGCCGATGGTGACCACGAGCTCGCCCACCGACGGGAAGTAGCTCCAGTGCGCGCCGGGGTCGTAGCCAATCAGATAGGCGTTGATACGCAGCAGTATCCCGCCCAATAGCAGGGCGACGCCGCCGAGGAACAGATTGGCGGGGTTGCGGCGAGCCTCGCTCGTGCGCAACAGATAAAAGGTCAGCCCGAAGCAAGCGATTTCCAGCCAGAAGAAGACCGCCTGCAGGCTGCCCTCGAAAGCGTAGCCAAGCGCGCCGCGCGCGATCAGGTCCACGAAGCGGAAAGCGAGAAAACCGGCAAGCAGCCACAGCATCAGACGGGCCATGGGGTTGAGCAGATGCACTTCGACCGAGCGTCGATAGCCGGCCGCCGCCACACAGCTTTCAAACAGGATGATGGCGTAGCCCATCAGCACGGCTGTCAGCAAAAAAATCAGCGGCAGCCACATGGTCTGCCACAGCGGATGGATCTGGTGGCCGAATACGATCAACAGCGAACCGAGCGAGGACTGGTGCATCATCGGCAGGACCATGCCGAGGCCGATGAAGACATACATTGTCCCGACCAGTTTCTTGCGCGCATTCTTCAGCCCGAATTTTTCGAGAATCGCGGGAGAGAACTCGATCCACAGCACCACGATGTAGAGCGACACGCACAACGCAACCTCGAACATCACCGAATTTACGTGTGCATAACCCGGCATGAAGACGTGGTAGAAGTTCCAGTAGCGCCCCAGGTCGAACAACACGCCGACACCGGCCAGCGTGTAGCCGAGCAGGCTGGCGAGCAAGGCTGGACGGATCAGTGGATGGTATTCGCCGCGGTTGAAGATATAGACCAGTGCCGCTACCGCAAACCCGCCGCAGGCGAAGGCCGAACCGATCACCACATCGGCCACCACCCAGATACCCCAAGGATAGCCATCGTTCAGATTGGTTACCGCACCCAGCCCATGGATGAAGCGCACTCCAAGCACCACCAGGGCAAGAATGACCAGCATTCCGAGAAAAAAGGTGACCGGGGTGAACAGCCGCCCGCCTACCGGCGCATGTTCGACATGACCATGCGAACTCATTTCTCACCTCCCTCTTCATCGTCATGGCGACTGTTGCGCCGCGCAGCCCAGGTCATCGCACCGAACAGTGCGAGCGGCAGCACCAGCCCGCTATACAGCCCGTGCTGCAGTCCCTCGGAGCGCGACGCGTAGGAGTAGTCGGGCAGCACAGGCAACCCGAGTTTCTGATGCGGAATCGCCCCGATATGCAAGACCTGAGTGCCGCCGCCCTCACGCTCGCCGTAGATGTGTTGCTGATAATTCGCGACCGGCCCCTCCCAGCCTCGATCCGGTCCGTCGCTGATGTCGCCGCGTGGGTAGAGCGTCTTGCTGCCGGGTTCGAGGGCGACTCGTCGCCGTGCCTCTTCAAGCAAGTCATCGACCTTGCCGAACAGCGTCGCCCCGGTCGGGCACACCTCGGCGCAAGCTGCATAGTGGCCATCCGCCATGCGATGACGGCACAGCTCGCACTTGCCGATCGCACCAGTGGGCGAATCGTAATCGTACTTCGGGATGCCGAACGGGCACGCGGCGACACAGTAGCGACAGCCGATGCAGGCATTGGGGTCGTATTCGACGATACCGGTGACCTTGTCCTTGGTCATCGCCGACACCGGACATGCCGACACACAGGAAGGGTCGACGCAGTGAAAACAGGAGGTCTTCGAGAAGGCGTAGCCGTTCTCGACCGCATCCTTCTCCGACAAGTCGCCGTCCTTGTAGACCTTGATCACATTGAAGGTCCGTGCCGTGGTGTCCAGCGGCATGTCCCACAAGGAATCGACTGGCGAATTGTAGTCGAGCGGCAGGTCGTTGACCTCCTTGCACGCCGACACGCAGGCTTTGCAACCGATACACAGGGTGCCGTCGAACAGCAAGCCCACCGCATCCGAAGAACGTTCGGGCATCGGCCGCGCTTCGGCCCGGGTGGTCATCGCCGCCGTCGCGACCGCGCCGGTTCCGGCCAGGGTTCCTTTCAGGAAATCACGCCGGGAAGTCATGCCGAGCC
>CAYTAY010000178.1:0-6813 GCA_964435845.1 uncultured Azoarcus sp.
GCTGTGCGACATCTACGTCAATGACGCCTTCGGCACCGCCCACCGCGCCGAGGCTACGACACACGGCATGGCCCGTTTCGCGCCGGTAGCCTGTGCCGGCATGCTGATGGGCGCCGAGATCGACGCCTTGTCTCGCGCCACCGAGAACCCGGCTCGTCCGCTGGTGGCCATCGTCGGCGGCGCGAAGGTGTCGACCAAGCTGACGATTCTCAAAACCCTGGCCGCGAAGGTGGACCAGCTCATCGTCGGCGGCGGCATCGCCAACACTTTCCTGCTCGCGTCCGGCAAACGCATCGGCGAGTCGCTCGCCGAGCCCGAGCTGGTCAAGGAGGCCCAGGCCATCATGGACACGATGAAGGAGCGTGGTGCCGAAGTGCCGCTACCGGTCGACGTCGTGGTTGCCGACGAGGTCTCGGCCCTGGCGCGTGCCAACCGCATCCCGGTCGACGAGGTCGGGCCGCATGACCGCATCCTCGACGTCGGCCCAAAAACCTCGGTCCGGCTTGCGGACATCATCGCCCACGCCGGCACCATCGTCTGGAACGGCCCGGTCGGCGTGTTCGAGCACGACCAGTTCGCCGGCGGCACCAAAATGATGGCCTCGGCGATTGCCCATTCCGAGGCCTTCACGATCGCCGGCGGCGGCGATACACTAGCGGCAATCGCCAAGTTCAATATCGCACATGATGTCGGCTACATCTCCACCGGCGGCGGTGCTTTCCTAGAATTTCTAGAGGGCAAGACGCTCCCCGCGATCGCGGCCCTCGAGGCCCGTTTCGCCGACTGAGCATAATCCGGTCGGCCCGGATCTCGAAGCTTCAGCCGAATCCGAGCCGATCGGCGACAATCATCCAGTCTGCTGCCCGATCCACGCCAAACCAAAACGGAAACCCTCATGCCTCGCCACACCAAAATTGTCGCTACGCTCGGCCCCGCCTCTACCGACCCGGTAGTTCTGGAACGCATGGTCACCGCCGGCGTCGATGTCGTTCGCATGAATTTCTCGCACGGCAAGGCAGAGGACCATGTGTCCCGTGCCGAGGCCATACGCGAGGTCGCGATGCGCACCCGGCAGCCGGTCGGCATTCTCGTCGACCTGCAGGGCCCGAAGATCCGCGTCGGACGCTTCCGCGACGGCAAGGTGACGCTGTTGGCGAATACCCCCTTCGTACTCGACTCGAACTGCGAGATGGGCGACAGCGGTCGCGCCGGGCTCGATTACAAGGACCTGCCGCGCGACGTGAAGTCCGGCGACGTGCTACTGCTTGATGACGGCCGGATCAAGCTCGACGTCGAGCATCTTCGCGGCAGCGAGATCCACACCCGGGTGCGGGTCGGCGGCGAGTTGTCGAACAACAAGGGCATCAATCGCCAGGGCGGCGGCCTGTCCGCCCCGGCGCTGACCGCGAAGGACATGGACGACATCCGCACTGCGGCCCAACTGGGCGCTGACTTCCTGGCAGTCTCCTTCCCGAAGAGTGCGGCCGACATGTACATGGCGCGGCAACTGATGCGGGCGGCGGGCGGCAAGGCACTGCTCATCGCCAAGATCGAGCGTACCGAAGCGGTGGCCAACCTGGAGGAGATTCTGGACGCCTCGGACGGCATCATGGTCGCGCGTGGCGACCTCGCGGTCGAAGTCGGCGACGCCACGGTACCCGCCCTTCAAAAACGCATGCTGCGCGCGGCGCGCGAGCGCAACAAGCTGACCATCACCGCGACCCAGATGATGGAGTCGATGATCACCAGCCCGGTGCCGACCCGTGCCGAGGTGTCCGATGTCGCCAACGCGGTGCTCGACGGCACCGACGCGGTCATGTTGTCTGCCGAGACCGCCTTGGGCAACTTTCCGGTCGAAGTCGTCGAAGCCATGAGCCGGGTGTGCCTGGAGGCCGAGAAATCCGCCGAGGTCACGCTGGACCGCGATTTCCTGAACAGGGTATTCACCCAGATCGATCAGTCGATCGCAATGGCGGCCATCTGGACCGCCTACCATCTCAAAGTGAAGGCAATCGCGGCACTGACCCAGACCGGCTCGACCGCGCTGTGGATGAGCCGGGTCAACGGCGGCCTGCCGATCTACGCACTGACACCCGAGCAAACCGCCCGCAACCAGATGACGCTGTTCCGCGAGGTCTACCCGCTGTTGATGTCCCAGACGCATCAGGACCGAGACCTGTTGCTCTGGGAAGCGGAACAACTGCTGCTCGACCAGGGCGTGGTCGAGCGTGGCGACTTGGTGGTATTCACCGTGGGTGAGCCAATCGGTTCCAAGGGCGGTACCAACACCCTGAAGATCGTCAAGATCGGCGAACATCCACCAGCGGTTTATGTCTCGAACCCGATCTGAATCGTCACGCCGAATCTGACAGCACGAGCCGGGGGCGGTAAAATCCTGCCTGAGAACAACGCCGTGTGTCCGGGCACGGCTTCCACGGAGAGATCTACCATGCCCCTAGTCGCCATGCGCCAGCTGCTCGACCACGCCGCCGAACACAGCTACGGCCTGCCCGCGTTCAACGTGAACAACCTCGAGCAGGTACAGGCCATCATGGAAGCCGCGGCCGAGACCGACAGCCCGGTGATCATGCAGGCCTCGGCCGGTGCCCGCAGATACGCTGGCGAGGCTTTCCTGCGTCACCTCATCAGTGCCGCGATCGAAGCCTATCCTCAGATCCCGGTCGTCATGCACCAGGACCACGGCCAGTCGCCCGCAGTGTGCATGGCCGCGATCCGCTCGGGCTTCTCCAGCGTGATGATGGACGGTTCGCTGCGCGAAGACGGCAAGACACCCTCCGATTACGAGTACAACGTCGCGGTGACCCGTGAGGTGGTGAAGTTCTCCCACGCCATCGGTGTTAGCGTCGAAGCCGAACTCGGCTGCCTCGGCTCGCTTGAAACCGGCCAGGCCGGTGAGGAAGACGGCATCGGCGCCGAAGGTACGCTCGACCACTCGATGCTGCTCACCGACCCTGACGAGGCGGCCGACTTCGTGCGCCAGACCGATTGCGATGCACTCGCCATCGCCATCGGGACCAGCCACGGCGCCTACAAGTTCACCCGCAAGCCGACCGGCGACATCCTGTCGATGGAGCGCGTCAAGGCAATCCACGCCCGTATCCCGAACACTCATCTGGTGATGCACGGCTCGAGCTCGGTGCCACAGGAGCTGCTCGAGATCATCCGCCAATACGGCGGCGACATGAAGGAGACCTATGGCGTACCCGTCGAGGAAATCCAGACCGCGATCAAGCACGGCGTGCGCAAGATCAACATCGACACTGACATCCGCTTGGCGATGACCGGCGCGGTGCGCAGATTCCTGTTCGAGAACCCCTCAAAGTTCGACCCGCGCGAGTTCAACGAGCCCGCCCGTGAGGCCGCCAAGGCGGTGTGCAAGGCACGTTTCGAGGCCTTCGGCTGCGCCGGCCAGGCCAGTCGCATCAAGCCGGTCTCGCTGGACCGGTTCGCCGCGCGCTACAAGGCCGGCGAGCTTACCCAGGTCGTCCGCTGAGTCGCCTGCCAGGGTGATCACCCATTGCTTTACCCACGGCACGCTGATGTGCCGCGACATCATGTCGGCGGTCAGCGGGCGCAACGTCAGCGGTGAGGCCGCCTCGCTCGCCGGCTACTCGCGTCACGCGATGCAGGGCGAAGACTACCCGGGCATGCGGCCCTGTTGCTACCCGAGGACTGGGACTTCGCGGCCTTCCTCGCTGGCGGCAAAGCCCGTTCCCAGTCCCGTTATCTTGGATTTTCGCGGCTGAACTGAGCCGGGCCTCGGGCTGACTCGCCCCCCGGCGCCTCAGGCTCGCCAGCTCGCGGGCGGGCGTGCTGCAAACGGATGTCCAGCGGATGCTTCAAATCCAGGTGCACATCACGCTGCGGGAACGCGATCGACAGGCCGGCGGCATTGAACTTGTTGTAGATCCCTCGATGCAGCGCGGTGATCGTGGCCAACCGGTTGTCCATGTCCGCCAGGTAAGCGCGCAGGTAGAGCATCAAGGCATCGTTACCGAAAGACTCGAAGGTCACCGCAGGGGCGGGGTCGTCCAGCACGTCGGGAAGTTCCACCGCGGCCTCGCGCATCAATTCGAGCGCTTTATCCACATCCTCACCATAGGCCAATCCGACCGGCAGCAGAATGCGGTTGAGCTTGTCGCTCAGGGTCCAGTTGATCAACCGGCCGGTGATGAATTCCTTGTTGGGGACGATGAGTTCCTGTTTGTCGTAGGTAGTGATCGTTGTCGCACGAATCTGGATGCGGGTCACGACACCGGTGGTACCGTCGATGGTCACTACATCGCCCACCCGGATCGGTCGTTCGAACAGCAGGATGATGCCGCTCACGAAGTTGGCCACGATTTCCTGCAAGCCGAAACCGAGGCCGACGCCCATCGCCGCGATCAACCACTGCAAACCGCTCCACTGGAAGCCCACGGTCTGCACCGCGATGATGAGGCCAACGCCCGCAATCAGGTATTGCGACAAGGCGGTGATCGCGTAGCGCGCCCCGGGATCCAGCGGCAGTCGCTGCAACAGGCTGAGCTCGAGAATGCCCGGCAGGTTCTTGGCAGCGAGAAAGGTCACGATGACGATGAACAGGCCAATCACGAGATCCGCCAGCGTGATCGGCATCACCGTACTGATCCCGTCGACCAGGCGCGTCGTTTCGAAGGGCAGCGTGGTCGCATCGAGAAAACCGAGCGCCGGGATCAAGTTGGCCCAGATGCCCCAGGTTCCGAAGAGCACCGCGAACAGGAAGCCGGCCTGCACCAGTCGGCGAGACTGTTCGCTGAGCGACTCATAATTGACCTCCGGCGTTTCGACGATGATGACGTCACCGGCGTCTTCGCCGCTCCTGTCCTCGTTCCCGCCCTCTTTCGCCCGCTGCGCTCGCAACTGATCCCGTCGGCGGACCGCATTCTCGTAACGCAGGCGGCGTTCGGTCACGTAAAGCCAGCGCAGAATCACCCCGGTGATGACGAAGACCGCGAAGATGAACGACACCGTCAACAGAATGCGTCCGGTAAAATGCATCGCGGTGTAGTAGTACCCGCCGAGCGATGCCAGGCCGAGCGCCAACGGACTCGCGAGCGCCAGCGGATACCACAGAAAGTGCAGCTGGTGGGCCCAGGTGCCAGCGAAGTCCTCGCGGATACAGGCACGCATCTCGCCGTGCTCACCAAACAGCTTGCGCAGCAACATGAAGATCGCTCCCATGACTGCTGCAAACACGACGCTGCCGATGGCCTGCGCCGCAGCCGGCGCCTCATTCGCCCCCAACAGCGTGATCACGAACACCGCGGCACCAAGAAAAATCGTGAAACCGCGCAGAGGTCGCGCCAGTGCTGCACAGGCGCGAGGAGACCAGCGCAGATGGCGGGGACCGATCCCGTTGGGGCGAATCAGTTGGACAACGAACCACAGATACCCGAGCAGCAGGCCGGCGTTGATCAGGCCTTCACCAATGGCAACCGCCAGTGGGTCAACGAAACCCTGCATCGTCCAGCCGACCAGAAACAAGGCCAGCGGCCAGGGCAGCGCACGCAAGACGGCCAGCAACACTGCCTCCAGTGTCCGACCGGATGAATCGGTCTTGACCCGGTTGAGGGACCGGTCGATATAGGCGAGCCGATTGAGCGCACTACGATTGAGGCGTCTCAGCGCGTGCAGAAGCAGCAACGCGAGGAAGATGGCCAGCCAGTTGCGGGAGGCGAAACCCAGCCACTCGCTTGCGAGCGGTCGCCAGGTCCCGAGGTCCAGCGCCCAGCGCGTCCAGTCCAGGTAGTCGACCGCCAACACAGAGGCCAGGCTGGTATTGGGCATCCACAGCAATTGCTCCTCGATGAACTCGACGTATTGCTGCGCGACATCGAAACGCTCGCGCACCGCGACATCGAGATTCGTCAAGCTGTTGAGGTGTCTCGCATAGCTTTGCTGCAACTCGTTCAAGGATTGAATGTAGGCTTCGAGCAAGTGGTCTGCCTCGAGCCTCAGTTGCTCCCCCGCCTCGGCGTCCATCACCACGGCACCGGCGATCAGATCCTGAATCCGGATACGCAGCGCTGGCGCCTCGATCAGCAGATCATCGACGTTGAGCTGGCGCTCGATCGCTGCCCGGACAGCACTCTCCAGCCTCATCCTCTCCGAACGATAAGTCTGGAGTGACGGCAGCGCCGCTCGACGCGCATGCAGCACCTTGGCGATTGCTTCGCTCCGGCCGACGACCTCGACCCGGGTGCGAATGCGCTCGAAATCTGCCCGATAGTCGTCCCGCTCCTGTCGGGCACGCTGCAACGCGGTGCCAACCTTTTGCTCCTCGGCGACCAAATTGGCGAGTTCGGCACGCAACTCGCGGTTCTGGGCCGCGAGTGCAAGCACCTCGGGCGGCAGCTGCGCGGCGGCGTCCTGCAGCCGATCAGCCTGCTCCACCGCCTCGCGTGCGACCACCTCACGCAGTTGCTGCGCCCTCGCCCTGAATTGCTCGAGCTCGGTCTGAAGAAATGCGATGTTGCGGTTGCTCGCATCACGCATCGCCTGATGCAGGGCAGTCAGCTCCCCGAGGTTGGCCAGCTCGTCCTGTCGCAGGGCGAGCGCAGCCTGGTTGGCCGCCATCCGGACCCGCAGGTTGTCGCTGCGCGCACGGCTCACGAGATCGTGACTGTCGACCGGCAAGGCCGCGAGTTCACGCTGAATCTGCTCGATTGCGATGGCCCGATTGGCAATACGCTCACCCAGGGCTGCGCTGCCACCTATCAGCCGCGCGAGTTCGCCCTCGGCCGAACGCACGTTCTCCCTGGCCTCGGCCAG
>CAYTAY010000179.1:0-6740 GCA_964435845.1 uncultured Azoarcus sp.
GTCACCGGGGCAACACACTCTCACCCATCAGAAACGCATCCACTTCGCGCGCGGCTTGGCGACCCTCCCGCCATGCGGGCCGGTCGGCCCGCATTCGTCAACTCCCCCCTTCGGGCGATTCGCGTCACCGGGGCAACACACTCTCACCCATCAGAAACGCATCCACTTCGCGCGCGGCTTGGCGACCCTCCCGAATCGCCCACACTACGAGGGACTGCCCCCGCCGCACGTCACCTGCGGCGAACACCTTGGGCACGTTGGTCGCGTAGCAGCCCTCGCCGTCGGTGGTGGCGTTGGCGTTGCCGCGTCTGTCCTTGTCCACGCCGAAGGCGTCCAGCACGCTGCCGACCGGGTTGGTGAAGCCCATCGCAAACAGCACCAGATCGGCCTTGATCTCGAACCCGGAGCCCGGGACTTCGCTCATGCGACCGTCCTTCCACTCGAGCCGCACAGCCTTGAGGGCCTTGACCTTGCCGTTTTCACCGATGAACTCCTTGGTCGCGACCGCGAAATCACGCTCGCAGCCTTCTTCGTGGGAGCTCGAGGTTCGCAGCTTGGTGGGCCAGTAGGGCCAGCTCATGAGCTTGTCGGCCTGCTCCGGCGGCATCGGCATGAGTTCGAACTGGGTGACCGAAGCCGCACCATGGCGGTTGGAGGTGCCGACACAGTCGGAACCGGTGTCGCCGCCGCCGATCACCACGACATGCTTGCCGGTAGCGGAAATCGGGTTGTTCGGCCCACCGGCGACTTCCTTGTTCTGCGGGATCAGGAACTCGAGCGCGAACTGCACGCCCTCGAGGTCGCGCCCGGGCACCGGCAGGTCGCGCGGCACTTCGGCACCGCCGGCAAGGATCACTGCGTCGAAGTCCTTTTGCAGGCTCTCGGCGCTGACCATCTCGGTGGCGTCGTTGATGATGCCCGCGGGGATGTCCTGGGTGCCAACGACCACCTTGGTGCGGAAGGTTACGCCTTCGGTCTGCATCTGTGCAATGCGGCGGTCGATGAGCCACTTTTCCATCTTGAAGTCCGGGATGCCGTAGCGCAGCAGGCCGCCAACGCGATCGTTCTTCTCGAACACGGTAACGTCATGACCGGCACGCGCAAGCTGCTGGGCCGCTGCCAGACCGGCCGGGCCGGAACCGACGACGGCGATCTTCTTGCCGGTCTCGACACTGGGCAACTGGGGCTTGACCCAGCCCTCTTCCCAGGCCTTGTCGATGATCGCGTGCTCGATCGACTTGATGCCGACCGGGTCATTGTTGATGTTGAGGGTACAGGCTTCCTCGCAGGGCGCGGGACAGATACGACCGGTGAATTCCGGGAAGTTGTTGGTCGAGTGCAGCACCTCGATGGCCTCGCGCCACTGGTGGCGATAGACCAGGTCGTTCCAGTCCGGGATGATGTTGTTGACCGGACAGCCGCTGTTGCAGAACGGAATGCCGCAGTCCATGCAGCGCGCGCCCTGGACCGACGCATCCTCGTCGCTCAGTCGGAGGACGAACTCCTTGTACTTCTTGACACGCTCCTGGACTGGCTCGCAGGCCTCGGACAGGCGTTGATATTCCAGAAATCCGGTTGGCTTTCCCATCTTTTACATAGCCTCCAGCTGAGCCCGGCGCTGGCTGGCGATTTCGGCCAGTGCGCGACGGTATTCATGTGGCATCACCTTCACGAACTGTGTTCGGAAGGTGCTCCAGTTATCCAGAATCTGGCGTGCCCGCAGGCTGCCGGTAAAGCGTTCGTGACGCACGATCAGGCCCTTGAGGATGAGCTCGTCGCCCATCTCCAGATGATCGATGTCGACACGGCCATGGCCCTCGAGTTCGTCACCTGAGTCCGAGCCCTTGCGCGCCTCGATCTCGTCCGGCAGCGGCTCGAGCGCGACTTGCGCCAGGTTGCAGCGGCTCTCGAAGCTGCTGTCCTCGTCGAGCACATAGGCCACGCCGCCGGACATGCCGGCGGCAAAGTTGCGACCGGTCTGCCCGAGTACGACCACGGTGCCGCCGGTCATGTATTCGCACCCATGGTCGCCGACGCCCTCGACCACCGCAGTGGCGCCCGAATTGCGCACCGCGAAGCGCTCCCCGCCGACGCCGGCGAAATACACCTCGCCCTCGATCGCGCCGTAGAGCACGGTGTTGCCGATGATGATGTTCTCGGTGGTGCTACCGCGGAAGGTTTGCTGCGGACGCACGATGATGCAACCGCCCGACAGACCCTTGCCGACGTAGTCGTTGCCCTCGCCGACCAGCTCGAGCGTGATGCCGCGCGCCAGGAAGGCGCCGAAACTCTGCCCGGCGGTACCGGTCAGGCGAATGCGCAGGGTGTGCTCAGGCAGACCCGCGTGACCGTACTGGGCCGCGACCTTGCCGGAAAGCATGGCGCCTACGCTGCGGTTCAGGTTCTTCACCGGCAGGTCGATCTGAACCGCTTCGTCTCTTTCGAGCGCAGGCGCGGCGAGCGCGATGAGCTCGTTGTCCAGTGCCTTCTCCAGACCGTGGTTCTGAACATCGGAGTGCAGGCGCGGCACCTCGGCCGGCACATTCGGGCGGTAGAAGATGCGGCTGTAGTCGAGCCCGCGTGCCTTCCAGTGTTCGATGCCCTTGCGCATATCCAGCAGGTCGGCGCGACCGACGAGCTCGTCGAACCTGCGGATACTGAGCTGAGCCATGAGCTCACGGACCTCTTCCGCAACAAAGAAGAAGAAATTCACCACGTGCTCGGGCTGACCGGTGAACTTCCTGCGCAGCGTCGGATCCTGCGTGGCCACGCCCACTGGGCAGGTGTTGAGGTGACATTTGCGCATCATGATGCAGCCTTCGACGACCAGCGGCGCAGTGGCGAAACCAACTTCATCGGCACCGAGCAAGGCCGCGACCACCACGTCGCGACCGGTCTTCATCTGACCGTCGGCCTGGACGCGGATGCGGCTGCGCAGACGGTTGAGCACCAGCGTCTGCTGGGTTTCGGCCAGGCCGAGCTCCCACGGAGAGCCGGCGTGCTTGATCGACGACCACGGGCTCGCGCCAGTACCGCCATCGTGACCGGCGATGACCAGATGATCCGCCTTGGCCTTGGCCACGCCGGCGGCAACCGTGCCGACACCGATCTCGGAGACCAGCTTGACCGAAATGGCGGCCGCCGGATTGGCGTTCTTCAGGTCGTGGATCAGCTGCGCGAGGTCCTCGATCGAGTAGATGTCATGGTGGGGAGGCGGCGAAATCAGACCGACACCCGGCACCGAGTGACGCAAGAAACCGATGTACTCGCTGACCTTGTGACCGGGCAGCTGACCGCCCTCGCCGGGTTTCGCGCCTTGGGCCATCTTGATCTGAATCTGATCGGCGTTGACCAGGTACTCGGTGGTGACACCGAAGCGACCCGATGCGACCTGCTTGATTGCAGAACGCAGGCTGTCGCCGGCCTGGAGCTCGAGGTCGCGCTCGATACGGTTCGCCCCGATGATCTGCGACAGGCGGATCGCCTGCGTGATCGGCTTGAAACGCATCGGATCCTCACCACCCTCACCGGTGTTCGACTTGCCGCCGATGCGGTTCATCGCGATCGCCAGCGTGGTGTGCGCCTCGGAGGAGATCGAGCCGAGCGACATCGCACCGGTGGCGAAGCGCTTGACGATTTCCTTGGCAGGCTCGACCTCGTCAAGCGGCACCGGCGGACCCGCGGGCTTGAGCTCGAACAGACCGCGCAGCGTCATGTGGCGCTTGGTCTGGTCATTGATGATCTTGGCGTACTCCTTGTATGAGTCGTACTGACCGGAGCGGGTGGAGTGCTGCAGCTTGGCGATCGCATCCGGGGTCCACATGTGCTCGTCGCCACGAATCCGGAAGGCGTATTCGCCACCAGCATCGAGCATAGTGGCGAGCACCGGATCAGCGCTGAAGGCCTTCTTGTGCAGACGCACGGCCTCTTCCATAACCTCGAACAGCCCCATACCCTCGACCTGGCTGGTGGTGCCGGTGAAATACTTGTCGCACAGCGACTGCTGCAGACCGACCGCTTCGAATATCTGCGCACCGGTATAGGACATGTAGGTGGAGATACCCATCTTGGACATGACCTTCATCAGGCCCTTGCCGATCGCCTTGACGAAGTGCTTGGCGTACTGCTGCGCGGCCTCGGTGCCGTCTGCGAGCTGCTGCAGGGTTTCGAGTGCGAGATAGGGGTGCACCGCCTCCGCGCCATACCCGGCAAGCACTGCGAAGTGGTGCGCTTCACGCGCGGAGCCGGTCTCGACCACCAGGCCGGTAAGGGTGCGCAAACCCTTGGTGACCAGGTGCTGGTGGATCGCCGACAGCGCGAGCAGCGCCGGGATCGGCACGTTGTTCGCGTCGAGCTTGCGGTCTGAGATGATCAGGATGTTGTAGCCCTGAAGCACCGCATCCTCGGCCTCGGCGCACAGCGAGGCGAGACGCGCCTCGACGCCTTCGTTTCCCCAGGCAACCGGGTAGCAGATATCGAGTTCGGCCGAACGGAACTTCTCGTTGGTATAGCGGGCGATGTTGCGGATCTTCGCCATGCCGGCGAAGTCGAGCACCGGCTGCGACACTTCGAGGCGGAACGGTGGGTTGATCTCGTTGATCTCGAGCAGGTTCGGGCGGGGTCCGATGAAGGATACCAGCGACATCACCAGCTGCTCACGGATCGGGTCGATCGGCGGGTTGGTGACCTGCGCGAAGAGCTGGCGGAAGTAGTTGTAGAGCGGCTTCTCGCGGTGTGACAGCACCGCCAGCGGCGAGTCGTTGCCCATCGACCCGGTCGCCTCCTCGCCGGCCTTGCCCATCGGCTCGAGAATGAGTTTGAGGTCTTCCTGTGAATAGCCGAAAGCCTGCTGACGATCGAGCAGCGACACCTCGGGCGCATCCGGCTGCAGACGTGCCGGGGCCTCGACGCTGTCAAGCTTGACGCTGATGCGCTTGAGCCAGTCGCCGTAGGGGCGGGCATGCGCGAGCGAGGCCTTCAGCTCGGCGTCGTCGATGATGCGACCCTGCTCCATGTCGATCAGGAACATCTTGCCCGGCTGCAGGCGCCACTTCTTGACGATCTGGCTGTCGGGAATCGGCAACACGCCCGATTCGGACGCCATGACGACGAGATCGTCGTCGGTGACCAGATAGCGGGCCGGACGCAGACCGTTGCGGTCCAGGGTCGCACCGATCTGGCGACCGTCGGTGAAGGCGACCGCCGCTGGGCCGTCCCATGGCTCCATCATCGCCGCGTGATACTCGTAGAACGCGCGGCGCCGCTCGTCCATATGGGTATGTGACTCCCAGGCCTCGGGGATCATCATCATCATCGCGTGCGCCATCGAGTAACCGCTCATGACGAGCAACTCGAGCGCATTGTCGAACGAAGCCGAGTCGGACTGGCCAGGGTAGATCAGCGGCCAGATCTTCTCGAGATCATCACCCAGCAACGGAGACGACACACCCTTCTCGCGTGCGCGCATCCAATTGTAGTTGCCGCGCAAGGTATTGATCTCGCCATTGTGGGCGATGTAGCGGAACGGGTGTGCCAGGTTCCACTTGGGGAAGGTGTTGGTCGAGAAGCGCTGATGCACCAGCGCGAGCGCCGACGTTGCGCGCGGATCGACAAGATCGAGATAGTACTCGCCCACCTGGTCGGCAAGGAGCAGCCCCTTGTAGTTCACCGTGCGGGTAGACATCGAAACGAAGTAGAACTCCTGCCCGTACTTGAGCTTGAGCGACATGATCGCGTTGGCACCGCGACGGCGCGCGATGTAGAGCTTACGCTCGAGCGCCTCGGGCACCATGATGTCGGCGCCGCCACCCACGAACACCTGGCGGATCACCGGCTCGGTTTTCTTCACCGCCGGCGACATCGGCATATCGGGTTTTACCGGCACGTGCCGCCAGCCTAGCACCACCTGACCCTCCGCACGGATCGCCCGCTCGATCTCCTCTTCGCAGGCCAGGCGCGAGGCCTGCTCCTTGGGCATGAACACCATGCCGACCCCGTACTCGCCAGGCGCCGGTAGCGTCACCCCCTGTTTGGCCATCTCCTCGCAGTAGAGCAGATGAGGAATCTGAATGAGAATGCCTGCGCCATCACCCTGCATCGGGTCGGCCCCGACTGCACCACGGTGGTCGAGGTTTTTCAGAATTTCCAGGCCCTGAAGAACGATAGCGTGGCTTTTTCGGCCCTTGATATGGGCGACAAAACCCACACCACAGGCATCGTGTTCATTGACCGGGTCGTAAAGACCCTGCTTCTCGGGGAAATCCATCACGCTCTTCCTCAACTCAACGTAGTTGCCAGACAGGTTCATCCGATCGAATACCGCGCTCGAGCGCTTCTTGATCGCCGGGATCGTCCAAGCAAGATACGCACCAAAAAAGGACGCGCGCCAAAAAAAGCCGGTTTTACCCGGTCTCTCAGCCGTCTGGCCGACGATGCGCGCACGCTGAATCACCCGTTTGCAACAGGCGGGTCGATCAATATACCGATGCGCAAGTGGTGATTCAAGCTCTTTTGCGACGCAGCAAACCCATGAAGCGTCAGTGAATTTCACCGACCGCAAACAGGCGGCGGTGCTCACGAATCGCGTAGCGATCGGTCATTCCGGCGATATAGTCCGCAATGGCCCGCGCCTTGTCGCCTTCAGCGCGCTGCTGATACTGCGGCGGCAGTAGAGCCGGCTCCTCCAAGAAGGCTTCGAACAAGTCGGAGATGATGCGTCGCGCCTTGTTGGTCATGCGCAG
>CAYTAY010000180.1:0-6648 GCA_964435845.1 uncultured Azoarcus sp.
ACGCCATCGTCATGCACCCGGGGCCGATGAACCGCGGCGTGGAGATCGACTCCGCCGTCGCCGACGGCGCCCAGGCGGTCATCCTGCCGCAGGTCACTTTCGGCATCGCGGTGCGTATGGCCGTCATGAGCATGCTCGCGGCCTGAGCAGAATCGAACGGACCGAACACATGAACATCACGATCAGCAACGGGCGCGTAATCGATCCGGCAAACGGCATCGATGCGGTACAGGACCTCTTTGTCAGCGGCGGCAAAATCGTCGCCCTCGGCACGCCGCCCGAGGGCTTCGACGCCGATCGCTTCATCGACGCAAGCGGCCTGGTGGTCAGCCCCGGCCTCATCGATCTGGCCGCGCGCCTGCGCGAACCCGGCTTCGAATACCGCGCGACACTCGAATCCGAAATGGACGCTGCGATGTCGGGCGGCGTCACCAGCCTGGCCATCCCGCCCGACACCGATCCAGTGCTCGACGAACCTGGCCTCGTCGAGATGCTCTGTCACCGGGCCAAGAAGCTCAACCGCGCGCACGTTTACCCGGTCGGTGCGCTGACCATCGGACTCAAGGGCGAGCGCCTGTCCGAAATGGCACAACTGGTCGACTCCGGCTGCGTGGCCTTCAGCCAGGCCAATCTGCCCATCGTTGACAACACCGTGCTGTGGCGTGCAATGCAGTACGCCGCAACCTTCGGCTTCAGGGTCTGGCTGCAGCCGATCGCACCGTTCCTGTCGCGTGGCGGTTTCGCCCACGACGGCGAGATCGCGAGCCGCCTCGGCCTGGCCGGCATTCCTGTCGCGGCCGAAACCGTGGCCCTGTTCACCTATCTGCAACTAGCCCGCCAGACTGGCGCCCGCCTGCATATCACCCGCCTGTCCAGCGCCGAAGGCCTCAGGCTCATCGATCAGGCCCGGGCCGAGGGCATGGAAGTCACCTGCGACGTCTCGATCAACCACCTGCATCTGTGCGATCTCGACATCGGCTACTTCAATTCGCACTGCCACCTGGTGCCGCCGCTGCGCAGCCAGCGCGACCGCGAAGCGCTGTGCCAGGGTCTGATCGACGGCCGCATCAACGCGCTGTGCTCCGACCATACCCCGGTGGATGACGACGGCAAGCTCACTCCGTTCAGCGAGTCCGAACCCGGCGCCACTGGCCTCGAACTGCTGTTGCCGCTGATGCTCAGATGGGCCGACGCCTCGGGCGTCGACCTGCCGACTGCGCTTGCCCGGGTCACGTCGGACGCGGGGCGCATCATCGGCATCACCAAGGCGGGCCATCTCAGCCCCGGCACGCGCGCGGACATCTGCATCTTCGACCCGGAAACCGAGCGCCGCATCAACCGGGACAGCCTGCGCAGCCAGGGCAAGAATACCCCCTTCCTCGGCATCGAACTGCCGGGCCGGGTGAATTACACCCTGGTGGAAGGCAAGATCATGTACGAAGCGGCGCTGAGCGCGCGCTGAAGCACCGGCGCGCGCGCCCTCTCCTCCTCCTGCAGACGCAGCACGCGTCGCTGGACCTTGCCGGTAGTCGTCATCGGCAAGGCGTCGATGAACTCGATCTCCTTGGGGTATTCGTAGGGGGCCAGCTGGCCTCGAACGTGCTGCTGCAGGGCCTCGACCAGAGCGCCCCCCGGCTCGTAGCCCTGGGCCAGCACCACGTAGGCCTTGACCAGCGCACCCCGCTCGGGATCCGGCTTGGGCACCACCGCGGCATTGGCCACGGCCGGATGCGCGAGCAGACAGTTCTCGACTTCGGAAGGGCCGATGCGATATCCCGCAGCCTTGAACATGTCGTCGGAGCGGCCCTTGTACCAGAGATAGCCATCCTCGTCGCATACTGCGAGATCACCGGTACGGCACCAGTCGCCGGAAAACTTGCGGTCGGTCGCCCCCGGATCGTTCCAGTAACCGAGAAAGAAAACCGGATCCGGATCTCCGTGGCGGTCGCACCTGTTCACCGCCACTTCCCCAAGCTCGCCGGGCGGCAGCGGCTGACCCCTGTCGTCGATAACCGCGACCCGGTGTCCCGGGTAGGGTCGCCCCATGGACCCGGCTCGCGCAGGCCAGTCCTCGCAACTGTTGCCGACGATGTAGTTGATCTCGGTCTGGCCGAACATCTCGTTCGCCGTCACTCCGAGCGCATCTTCGCACCAGGCGAAGACAGTGTCGCCGACGGCTTCACCAGCACTCATGAGCGCACGCAAGCAGAGGTCATACCGTGCTCTCGGTGACGGCAACGCCTTCATCATCGCCTTGAGTGCGGTCGGGAACAGGAAGGTGTTGGTCACGCGGTGGCGCGCCATCAGCTCGAAGGCCTTGTCCGGCGAGAACCGGCCACGGTAGCCGACCAGCACCTGGCCAAAGTACAGGGTCGGCAGCATCGCGTCCATGAGGCCGCCGGTCCATGCCCAGTCGGCCGGTGACCAGAACACGTCACCCGCTCGGGGAAATCCGTTCTGGCTCGCGACGAAACCGGGAATGTTGCCGAGCAGGGCCTGGTGCGGCATCAACGCCCCCTTGGGCGGACCTGTGGTGCCGCTGGTGTAGATCAGCACCGCTGGGTCGGTCGGGAGGGTGTCGGCCACCGGCTGCGGGTCACGCTCGGAGGCCAGCAGGTGCTGCCATGCATGCTCGCTTGGCGTGGCGGCCCGGCCGCCGACGACGACGGTAGCGGAGAGCGCCGGACACTGACCGCTGACTGCGGCCAGCGCATCGCGCACGCCGGCATCCACGATGGCGACACGGGCGGCACTGTCGCCCAGGCGATACCCCAGCGCATCCGGACCAAAGAGCATCGACAAAGGCATGGTCACCGCACCGAGGCGGTAGACCGCGAAATGTGCAACGACGGTTTCCAGGCACTGGGGGAGCACGATCGCGACGCGATCGCCGCGCTCGACACCGAGCCGCCTCAGGCCCGCGGATATTCGTTCGACCGCGTCCTGGATTTCGGCATAGCTGTGGCGACCGACATTGCCGGCGTCGTCTTCGATGATCAGCGCGGGGCGTGACGTCTCCCCCACCCAGCGCTCACAGCACGCCGAGTGGATGTTGAAGCGCGGCGGCACCTCCCAGCGCCATGCGCCATGCAAGGTCTCGTAGCGATCGATCTCGCTCATGTCTCCTCTCCCCGCCTCGTGGCGATTGTGGCACAGAGGCTAGCACGGCTTTCCGCGCAACGACATCGGGACAAACGCGAACTTGCGACGCAGCCAGACGGTTTCAACCCGCACCGAAAAGGAAGGGCATGAAGCTGCCGCGCAAGCCGCCCACAACGATAAGGAGAATCTGCAGGAACAGGAGAAAAACCAGCGGCGACAGGTCGATGTTGGCGACCAGCGGCAAGACGCGCCGGATCGGGCGCAGAAACGGATCGGCCAAGCCTCGGAACAAGGGCGCGGCCGGCGAATGCGGACTCACCCACGACAGGATGGCCGACGCCAGGACAATCGCGAAGAGGAGGTAGATCCCCATACGCATCAACTCGACCAGACCCAGCCCCCAGAGGCCGAGCAGCAGGCTGCCCGGACCGGTGTCGAAACTCACGCCACGCAGCGACAAGTCGATGAAGACATATGCCGTCTGGAATGCCCATGCTGGCAGCAGGCTCGCCAGATCGAGGCCAAACAGCCCGGGAATCGCGCGGCGCAAAGGCCGTACGATCCAGTCGGTCGTGCCGACGACGAACTGCCCGATCTGGTTGCGGAAGGACACCCGCTGCCACTGCATGAAGAAGCGTGCAAGCAGCAGCAGGGTGATGAAACCGAAAGCAAAGTTGATCAGCAGCAGGACGATATTGCCAAGCATGGCGAACTCCTCGTAGTCAGTCAGTCTCGCCCGAGGGCATCACCAAGTTCGCCGCCGCGTGCCTCTGCAGCCGCGATGGCACGCACGATGGCATCGAAGACACCGGACTCGGCCATGCTCGCCAGCGCAGCCTCGGTGGTGCCGCCCTTCGATGTCACCCGTTCGCGCAAAACCCCGGGTGGCTCGTCGGACGCTGCAGCGAGCCGTGCCGCGCCGAGCATGGTATCTATCGCCAGCCGCCGTGCGGTCGCCTGGTCGAAACCGAGCGCGCGGCCACCGGCTTCCAGCGCCTCGATGAAATAGAAGACATAGGCTGGTCCGCTGCCCGATACCGCGGTCACTGAGTCGATCAACGCCTCCCGCTCGACCCATACCACCGAGCCAACCGCCTGCATGACGGATTCGGCCGCCTCGCGCCCGGCCGCCTCCACCGAGGGGTCGGCATACAGCCCGGACACCCCCGCACCGATCAGCGCAGGGGTGTTGGGCATGCAGCGGACCAGCCGGCGGTGGCCGCCCAGCCAGCGCGCGAGATCATCCAGGCGAAGTCCTGCGGCGATGCTCACTACCAACTGGCCGGTCAGCCTGCCCGACAACGGCGCGATCGCCTCCCTCATCTGCTGCGGCTTGACCGACAGCACCAGCAGATCGCAATCGATGAAGGACTCGTCGATCTCGGTGGCCGCGCGTACGCCAAAGCGCTCGACCAAGCGCGTACAGCTTTCCGGCAACAAATCGACCACCTGTATCGCCGACGCATCGGCGCCTCGCTCGATCAGCCCGCCAATCAGGGCACTGGCCATGTTGCCGCCGCCGAGGAAACTGATTCTCACCTTGTTCATTCGTTCTGTGCTCCGCTGTAGTTGCGTGCGCCGAAAATCGCACTCCCGACTCTGACCATCGTACTGCCCTCGGCGATTGCCAGTTCCAGATCATCCGACATGCCCATCGACAAGGTGTCCAGCGCCAGGCCATCGAGGACAAGCTCATCGCGCAGTTCACGCAGCATCGCAAACCGTGCGCGCTGGCGCAATGGATCATCGACCGGCTCCGGAATGCACATCAAACCGCGCAACCGCAACCCCGGCAGGCCAGCCACCGCTCGGGCCAAGGCCAAGCACTGCTGCGGAGCGACGCCGCTCTTGCTCTGCTCGCCACTGACATTGACCTGCACGCATACCTGAAGCGGCCGTCGGGACGTGCCGCGCTGATCCGACAGGCGCCGGGCAATCTTCAGCCGCTCGATCGAGTGCACCCAGTCGAAGTGCTCTGCCACCAACCGCGTCTTGTTACTCTGCAGCGGGCCGATGAAATGCCACGCGAGTTCCGGCAACGCCACTTCGGCAATCTTGGCCACCCCCTCCTGCGCATAGTTTTCTCCGAACAGCCGTTGCCCGGCAGCGACGGCCTCGCGCACACAGGCTGCCGGCCAGGTCTTGCTGACCGCCATGAGGACGGCATCGTCGGGCGCTCTCCCGCAATCGCGCAGAGCGCTTGCCAAGCGAGACTTTACGGCTTGCAAGTTGACCTGTATTGATGTCATATAGTGGCAGACGGGGTGACGAGCCAGACGGACCGGTATGGTAACGCGCCGCCAGCCGACATGGACAGCCACCCGCCCTTTCCCAGAGTCTGGCGAGACCTCATGGACATTACCGAACTACTCGCATTTTCAGTCAAGAACAAAGCCTCGGATCTTCACCTTTCCTCGGGCCTGCCTCCCATGATCCGGGTTCACGGCGATGTCAGGCGTATCAACCTGCCGCCGATGGAGCACAAGGACGTACACGGCATGGTGTACGACATCATGAACGACTCGCAGCGCAAGCAGTTCGAGGAAATGCTCGAATGCGACTTCTCGTTCGAGATCCCCAACTTGGCGCGCTTCCGGGTCAACGCGTTCAACCAGAACCGTGGCGCTTCCGCGGTGTTCCGGACGATTCCCTCAAAGGTGCTGACGCTCGAGGAGCTGAACGCGCCCAAGATCTTCAAGGAGATCTCCGAGCAGCCGCGGGGCATCGTGCTGGTCACTGGCCCGACCGGTTCCGGCAAGTCGACCACGCTGGCAGCGATGGTCGACTACATCAACGAGAACCAGTACTCGCATATCCTTACCATCGAGGATCCGATCGAGTTCCTTCACACCTCCAAACGCTGCCTGATCAACCAGCGCGAGGTGCATCGCGACACGCTGTCGTTCAACAATGCGCTCCGTTCGGCGCTGCGCGAGGACCCGGACGTGATTCTGGTCGGCGAGATGCGTGACCTGGAAACCATCCGGCTCGCGCTGACCGGCGCGGAGACCGGGCACCTGGTGTTTGGCACCTTGCACACCTCATCGGCAGCCAAGACCATCGACCGCATCATCGACGTGTTTCCTGCCGAAGAGAAGGACATGGTTCGCGCGATGCTCTCCGAGTCACTGCGCGCGGTCATCGCCCAGACCCTGCTCAAGACCAAGGATGGCGCGGGGCGGGTCGCCGCTCACGAAATCATGATCGGCACCCCGGCAATCCGTAACCTCATCCGCGAGAACAAGGTCGCGCAGATGTACTCGGCCATCCAGACCGGCCAGGGCCTGGGCATGCAGACACTCGACCAGTGCCTCGCCGAGCTCGTCAGACGCAACGTCGTCTCCGCGAGCGAAGCGCGCATACGCGCGCAAAACAAGGACAATTTCATCGGGTGACCCGACGGCACCGGCTCTGACGGGCATCACGGCAGCGCATTGCACTGCCAACTCCCTCAGCTCACGACAGCTCCGCTGGAGATAGCACATGGAACGTGACCAGGCTCTCAAGTTCATGCACGATCTGCTCAGGCTGATGGTGCAGAAGAAC
>CAYTAY010000181.1:0-6520 GCA_964435845.1 uncultured Azoarcus sp.
GCTGTTGCGGGTCATGGTGGAGGGGGCGGACGCGGAGCGGGTCGAGCGCCTTGCGAAAGAGCTTGCAGGGGTGGTCGAACAAGCGGTGATTTGAGTTTCTTTCGGGCGGTCGAATCTTGGCGGCTTGTAACATGGTTGAAATGTAGCGAACGCATACTTCCTCGCGAAACACGGATGACACCGGGCAGCGATCTGCCCGGGGCACCGGTCGATTTCGAATCCATCCACAGAGGAAGATGCAATGCTCACCAAGAAAACCGTACTCGGAACTGCCGTCGTTGCCACGCTGACGCTTGGTCTGGCGGCTCCTGTCATGGCGCGTGACAATGTCCAGATCGCCGGTTCCTCCACAGTGCTTCCCTTTGCCAGCATTGTTGCCGAGGAGTTCGGCAATGCGTTCCCGCAGTTCAATACGCCTGTTGTAGGCTCGGGTGGCTCCGGTGGTGGTCTGCGCCAGTTCTGCCAAGGTGTTGGGGCCAACACCATCGATATCGCCAACTCCTCGCGTCCGATCCGCCCCGCCGAGATCGAAAGCTGCCGTGGTAACGGCGTAAACAAGATCATTGAAGTGCATTTCGGCTACGACGGGATCGTGTTCGCCTCGCGTGCCGACAAGGGAAGCTTTGCCTTGAAGCCTGAGCATGTCTTCCTTGCCGGTGCCGCCGAGGTGCCGCAGAACGGACAGATGGTCCGCAATCCCTACACCCGCTGGTCGCAGATCGATGCCTCGCTGCCGAATCAGGAAATCGTTCTGGTGATTCCGGCCTCGAATCACGGTACCCGCGAGGTGTTCGAAGAGAACGTCGTGCATCCGGGTTGCAACACGTTCGCCGAAATCAAGGCGCTGGAAGGCGATGCACGCAAGGCTGCCTGCAACAATCTTCGTCAGGATGGTCGCATCATCGAGATCGCAGGTGACTACACTGAAACTCTTGCTCGCCTCGATGCGCAGCATGACGCTGTCGGCGTGTTCGGCCTGAGCTTCTACGATCAGAACCGTGATCGCCTGAAGGTTGCTACCGTCAATGGTGTCACCCCGAGTCTCGAGACCATCGGCTCCGGCGATTACCCTGTGTCGCGCCCGCTGTTTTTCTATATCAAGGGCGAGCACGTCGGCATCATCCCCGGCCTGCAGGAGTATGCCGAATTCTTCCTGAATGATCAGATTTCGGGTTTTGGTAGCCCCCTCGAAGATGCTGGTCTGATACCGCTGAGCGACGAAGAGCGTGAGCAGGTGTTGGCTGACATCCGCAGCGGCAAGAGCGTCGAGTGATGATGTCATAGCCTGAAACCGGGGAGGCGGCTTCCGTCTCCCCGTTTTTGTGCCTGCTAAGCAGTCGATTTCGAGGTTCTGATGAGTAACTACGTCTTGGTGGCCTGCCTGCTGATCCTGATGGCGTTCGCCTATCAGTTCGGCATGATGCGCAGCCGACGCATTGCGACCGTGTCCGGCGTCAGGATGCACTCCCGTCCCGGCTACTACGGTCTACTGGTGGCGCTGTGGTGTGGCTTGCCTGCGCTGGTCGTCCTGGGGCTCTGGTCCTTGCTCGAACCCGGCATCGTGCGTTCGGTCGTGATCAACGAATTGCCGCCGGAGCTTGCGGCTGGCCTGAGCGCGCAAGAGTTCCAGATCATGTTGCGCAGGATCCAGCTGATCGCGAGCGGGTTCGGCGTGAGTGACATCCCGGCAGCGCATGAGCTGGCCGCTGCCGAGAGAATGATGCACCTGCAGGCAGTCGCCCGCATGGCGATGCTCTCGGCAGTGTCAGCCTTGGCGGTCGCCGGGCTGGTACTTGCGTGGCGCCGGATCTCGCCGGCACTCAGGGCCCGGAACCATGTCGAGACGGTGATCAAGGCCGTTCTGATCCTGTGTTCGACGATCGCCATCATGACCACGATCGGGATCGTGCTGTCGATGTTCGGCGAGGCGATGCGTTTCTTCACCTTTGTCAGCCCGATGGACTTTTTCTTCGGCACGACCTGGAATCCGCGCTTCGCGACCGTCGGCACCGCGGGGCAAGGGCAATTCGGTCTGATCCCCCTGCTGTGGGGCACGATGATGGTCAGCATCGTTGCGCTTCTGGTCGCCGTGCCCATTGGCCTGATGACTGCGATCTACATGGCGGAGTACGCACCCGGCTGGCTACGGTCGATGGCCAAACCCATCATTGAGGTTTTGGCCGGTATCCCAACCATCGTCTATGGCTTTTTCGCGCTTATCACTGTTGGGCCGTTCTTCTACCAGATGGGTTTGTCCCTGGGTGTAGATATCCGCGCAACAAGCGCACTGACGGCCGGCGTGGTGATGGGTATCATGATCATTCCTTTTGTGTCGTCGCTGTCGGACGACATCATCACCCAGGTGCCACGTGCGATGCGCGATGGTTCCTATGGTCTCGGTGCGACTCGCTCCGAGACCATACGCAAGGTTGTCCTGCCGGCAGCCTTGCCCGGCATCGTGGGTGCGATTCTCCTAGCCGCGAGTCGCGCGATTGGCGAGACGATGATCGTGGTGCTGGCAGCTGGCAACAGCCCCATCCTGCACGCCAACCCTTTCGAAGCGGTTTCCACTGTCACGGTTACCATCGTCAATCAGCTGACCGGTGACCTCGATTTCGCAAGTCCTCAGTCGCTAGTGGCTTTCGCGCTCGGTCTGACTCTTTTCGTGATTACGCTGGGTCTGAATGTCGTCGCCCTGTACATCGTCCGCAAATACCGGGAACAATACGAGTAAGCCGTGGATACCAATACACTTTCCTCAGAAGCATTGTCGCCTGGTCAACAGCGGCGTCGCTTGATTGAGCAGTCGCTTCGCCGGCGCCATGCCCAGGAGAATCGTTTCAGGCGGATCGGCCTGCTTGCGGTTATGACCGGGCTCGGTTTCGTCGCACTGCTGTTCGTGTCGATCATCGCAAAGGGCTTGCCGGCTTTCTGGCAGGCCACCATCATCACGGATGTCTACTTCGATCCCGCGATTGTTCGCATTGATCCCAAGCCGGTGCAGGCGCCGGGCGAGGCTCCATCACAGTTCCGCGACCGGATGAACGCATGGCAGACACAGGTCACCATGGTCAACTGGAACAGGGTGCTCGAGAACACCATGGCGGCACACCTCCCGTATGCGGAGCCCCGTGCAAGGCTTCGGAACCTGGTGACGAGCGGAGAGCGTTTTCGTCTGCGCGACATGATCGTCGAAAACCCGGGTCTGGTTGGTCAGACCGTATCGTTGAAGCTGCTGGCCGACGCGAACGTCGATGTTTGGCTAAAGGGCAACATCGACCGCAGTCTGCCGGATGCCCAGCAACAGCTCCGCCCGGAGGTCAGAGCCTGGGCCGATGAGCTGTATGAGCGCGACGTCATTCAGATGCGCTTTAGCACAACGCTGTTCACCAACCCCGACTCCCGAAGCTCGCTTGCATCCGCAGGCTTGGCGGGCGCCTTCAAGGGCTCCCTCTTCATGATGGCGATCGTGCTGCTGCTAGCGGTGCCGGTCGGGGTGGCCAGTGCGATCTATCTGGAGGAATTCGCGCCGCGAAACAAGCTTACCGATCTCATCGAGGTGAATATCAACAACCTCGCAGCAGTGCCTTCGATCATCTTCGGCCTTCTGGGCGCGGCGGTTTTCATCAACTGGTTCCGAATGCCGCTTTCGGCACCACTGGTCGGCGGTTTGGTTCTGTCGCTCATGACCTTGCCTACAGTGATCATTGCTACCCGGTCAGCGCTCAAGGCGATACCGCCATCCATCAGAGAGGCGGCCTTGGGGGTCGGTGCGTCGAAGGTGCAGACAGTCGTCCATCATGTGCTGCCGCTTGCTTTTCCCGGCATTCTGACCGGTGCGATCATTGGGGTAGCCCAAGCCATCGGTGAGACCGCACCCTTGCTGCTGATCGGCATGGCCGCCTTCGTCGCCTCCGTGCCTGCAACCCCGCTCGATCAATCGACGGCTCTGCCAGTGCAGATCTATCTTTGGCAGGGCAATGAGTTGCGCAATTTTTTCGAGGCTCGGACGTCGGCAGCGATCATGGTGCTGCTCGGCCTGATGTTGAGTATGAATGCGCTGGCAATCTGGTTACGCAAGCGCTTTGAAACAAGGTGGTGAAAATGAAGATGGAAACGCCCAAAATGCAACTGGACATAAAACCGGTAAAGTCGAATTCCGTTGCGAACCAGACAGTCAAGATCAGTGCGCGCGACGTCAAGGTCTTCTACGGCGAGAGCGAGGCTCTGCACGGCGTTGATCTCGACGTATTCCACAACGAGGTGATTGCGTTCATCGGGCCCTCCGGTTGCGGCAAGTCGACCTTTCTGCGCTGCCTGAACCGGATGAACGACACCATCGACGGATGCCGTGTGACCGGAACCGTGCAGATTGATGGCGAGAACATTTACGCAAAGTCACTCGACGTCGTGCTTCTGCGTGCCCGCGTTGGAATGGTCTTCCAGAAGCCGAACCCGTTCCCGAAGTCGATTTACGAGAATATCGCCTACGGCCCGCGTCTGCATGGTCTTGCATCCGGCAAGGATGAGCTCGACGCAGTGGTCGAGAAGAGCCTCCGGCGCGCCGGCCTTTGGGATGAGGTCAAGGACAGGCTTGATGCGCCCGGTACGGGGCTGTCCGGGGGGCAGCAGCAGCGCCTTTGCATTGCGCGTGCGATCGCTGTCAGTCCTGAGGTGATCCTGATGGACGAACCATGCTCGGCGCTGGATCCGATTGCCACTTCAAAGATCGAGGAACTAATCGCTGAACTGAAGAAAGAGTTCACGATTGCAATCGTGACGCACAACATGCAGCAGGCCGCACGCGTATCGGACCGGACGGCCTTCTTCCACCTTGGTGATCTGATCGAAGTTGGCGAAACAGAACAGATCTTCACCTCACCGGCCCAAGCGAAGACCGAAGATTACATTACGGGTCGTTACGGATAATACGTTAGGGGCACCCGGGAGCTAAGACGAGCCGCGCACGCAGCAAGCACGCGACGGCCTGCACCCGTTGCTTCAACGCCCGGCTCTGAAGGCATTGCCATGAATGAAGAAAGAAAACTGAACGTCTTGTTTCTCTGCACCGGAAACTCCGCGCGATCGATCCTTGCTGAGGCGATACTCAATCGCGAGGCAGGAGACCGCTTCAAGGCCTACTCGGCTGGCAGCCACCCCAATGGGGCTGTGCATCCCGCAGCGCTCGAACTCCTTGAGAGAACGGGACATCCGATCGAGCAACTGCGATCCAAGTCGTGGGGCGAGTTTGCCCATAAGGCGGCGCCGGATCTTGATTTCGTCATCACAGTCTGTGACAAGGCGGCAGGTGAAGTCTGTCCAATATGGCCGGGGCAGCCGATGACCGCGCACTGGGGCATGCCCGATCCCGTGGCGGCGGAAGGGTCCGCAGCCGAGGTGCATCTCGCCTTTGCTGAAACCTACCGCATGTTGCGCAACCGGATTCTTGCTTTCACGAGCCTGCCTCTGTCGCGCCTGGACAAGATTTCGCTCCAACGTGACCTGGACGCGATCGGCACGATGGCGTCTGAATGATGGCGACGATTCTGTCGGGTATGTCCGTCGTTGCGTCCGGTTCGACATGATTACGTACGCCAAGCGACTCACCGCAGAGACCCTCGGTACGGCTTTCCTGCTTGCTGTAATAGTCGGGTCGGGCATCATGGGAGATCGGCTGGCGGGGGGCAACGATGCCATTGCGCTGCTCGCGAATACGCTCTCTACCGGTACCGGTCTGACCGTATTGATTCTGACCTTCGGTCCCATCTCGGGAGCACACTTCAACCCGGCCGTGACCCTGGCGGATGCGCTACAGGGTGGGCTGGCCTGGCGTGAGGTGCCGGGCTATGTCATTGCTCAGGTCGTTGGGGCCTTTCTCGGCGTGGCCGCAGCACACGGCATGTTCGAGCTGCCGCTCTTCTTCGCCTCCGAGAAGGTGCGTACTGGGTCTTCTCAATGGTTCAGCGAGTTCATCGCGACCTTCGGTCTGTTGGCCGTAATTCTGGCTTGTGTTCGACGGCATCCGGCCGCAACGCCTTTCGCGGTTGGAGCGTACATTACCGCAGCCTATTGGTTTACCGCGTCGACCTCGTTTGCCAATCCTGCCGTGACGATGGCGCGGGCAGCCAGCGATACGTTCGCGGGCATTCGACCGATGGATGCGCCCGGCTTCATCGTTGCTCAAATCCTGGGGGCGCTCGCTGCAACGCTGCTCTTCAGTTGGCTTTTGCCTTCAAAGACCAGGCACCTGGTCGATACAGAAGGGAAACCCTGACGCAGAGTGACTGGACGGGGCAGGATGAGGCCGCAGTAGCGTGTGGTGGGGCGTTGGTCAGTCCTACAAGTCCTCGCTGTCGCGCTTGTCGTTGCGTCTTTCGCCGCGTCGCGCGCGTCCGCTCCGGCGCGACTTGTCCCGCCCCAGCCAAACGCTGACCAGCATCGTGACGACGAAAAGTGCGAGTACAAGCCCGCCTGCGGTCGCGCCGATGCGTGACAGCTGAAATTCTCCGCTCAGCCCACC
>CAYTAY010000182.1:0-6512 GCA_964435845.1 uncultured Azoarcus sp.
GCGGGCCGCACTCCGAGAACTCGATTCGGATGGCTGAGGTTCATTGCTAATCAGGAGACGTAATGGGAATGAAACTCCCCTGACTGCCCCGAACAGGGCGAGACCGGGTCGCCGGCCAAGTTGCGTGGAACTGCGGTTGACCGTGGTGTTGAATCCACTTCACATCGCATCCGGCCTCTTGTGCTTAAAAGCACTAGCCCTCATCCGAATCGACTACCGAGCATCGGCGACCAAGGAACTGCCATTACTCACTCGAGGTAAACCTCGTCAGCGAGACTAATTCAGTGACGGCAAGTGCGCCGCCCCACCAAAGCAGAACCACCGAAACTACCGCCGCCAGCGTGACAAGATAGCCGGCCAGCAGCATCAAGCCATCTCGCAGACGCAGACCCCACGAGAGCAGGACGATGGCCAGAGCCGGGATTACGTTGTCAAAGCTGATGATGGGGACCGGGATCATCATCGAGAGCCCTGCCACCGACAGCATCGAGCCATTCAACATCAAAGCCGGTTTATCGCTCAACGTTAGTATCCGAGGGTGTGCAAACTTCGCGATGATCCGGATGAAACGGCTGGCGATCTTGATAAGGTGTGTTTTGATCTGCTCACTCACTTCCCTCCGGGCCAACCAAGCCGGCAAGGACAGCGGTTGGTCGAGGCATAAACCCAAAGCGATCAAAATGCACAATGCGCCTACCATGGAGGCCATGCCTGGGAGCGCGATCGGGAAAATGAGCGGCATGGCCAGCAAACCGAGCCAGGTAAGCCGCTGCCGGTGGCTCTGACCAATCACAGCCTCAACCGTGCTGCTTTTCGATAGTAGATGGGTCTGCGCAAGCCTCTCTAATGCAGCCTGTCTCTTTTCCATCGAAGATCTGAGTTCAACCGTTGTTTGAAGATTATTCATGGCGGGCTTTGGACGCAGCTTGAGTTGAGCTTGACCCACAAGTGAACAGTTACTGACTTGATCAATCGTTCGGTTGGGATCGAGGCCCGGTGGCCCCGTTCCCGCCGGAGAAACTTCATGAAGCGGGGGCGACCAGATCGACCGTGACCTGATTCCGATTCTGAACGGAAACGATCAAACCGAAGCGTGCTCCATCCTTGACGTATTCATGACGTTCCTCCGTGGTTGTGGCTGACAGGAGGTTCTGCTGATAGCCCTGTGCGGCGAAGCCTCCCGCATAATGGCCGATGACTTCAGGCAGCGCAGCCTGACCTTGATAACGTACCTGAACATGCTGGTCGGTACGCAACCACTGGACCCGGACCAGACCCGGAAAACGAGCGACGGGTCCCGGGTCGGTTCCCGATACGTCGCTGGTTGGCAGATTATTGGCTGAGAGCGTCGGTAGCAGAACGCCCAGTGCTTCCTGGGCACCGGGAATGATTTGCTCGACTTGCGCACTCGCCGACCTCATGGTCTCCTGGGCCCCCGGCAGGAATTGTTCGACCTGGGAAGAGATCGACCGGACCGTCTCGGGTGCGGCATCCACTCCTTGCTGCGCCATGCCAAAAAGCCATCCAGCGATGCTGATCATTGCCCAGACAAGCAACCCCATCAACAGGAGCAGGGAGGCGCCCAAGAGCATCCAGGTTCTGCGACTGATGGAAGACAGACCGCTCGAAAGCTTGCGTAATAGCGGGTGTGCGAATGCATTCATTGCTGTAACTCCATCTTTACCAAAGGGGCTGAAACACCCGCTCACCTTAAGGCGTGCGCGGTTTTCGATAAAGGCGAATTATGGTTAATAATATCTCGGAAAATTCCGATAGGTTGATATGAACCTCAAGCACCTTCATGTGTTCTGGACGGTTTCCCGTCTCGGGGGAGTCAGCCGTGCGGCGGATCAACTCGGTCTCACACCGCAAACCGTCAGTGGCCATCTCCGCCACCTCGAAAAGGATTTGGGGGCCGTCCTGTTTCGTCCGGCCGGTCGCGGTCTGGAGTTGACCGAGGCCGGGCAGCTGGCCCTGTCCTACACAGATGAAATCCTGCACCTTGGTGGAGAAATGAAGCAGGCCTTGTCCGACGCTCTGCAAAGTCCAATGCCGGTCTTGCGTTTGGGGATCACGGATGTCGTCCCCAAGTCGTTTGCTTACCGCTTGCTGGCGCCGCTGGGCAAGTTGCCGGATCCGGTCAGACTGGTTTGCAGGGAAGGCAGTCTGGACATGCTGCTGGCCGAGCTTGCCCTGCAGCGAGTCGATCTGGTCGTGGCAGACCGTCCGATGCCATCTGGTCTGGCGATCCGGGGGCATAGCCACAAATTGGGGGAAAGCGCGATAGCGTTCTTTGGCACGGCGTCACTGTGCGATCGTAAGCGCGGCTTTCCCGGCTGTCTCGATGATGCGCCTCTGCTCTTGCCGGGTGCACATTCGGCGATTCGCGGTTTCATCGATTGCTGGCTGAACGATCAGCGTCTGACCCCGCGACTGATGGGTGAATTCGATGATGGCGCACTGATGAAAGCCTTTGGGCAGGCCGGTGCCGGTTTCTTTCCGGCCCCAGCCATCCTGGCTGATGAAATCTGCGATCGCTACCAGGTGCGATGCATTGGAATCACCGAGAACTTGCAGGAAGTATTCTGGGCGATCACCCCCGATAGACGTATCAGCCATCCCGCGATCATGACGGTGATGGAATCTGCCCGCGTGGCGCTTTTTCCCGGCGAAGTGCCCGCAACAGATCAAGGTTCCTGACCTGAAGGCATCATGTTCAGTCAGACTAACAACGGATTCACAGAGCACCACCATCAATCACCTGGAGGGCAATTCTTGTCGTCGGGAGTACGTGCTGATGTCTCGTGATCTCAAACTTGGCGTGGAGCTGCTCCATGGTCAATGAAGGCTCAGCCATCCCTTGGGTCCTGGCAGGCCCGATCCTGCGACAGTGCTTACCGACACGACTGGTGTACTGGCTCGCGGTGCGTGAGCCTGTTCGGGTGCGCATTCGTATCGACCCCGGCGAAGGGGCTTCACACGAACAAGTGCTCGTGCCCGGCACGCCGGGCTGCCGGATGCTCACCGCCGGGCAACACCTCCACTACCTGCTGGTCGACCTGCGCTTCGACCCGCCCCTGCCGCAGGATTGCTGGATCGGCTACACGTTGGCACTGAAAGGCCTTCAGGCTGCCGACGACGCGTGGCTTGACAGCGCGGACTGGGCGCCGGAGCTGTGTTACCCCGGCAAGCAGTCTCCCGGTTTCGTGCTGCCCTCGCGCATCCACAGCCTGCTGCATGGATCATGCCGCAAACCGCATCATGATGGTGGCGATGGCCTAGTCGAGGCCGATCACTTGCTCGAAAGCATGCTTGCACAGGATGTGCTATCAAGGGGCGAATCTTCGTCCTCCGAGAACCCGGACACGACACCAGCCTGGCCGTCGGTGTTGATCATGAGCGGGGACCAGGTCTATGCCGACGATGTGGCCGGCCCCATGCTGCACGCAATTCACCAGGTGATCGCACGGCTCGGCCTGCCGGATGAGCCACTGGCCGGCGGCGAGCTGAGCGGCGCCGACAGCGCGCAGGCGCTTTATCGTCATCCGGCCGGTTTCTACCATCGTGAGAGCCTGTTGCCCCGTCATGCGCGCAACTACGCACTGATCGAGGTGCTGTTCGGTGGCGTGGAGAAACCGGTCTTCACCACCGACAGCGCCCACAACCACCTGATCTCGCTCGGCGAGGTGCTGGCGATGTATCTGCTGGTGTGGTCCCCGGCCCTGTGGTCGCGGATCGACTTGGCGCCGCCTGAACATCTGGATGCGGGTTCGCTGACCCTCTACAATAAGGAATGCGACATTATTCAGGCGTTCGTCGCAGGCTTGCCGGCGGTGCGGCGGCTTTTTGCCCACCTGCCGACGGCGATGATCTTCGACGACCACGACATCACCGACGACTGGAACCTGAGCCGCGAGTGGGAGGAGGTGGCCTACGGCCATCCGTTCTCACGACGGGTCATTGGCAACGCCGTGTTCGGCTACCTGATCAACCAGGGCTGGGGCAATCAACCGGACGCGTTCGACGCGCAGCTACTGGAGCAGGTTCAGCTCAGCCTCGACACGCCCGGTGCAGCGGCGCACGACGCGCTGATCGACCGTCTGTTGCGCTTCGACCACTGGCACTACACCTGGCCGACCCAGCCGCCGCTGGTCGTCATCGACGGTCGCACCCACCGCTGGCGCTCGGAGTCCGCCGCACGCAAGCCGTCCGGCCTGATGGACTGGGAAGCCCTGACCGATCTGCAGCAGACCCTCAAGGGATTGCCGTCGGTGTTGCTGGTGTCGCCGGCACCGATCTTCGGCGTAAAGCTGATCGAGTCGATTCAGCGTGTGTTCTCCTGGTTCGGACAATCCCTGCTGGTGGATGCCGAAAGCTGGATGGCGCATCCGGGCGCGGGCAATGCCATCCTCAACATCTTCCGCCACCCGAAGACACCGCAGCACTTCGTGGTGCTGTCCGGCGATGTCCACTACTCCTTCGTCTATGACGTCGAGCTGCGCGGCCGTGAGCGCGGTCCGGATATCTGGCAGATCACCAGCAGTGGGCTGCGCAACACGTTTCCGCCCCGTCTGCTCGATGTGCTTGATCGCGGCAATCGTTGGTTGTACTCGCCCCGCTCGCCGCTCAACTGGCTCACGAGCCGCCGTCACATGCGGGTGATTCCGCGCAAGCCCGACGGTATCCCGCACGGTCGTCGCCTGCTCAACGGCAGCGGCATCGGTCTCGTCGAACTCGATGAAGAGGGCGTTCCCTGGCGCATCCGGCAACTGCTCTGCGATGGGCGAAAAGTCAGCTTCTCGCGCCGTGAGGCCGAGTCCCGTTGGGATTGAGCGATTTGCCACAAGTGTTGGCGGAAGGAGAACCCCCGGGTGCTTGCCAGTCTTACTTTTTTCAATCGGAGCTGATCACCATGCTGATGACCACCACACCGACCATCGAAGGTCGCCCCATCCGCAGTTACCACGGCGTCGTCACCGGAGAGGCGATCATCGGCGCCAACGTCTTCAAGGACTTGTTTGCAGCCGTACGCGACATCGTTGGTGGCCGCGCAGGCGCTTACGAATCGACGTTGCGCTCGGCACGGGAAGCCGCGTTCTCCGAAATGGCCGCAGTCGCGAGCGAGAAGGGCGCCAACGCAGTGGTGGGCATTGATGTGGATTACGAAGTGCTGGGCGAGAAGAACGGCATGTTGATGGTTGCGGTGAGCGGAACGGCCGTGACGCTTTGATCCTGCCGCACATCCGGTTTCGATTCACCGGTCGGCCCGGAAAGGCGGAGTGGCCCAATGTCGAGATGCGCTGCTGCCGTTGCCCCCCAGCAGCTATCGTGGTTCCCCCAACTGCACGGCGCGTAAGGCCGCGAGTTCGGCGCGAATCGCCTGAAGTTCGATCATCACCGCCTGGTGTTCCTCGATGACCAATGTTCGCGTCTCTTTCTGTTCAACCTGTTCCGCGGCGCTCATCGCATCCACCATGATTGCGATGAACAGGTTGAGCACGGCGAAGGTCGTGAGCAGGATGAAGATGATGAAGAAGATCCACGCGAAGGGTTGGGCCTCCATGACTGGGCGGACAATTCCCATCGACCACGATTCCAGCGTCATGATCTGGAAGAGGGTGTACAAGGATGCCCCAATTGAGCCAAACCACTCGGGAAAATCGGCGGCGAACAACTTCGTCGCCATGACGGATGCGATATAGAACAGCAGCAACAACAGGCTGACCACCGAGCCCATGCCCGGGAGAGCGCGCAACAAGGCGCTGACGACCTTGCGCATGGACGGCAGCACGGAAATCAGGCGCAGTGCGCGCAGAATGCGCAGTGAGCGCAACACCGCAAGACCCTCATCGACCGGCGCGACGGTGATCGCAACGATGGTGAAGTCGAAGACGTTCCATCCGCTGCGAAAGAAGCTCGCTCGATAGACCACCAACTTCAAAACGATCTCCACGACGAAGATCGTGAGGGCGATCTGATCGAGGGCGAGGAGCACTGACCCTGCATGCGCCATTGCGGTGGGCCAGGTCTCCAGACCCAGCGTGATGGCGTTGACCACGATCACGACGATGATGAAGGTTTGGAATGCTTGCGATTCCACAAAACGCTGAAGTTTGATGATCATGATTTCAATCCTATGAGCGCTGGAAATAGCTTCCGGGCATTGCGGTAGTGGGGTATCCGGATGAGTGCGGCGATGCTATCACGCCCGATGGTGACGACTGGATCGCGGCCCAAGCCGCAAGCGGCGAGGGATGACTACGCTCATCAAAGCACGTCCATCAAGGGTTCCGGCATGGACGCGCATGAAACCCTCCCCGCAGTCCTCCGTGTGGCAGCTCTCGTGAAAAGGTGGCTGCTTGGCACCCACCAAGGTTCTTTCAGTGCTGACCATATGCAAGCCTACGTGGACGAACTTGCCTTCCGATTTAATCGCAGAGGATCGCGAGCCAGGGGAAGGGGAATGCTCTTCTACCGGCTCCTTGAGCAGTCGGTCGCTATGGATCCCATCT
>CAYTAY010000183.1:0-6362 GCA_964435845.1 uncultured Azoarcus sp.
GGCCAACGGCGACATCTGCGCGGTGGTCGGCTGGTCCGGCGACATCCTGCAGGCCCGCGACCGCGCCGAGGAAGCCGGCAACAATGTCGACATCGCCTACTACATCCCCAAGGAAGGTGCCCACCTGTGGGTGGACATCATGGCCATCCCCAAGGACGCCCGTCATCCGGACAACGCGCACAAGCTGATCAGCTACCTGCTCTCGCCGGAGAACATGGCCGGCATCACCAATTACGTGACCTACGCCAACCCGGTGCCGGCTTCGAAGGCATTCGTCGACGCCTCCATCCTCGGCGACGTGGGCATCTACCCGTCCGACGAGGTCATGGAAAAGCTGTTCACCGTCGGCGACCTGCCGCAGAATGTGCACCGCGAGATGACCCGCGCCTGGACGCGGGTACGTACAGGCCGCTGAGGCCGGAGCACGAGAGGAACCCGATACCAGCATGGTCTCGTCCCGTCTGCAAGGCCCCGCCCGTCACCGGGCGGGGCTTTTTTCTCGTTCAGGACACGCCGACAGACTCGGCATGCGCTTCGCGCTCGGTGGCTACGCCGGCCCGATTCCCTGATTTCCATCCATTCACCATACCCAGCCGGAAACAGCCAGTCATGGACGCAGCCAAGCAAGCCGCCCCTCGGCCGCCCACCAGCGCGAAGAAGGTCGAATCCTTTCTCGAGATCCGCAACATCGTCAAACTGTTCGACGGCGTGCCCGCGGTCGACGACATCACCCTGACGATAAACCGGGGCGAAATCTTCGCCCTGCTCGGCGCTTCCGGCTGCGGCAAGTCCACCCTGCTGCGGATGCTGGCCGGCTTCGAGCGGCCGACTCGGGGTCAGATCCTGCTCGACGGCGCCGACATCGTTGATGTGCCGCCCTACGAGCGGCCAATCAACATGATGTTCCAGTCCTACGCGCTGTTCCCGCACATGACGGTGTACGACAACGTCGCCTTCGGTCTCAAGCAGGACAAGCTGCCAAAGGACGAGATCGCCGCCCGGGTCGAGCGCATGCTGACGCTGGTACATATGCACGAATACGGCCGCCGCAAGCCGCACCAACTCTCCGGCGGCCAGCGCCAGCGGGTGGCCCTGGCGCGCAGCCTGGCCAAGCGGCCCAAGCTGCTGCTGCTCGACGAGCCCATGGGCGCGCTCGACAAGAAGCTGCGCGAAGAGATGCAACTCGAACTGGTCAACATCATCGAGCAGGTCGGCGTGACCTGCGTGATGGTCACCCACGACCAGGAAGAGGCGATGACCATGGCCGGGCGCATCGCGATCATGAACAAGGGCCGCCTGGTTCAGGTGGGCGAACCACACGACGTCTATGAATACCCCAACTGCCGTTACAGCGCCGGTTTCATCGGCTCGGTGAACCTGCTCGACGGCGAGGTCGTCGAGAACGAGTCCGACCACGCGGTGATCCGATGTGCCGACATGGTGCAACCGATCCGGGTGGACCATGGCGTTGAAACCGCGGTGGGCATGAAGGTGACCGTAGCGCTGCGGCCGGAGAAGATCTTTCTGGCCGAACCCGGCGACGAAGGCCGGCCCAACACCGCGAGAGGCGAGGTGGAGGAAATCGCCTACCTCGGCGACGTCTCGATCTACCACGTGCGCCTGGCCAGCGGCAAGAAGCTGCTGGTGACCTTGCCCAACGTCGCCCGCTCGCGCCACAGCGGTCCGACCTGGGGCGACACCGTCCACCTGATATGGGAGCCCGACAGCTGTTCGGTGCTGCTCAATTGACGAGGACGACGGCGATGCGATTCCCCCGGATCCGCGGCCGCAGCCTGGTCATCGCGCTGCCCTACGCCTGGCTGACGCTGTTCTTTCTGGTGCCGTTCATCATCGTCTTCAAGATCAGTTTCTCCGAAGCGATGGTGGCGCTGCCGCCCTATGCCGAAGTCGTGCGCTGGGGGGACAACCAGCTCGAGGTGGTGCTCAACTTCGGCAACTACATCATGCTGTTCACCGACAGCATGTATGTGCAGTCATATCTCACCTCGCTGCGGGTGGCGACGATCTCGACGCTGATCTGCCTGTTGATCGGCTATCCGCTGGCCTGGGCCATCGTGCATTCCACACCCTCGACCCGCATCATCCTGTTGATGCTGGTCATCCTGCCGTCGTGGACCTCGTTCCTGATAAGGGTCTACGCCTGGATGGGCATCCTCAGCAACAACGGCTTGCTCAACAACGCGCTGCTCAAGCTCGGCCTGATCGATGCCCCGCTGCAAATCCTCAACACCGACTACGCGGTGTATATCGGCATCGTCTATGCCTACCTGCCCTTCATGGTGTTGCCGATCTATACCGCGCTGATGCGCCTGGACCACTCGCTGGTCGAGGCTGCCTCCGACCTCGGCTCGCCACCATGGAAGACCCTGTGCACGGTCACGATTCCGCTCACCAAGGCCGGCATCATCGCCGGCTCGATGCTGGTCTTCATCCCTGCAATCGGCGAATTCGTGATCCCCGAGTTGCTGGGCGGGCCGGACACCCTGCTGATCGGCCGCGTGCTGTGGCAGGAGTTCTTCAACAACCGCGACTGGCCGGTCGCCGCCGCGCTGGCCTCGACCATGCTGTTGCTGCTGATGGTGCCGATCATGTGGTTCCACCGCTACCAACGCCGTGAAATGGAGAGCAACTGATGCAGGACATCCCCGCCAGCCGCTCCTGGGTGCGGCGCCTGATCCTGATCGTCGGCCTCGGGTTTCTCTATATCCCGATGCTCATCCTGATCATCTACTCCTTCAACAGCTCACGCCTGGTGACCGTGTGGGCCGGCTGGTCCACACACTGGTACGGCGAGCTCTTTCGCGACCAGGCCATCATCTCGGCAGTGCTGCTCAGCCTGACGATCGCCTTCATGGCCGCGACCATGGCGGTGGTCCTCGGCACCATCGCGGCCTTCGTGCTGACCCGCTTCGGGCGTTTCCGCGGCGAGAACGGCTTCGCCTTCATGATCACCGCGCCGCTGGTCATGCCCGAGGTCATCACCGGCCTGTCCTTGTTGCTGCTGTTCGTCGCGCTCGGCCAGTTGATCGGCTGGCCGACCAGTCGGGGCATGACCACGATCTGGATCGCGCATGTGACCTTCTGCTCAGCCTATGTCGCGGTCGTGGTCAGCTCGCGCCTGCGCGAACTGGAGAAATCGCTCGAGGAGGCCGCGATGGACCTCGGCGCCCGGCCGCTCAAGGTTTTTTTCGTGATCACGCTGCCGCTGATCGCCCCGGCCATCATCGCCGGCTGGCTGCTCGCCTTCACCCTGTCACTGGACGACCTGGTGATCGCCAGCTTCGTGTCCGGGCCGAGCGCCACGACGCTGCCAATGGTGGTGTTCTCCAGCGTACGCCTCGGCGTCAGCCCCAAGATCAACGCGCTGGCGACGATCATCATCGTGACGGTGTCCATCATCACCTTCATCGGTTGGTGGTTCATGGCCCAGGCCGAGCGGCGGCGGGCGCAGGAACGGGCGCTGATGAAGAAGCCCTGAGGCATCAGCACAATCGCATGAGTGTTGAGCAAGCACCATTAATCGACGATGCTCACAAGTTCATGCGCGGCAGGAGCCCGGCTTCGCCGGGCGATTCGGCAGCCGTACCCGCGCCGAGCGCTGCATCGCCAGGCATAGCCGGGCTCCTGCGATGGCATGCCAACCTGGATGGCATTCATGCGATTGCCCTGGCCTTTCAATTGCAAGAATTCGCTCAGGGCTCGAGTTCGGAAATGCTCAATGTAGTCTGAGCCGCCGATTCGGTATAGGCGCCCACCCAAATCGCATAGCGACCGCTTTGCGGGTGCTCGAAGACCAGGCCGGGGTCGAGCCCGCGATCGTCGTCGTTGCAATGCCACTCGCCATCGGGCGCACGCACGACCAGCGTGGTGTCTTCCTCGGACTCGACGTAGATATGCAGCGGCCAGTCGCCCGCCGCGTATTCGAGGACCACATCCGGTTGAGCAGCATTGACGTAACCGACACACTCCCAGCCGAGCTCGTGCTCCAGCCAGACGGCGCCGCCGGCCATCACCGACACCTCGTGCGGATCGGGATCGAAACCGGCGGACAATTGCACGTTGCCGAACATGCCCGGCGTACTCCACTCGAGCACTGGTGCGTCGCCGCTGGCGAACGCCGGGGTGTCGTCACCACCGAACAGCGACGACAAGCCACCGAGCGCTGCGAGGCCAGTGGCGCCGTCCACCGCTTCGCCGTTGATCATGAGCTGGCCTTCACGGAAGCTGGCTGACATAGAAACGCTGTCGGCACCTACCTGCAGATAGGGCAGCTGACCAGCCATCAGTATCAGGCCATCGAAACGTTCGTTCACCTCGCGGGCGACCTCCTCGGCCGAGAGGGACGGCTCACCGGCCTCACTTGCGGCGATCGACTCGACCTCCAATCCGATCCGAACCAGCTCGCGCACCGCATCGAAAGTCATCGAAAAGCCGGCTGCGACCTCCAGCCGCTCGATCAGCGCGAACGGATTGTCGATGCTCAGGCCCGGTTCGCCGTTGAAGCGCACGACCACGCTCGAGCTTGCGTCGTCCGGCTGCTTGAATGCGAAAGCGAGCGGGTCGATCGCGATCTCAGGCTGGCGCGAGAGAAGGCCTTCCAGCGCCGACCGGAGCGCCACTTCGACATCAGGCCGGGCGAGCGCCGACTCGTCGTAGCCGACACGTTCGAGCACCCCGATCAGCGCGTCCAGCCCGTCGCCGTCGAAGCCCAATGCCCTGATCTGCATACGCCCCTCGCCCAATGCGAGGCCGTTGATGGTAATCGCGCCGATACCAACATCCATGGTCTGGTCGACGACGCCATCGCGCGCTGCGGTGTTAGATCTGGCCGACAACGAGGCCAGCTCGGTGACGTAGCCCTCACCAGCCACCTTGATGCCATCGACCGACAGCGCGCCAGTGCCGGTCCACAGCGAGCGCCACTCGCGCAGGGCATCGCCCTCCACCTGCATGCGCCCGATCCTGACCTCACCACTTTCGTCCCCGCTCAGCACGATGTCGAACGAAGCTGTCGAGCCATCGAGCCTCACCGATTGCCGGTCCTCGCCATCGCCCGTCTTGCGGACACCCAGTTCGGCACGCAGGCTCGTATCACCCAGCGCGGCCTCCAGGCCATCGCCCTGGATCGTCCATCCACCCAGCCCGACATCGGCCGAACCACGCCAGCCAGGCCCGTGGCGGCGTATATCGCCACCGAGCGAGAGCTTGCGCAGGACGCCGGCCAGGCGCTCCTCCTCGATTTCGAGCGAGAGCTCATCGAGATGCGCCGACCAGCGCACCGCATCGAGCGCCGAATCGAAAGCCACCCTTGCATCCAGCCCCGCGAACACGAGATTTCCCGAGGCCGACGGGTCGGGAGGCACGACCCGGCCGCGGTAATCGGTGCCGATGAGGTGCATGTCCACCTCGCGCGAGAGATTCATCTCGGCGGTCACCGCAACCAGCGGGCGCTGTCCCGGGTAATTGGGCAGCGCGGCACGCAGCGCTTCGGGCAAGGCCATGCCGCCGGTGGCCCGGGCGAGACCGAAACCGGCGCCTTGGCCCAGCCAGGGCCCATGCTTCACATCGAAACGCCCGTCGACACGCAAACCGGCATCGACCGCCGGGCCGAGCAGCTCCTGCAGCTCCGGGTACAAGGGGTCGCCGGGCAATACCCGAACGACGAGGTCGTAGTCCAGCGTTCCGTCGAACAGTCGGCGATTGTAATCGAGCCGCTTGACCTGCACGTTGTCCATCGCTGCCAGCGAAGCCTCGAAGGCAGCCACTTCGTCTGCCACGACTCCGCCGACGATACGACTTGTGCCAACAAAAGCGCCCGCGGTTAGCACCGCGACACCGAGGACGTAGATCAGGGGTTTGCTCATCGAAAAATGACTCCGGTAAAGATGGCGCGAAGATACCACTGGACGCGGACTTCGCCCGCGCAATATTGCACTCGAAGGGTCAGGAGACCAGCCCGGTGGACCTTGCAGTCACACATCGCCAGACTATGCTTTACGTATAAACTATGCAAGGAAACCGTCATGTATATCGTCACCAACCGCGAAGTAGACGAATCAGCCAGCGACGTCGGCCGTGCGTTCGGCTCTCGCCCGAACCGGCTCGGCCCCAACGAGCTGCGTTTTGCCGAAGCCTGGCGGGAGCGCGGCAAATGGCGGGTGCGCATCCTGCCCGATCAGGTCACCGACGAGATGGCCGGGGAGGTCGGCCTGGTTGCGCCGATCGACCCGGACACCGGCGACACGCTCCCCATTTATGCGAGCACCTATGTCGCGCGCAAGCTGCAACGCAGGATCAATCCACGCGCCAGCGGTGGCACCGGCGCTGGCTGCAATCTGCTG
>CAYTAY010000184.1:0-5335 GCA_964435845.1 uncultured Azoarcus sp.
GATCCGCAAGGGCAGCACTGCGATGTCGACTTCCACGCGTAACTTCCCCAACCGCCTGGGTGTCGATACGCGTGTTTATCTCGGCTCGGCCGAGCTGGCTGCGGTGTGTGCGCTGACCGGCAGGATCCCGACGGTAGAAGAGTACCTGCCGATGGTGCAGTCGCTCGAAGCCAAGAGCGCCGAGGTTTATCGCTACATGAACTTTGACCAGATCGAGGAATTTCGTGCGGTGGCCGACACCGTAGAGGTCTGACGGAGGAGGAGAAAGGGGGCAGGGGCGGTTTCCGGACCGCTCTCAACCCGACTACAACAAGATGCCCCGTCCGGGAGACCGGCGGGGCATATTTTTTACCCTATTCTGATGCTGATGCCAGACGCGCGCGTTTCGACAGCGGGCCGGTCAGCTGCAGATGAACGAGATAGCGTATGGGTTGCCCAGGCAGCTACCCCCCAGCGCGATATGCCCATGACCGTGGAGAACCGCCTCTTCACGGCTGAGGAGAAACTCTTTCTCGCCTTCGATACGCACGTAGGTTCCGTTGCTGCTTCGGTCGATCAGCACAAACTTGTCGCCCCGCAATTCGATTTCGGCATGCTTGCGCGATGCGAGGGTGTCACGCACATTGAGGTGGGCGTCGGTCGACCGGCCAAGGCGCACGAGCGGCTGATACTCATCCACGACAACCACCTTGTCGCCGAGCCTGAGCGCCAGCTCCTGGCCGACGTCGTCGATATCGAAGGAGGCGGATTTGAGGACCGTGATGTCGCCCAACGATTCGCACTTGAGTTCGTAGAGCTCGAAGGGTCGCGAGGCGCCGCGCAGCACCCGTGGCGGTAAGGCATTGAGCTGATTGCGCCAGTGGGGCGAGAGTTGCTCCCAGGTCTCGGCGGTGGTCAGCGCTCTGCCGGCCGTGGCGAGTTCGGCGAGCCTGGCGGCAAAATTCACAGTTTCGCCGAAGAGATCCTGTCCGCCTTCGATTACCGAGCCAAAGTTGAAACCGAGGCGCACCGCCAGGCGCTGTCCGCCCGGGTCGGGCGTTTCGCGAAGCGCTGCGTGAATGGATATTGCTGCATCGGCTGCGTCGTCTGCGTGGTCGAATACCGCCATAAGGCCATCGCCGGTATGCTTGACGATGCGCCCCCCTTTGTTCTCGATCGTCCGCGTCATTACGTTCAGGCTCCGATCGACGAGCCGGTAGGCCGCGCTGTCACCGACACGTTCATAAAGCTGAGTGCTGCCGATCAGATCGGCGAACAGCACGGTGCAGAACAGGGGCGGAGAGGGTTGGTCGAGCATTGTGCGATTATAAGGAATTGCGACCCGGGTATTGGAATAGAAGGCCTGATTCAGAAAAAAATGCCGAAGGGTTGCTTTTAAATCAGGACAATCGCATGAATGCTTGTTTGATGTGAACTCCCTCCACGCTTGCTTCAAGAGGAGGAACTCTGTGCCTCTGCCAACGAAGCTGCCAATCAACAACCGTATGGTATTCATGCAATCGCCCTGGCTTCGAAATGGCGTCGGGAAAAGTCGGCTCTTTGGTGTATAATGTAGAAATATTCAGTTTGCGGAAAGCCGGTTTTTCCGCTGAGTGAGGCTGGGGCGTCTGCCCCGAGTCACCTCACGTGCGGCGCCTGCGTCGCGCCGCTCGGGTGGTCTAGGGCCGCCGCTACACAGCTAGGCACAAGCGTTTCCGGTACGAGCCCTCAAGGGGCTGCGTGGGTCGTCGCGACCGTCGCCTGCCCGATCCAAGGCGAGTGATCGGACGTCGGACTGGAGCTTTTGTGCCGTGGAATTCAGAATTCAGGAGAAAATGATGGCCAAGGAAGAACTGCTCGAGATGGAAGGGGTTGTGGACGAAGTATTGCCAGACACGCGTTTTCGGGTCACGCTCGAAAACGGGGTTGCGGTATCAGCCTACGCATCCGGCAAGATGCGCAAGCACCGCATTCGCGTGCTTGCTGGCGATCGTGTCAGTGTCGAGTTGTCGCCCTATGATCTGACCAAGGCGAGGATTCGGTTCCGTCACAAGTGAGCGTTAAATGGGCGGGCGCGGGGGTTCCCGCGCCCGCGTCATCACAACGGTGCAGGCCCGAACAGGCTTGACGCCTCGCATGGCGTATCCACCCCGGTGGCTCTGGCTCGCCGGAGCAATTCCCAGTAGTAGCGATAACTCGCTCTATCATGCAGTTTCTCGCCATGTCGAATGGGTCCCCAGTCGGCGGCTTGTGCTGCACGCAGGATCTCGGTTGCGTCCTGGACTTCGGTGAAATCGGGCTGCATAGCCTCGATGATCGGACGGATCTGGTTGGGGTGAATGCTCCACATGCGCATAAAGCCGAAGTCGCGTCGCGCCCGGAGCGCATCGCTGCGAATCACCTCGATATCCCGCAGCTCGGTGGTCACGTTGTGTGATGGCACCACCCCGTTGGCCAGGGCCGCTGCTGCGATTTCGCACTTGGCGCGAACCACGAGCGGATGGCTGAACTGCCCGGGGCTGCGCATGGCATCGGCGCCAATGGCGCCATGATGTGCCGAAACGAAATCCATCAGACCGAAGTCGATCGACTCTACACCCTTCAGAGCGCTGATATCCCAGACCTCTCGTAACGCGCCGTGGGTTTCGATCAGCACGTGCACAGGAAGCGGCCGCGACTGGCCAGCTGCGGTTTCGATCTTGCGGAGGGTATCAATTTGCAATCGGACGTCGTTTGCCGAGCGTACCTTGGGCAGTGTCACGAAGGCGAGCCGTTCACCGGCGCGCGGCACAAGCAGTTCCAGGTCGTCCACCCAGTGCGGATGGGTGATGTCATGAATCCGCACGCCGACGCGACCAAAGCGGTTGTCGGCGTCGAGCACCAGATCGGTGACCATTTGCGCATGCTCCGACTCGGCTCCGGTGGGCGCGCCGTCCTCGCAGTCGCATGTGATGTCGAAGATCGCGCCCATGTCATTTTGCAGCGCGAGGGCCTTGCGTATGAGCTTCTCCGAACCGGCATAGTGATCTACGGCCGGTAAGGCGGGAAAGGGGATTTCGCCTTCAAACAGAACTTCATCGGGTCGTTTCAAGTTACTCATCCTCACGGTCTCCTCTGCTTTACGTTTAACGTGAAATAACCGTGATTCAAAGCGAATAAAAACCTCGCGACCAAAATCACGATTTTCGTATTATTTCATGATCAGGGGCGCTGCGTCATCGCAACATGAAAGTTAGGCAAAAAAAACGCACAGCCTGCGGCCGTGCGTTTTTCTCGTGCGCTGATGTTGCTCAGACGAGCAGGTCCTTCACGCCGTCACGCTCCTCGAGCAACTCGTTCAGCGTGTATGTCATGCGCTCGCGCGAGAACTCGTCGATCTCCAGACCCTGGACGATCTTGTATTCGCCGTTCTCGGTGGTGCAGGGGAAGCCGTAGATGATGCCCTCCGGGATTCCGTAGGAGCCGTCGGACGGCACGCCCATGGTTACCCATTCGCCATTGGAGCCCAGCATCCAGTCACGGATGTGGTCGATCGCGGCGTTGGCGGCGGAGGCTGCTGACGACAGGCCACGCGCTTCGATGATCGCAGCGCCACGCTTGCCGACGGTCGGCAGGAAGGTTTCGCGGTTCCAGGTCTCGTCGTTGATCAGGTCCTTGACGCTGTCGCTGTTGGAGGTGACCTTGCGGTAGTCGGCGTACATCGTGGGCGAGTGGTTACCCCACACCACGAGGTTTTTCAGGCTTGAAACCGGGCGGCCGGACTTGGCCGCGAGCTGGGACAGTGCGCGGTTGTGATCCAGGCGCAGCATGCCGTGGAAGTTGCGCGAGTTCAGACGACCGTACTTCTCGGCGGTTTTCATTGCGATGTAGGCGTTGGTGTTGCACGGATTGCCCACAACGAGAATTTTGCAGTCCGGGGAGGCATGCTGCCCGATCGCGGCGCCTTGGACGGTAAAGATCTTGGCGTTCTCGGTAAGCAGGTCCTTGCGCTCCATGCCCGGACCGCGGGGGCGGGCGCCGACCAGCATCGCGACGTCGGCATCCTTGAAGGCAACATTTGGGTCGTCGGTGGAGATCATGCCGGCGAGCAGCGGGAAAGCGCAGTCGTCGAGTTCCATCATTACGCCGCCCACTGCCTTCTGCGCCTGGGGTAGGTCCAGCAGTTGCAGGATGACCGGCTGGTCCTTGCCCAGCATTTCACCGCTGGCGATGCGAAACAACAGGCTGTAGCCGATCTGGCCGGCAGCGCCGGTCACGGCGACGCGTACGGGGGCTTTGCTCATTTGGATATTCCCTCAAAAGCGACGACGATTCGTCGAGAATGGATCTGTATGGTCCCCTGTGGCAGTTCGGGTTCGCCCTGTTTCCTGGTGCTTGCGCCGGCAAACCCCGACTGGCTGCCGAGGCGTAAGAATGTTAGGGGTTGAGGGCAATTATGTCAAATGGCGTCTTGTGTCTTATATAAGACACAAGACAATGGATAGACGACTTTGAATTTTTGTGCTGAAATACGCCGATGAGTGTTGATGCCCCCACCTTCAGCCCGCTGTACAGGCAGATCAAGGATCTGATGATTCAGGCGCTTGAGGCCGGCGAATGGCGTCCCGGGCAGTTGATTCCCAGCGAGCAGGAGCTTGCAGCGCGCTTCAGTGTCTCCCAGGGTACCGTTCGCAAGGCGATCGACGAACTGGCAGCCGACAATCTTTTGGTGCGCAAGCAAGGCAAGGGCACTTATGTCGCCTCGCACCATGATCCGCGCGCACTTTTCCGCTTCTTGCGTCTTGTGCCCTTGGGTGGTGATCTGGCCCACCCCGAGAGCGTACCGCTTGAATGCTGGCGTGCCAAGGCCGGGCTTGAAGCCGCGCGCATGCTCGGCATCCGTCAGGGTGATCCGATCATCATCGTACGCCGTATTCTGCGCTTCGCGGGCGACCCGGTGGTGGTCGACGAGATCTACCTGTCCGGCGAGATATTCCAGGGGTTGACGCTCGAAATGCTTCAGGACTGGCGTGGTTCGATCTACAGCCTGTTCGAAACCCGTTTTGGTCTCCGGATGATTCGCGCTCAGGAGCGTCTCCGCGCGGTTGCTGCTGATCGTGGAACCGCCGAAATCCTGAAGGTGAAAGAGGGGAAGCCCTTGTTGTCGGTCGAGAGGGTCACTTACACCTATGGTGACAAGCCTGTCGAGTGGCGCAGGGGGCTGTATCTGACCGACAACCATTTCTATCTGAACGAACTGAATTGAGATGAGTCGGCGCTGCTTCAAGGGCTTGGCTCTGGGATAAAATCCCGGGGTTTTGTGGGTAGTTGTTTGAAACGCGGCCGCTTCGCCGCACATCGAGGGGTGTAACACTAT
>CAYTAY010000184.1:5345-6296 GCA_964435845.1 uncultured Azoarcus sp.
GGCTTTGCACGAGATCCGGCTGCCGTTGCCGGGAATCGTGTCCATTCTTCATCGGATCAGCGGAGCCGGTTTGTTCCTGCTGCTGCCGTTCCTGCTGTTTCTCTTCGATCGCAGTCTCGGATCTCCCGAGACCTTCGCGGTCTACCAGAGCGTGGTTTCGAACTGGTTCGTCAAGCTTACTCTGTTCGGTCTGCTGTGGGCCTATCTGCATCACTTCTTTGCGGGCATCCGCTTCCTGTTGCTGGACATGCACACGGGGCTTGAGCTCGAGGCGGCGCGCAACAGCTCGCGTATCGTTTTGATCGTCAGCATCGCGCTGACGCTGGTGATCGGGGTGATGCTATGGTGAAACGTATCGTCGTAGGCGCGCACTACGGTTTGCGCGACTGGATTGGCCAACGGGCAACCGCAGTTTACATGGTCATCTATACCGTGATCTTCGCGATCGCGGCGCTGACTCTCCCGGAGATGAGCTACGAAGCTTGGTCCGGCCTGTTCTCGGGCGGGTTGATGCGCTTCCTGACCTTCCTGTTCTTCCTCGCCCTTTTTTATCACGCATGGATTGGCGTGCGTGACATTTTCATGGACTACATCAAGCCCGCCGGCGTCCGCCTGGCGCTGCATGTTGTGGCTCTTTTTCTGCTCTTCGGCTATGCCGGCTGGGCAGCCCAGATTCTTTGGAGGCTTTGAGCGTGACTGTAGCCAAGCGTACCTTTGATGCCGTGATCGTCGGCGCCGGCGGTGCCGGCCTGCGTGCGGCCCTCCAGCTTTCGGAAGCCGGCCTCAAGACTGCGGTGCTGACCAAGGTCTTCCCGACGCGCTCGCACACGGTTGCGGCGCAGGGCGGCGTCGCCGCTTCGCTCGGTAACTCGACTGAGGATAACTGGCACTGGCATATGTACGACACCGTCAAGGGGTCGGACTGGCTGGGCGACCAGGATGCGATCGAGT
>CAYTAY010000185.1:0-6270 GCA_964435845.1 uncultured Azoarcus sp.
CTGTTAGTCGAAGACGAGCCCGCAATCCAGGAGCTGATCGCGGTCAATCTCACCCGCGCCGGCCACCATGTGGTTCGGGTCTCCGACGCTGAGACAGCTGAACGGTTGGTGCGTGAGGCCTTGCCGGATCTCATCCTGCTCGATTGGATGCTGCCAGGCATGTCGGGTGTCGAACTGGCCCGCCGATTGCGTGCGCACGATCGCACGCGCACGGTGCCCATCATCATGCTGACGGCGCGTGGCGAGGAACAGGACAAGGTGGTCGGGCTCGATACCGGCGCCGACGACTATATCACCAAGCCCTTCAGCCCGCGCGAGCTGGTGGCCCGCATCAAGGCAGTGTTGCGCCGCCGTGCGCCGCAGGTCACGGATGATCCTGTCGAGGCCGGTGGTATCCGACTGGATCCGACGACTCATCGGATCAGTGCCGACGGTCAGTCGTTGTCGCTCGGCCCCACGGAGTTCAGGCTCTTGCACTTTCTGATGACGCATCCGGAGCGAGTGCATTCGCGCACCCAACTGCTCGACCGGGTATGGGGCGATCATGTCTTCGTCGAAGAGCGAACCGTCGACGTCCATATCCGCCGATTGCGCTCAGCCCTCGAGCAAACGGGCCATGACGTGCTGGTGCAAACGGTGCGTGGCAGCGGTTATCGCTTCTCCACCCAACTCGAAAACGGCGCCTGAATCCTGCGTCGCGCTGTCTTGGCGGGACAGCATGGGATCGTTCACGCTCGAACCGCGCTGAGCCTCGCCAAAACGAGTGCAGGGCGCGCGTACAATGGATGGCCAAGCCGTCCTTGGCCTGTACTGACCTCGATCGTGTCCCCACCCTCACGTCCTGTCTGGATTCCTACTCTCTATGCGTTGGCTGCCACTGGTCTGCTAAGCCTCGCAGCGCTTTGGCTCTCCGGTTCCGGACCGGCGGTCGCAGCGCTCGTGCTCGGTATGCTGGCGATCATCTTCCGCCATCTGCTCAATCTGGCACGCCTGCAGTTCTGGCTGGAAGATGCACAACAGGCACCCGAGGGTAGCGGTGAGTGGGCACCGGTTTTCAAGCGACTCGACCGGCGGCTGCGCGATCTGCAACAGCGTCATGACAAGCTGGTTGCTGCGCTCGAGCGTTTTCGGGCCGCAAGCCAGGCGATGCCTGACGGGGTCATCTATCTTGGCGACGACGGTCGTATCGAATGGATCAACCAGAAGGCCGAGCAGCACTTCGGGCTCAATCATCTGTCCGACAGCGGGCATCCGCTGGTGGGTCTTGTGCGTCACCCGGAATTGCTGACCTATCTTGAGAAAGGGCGGTCCGACGAACCTCTGGTGATCCCGTCTCCGCGTCGCCCTGCGATCAGCCTCATGATCCAGCGGGTTCCCTTTGCCGAGGATCGGCAAATGCTAGTGTCGCGTGACATTACCCAGCTCGAGAAGCTGGAGACCATGCGGCGCGATTTCATCGCCAACGTCTCGCACGAATTGCGCACCCCACTCACCGTAGTGGGCGGTTTCGTCGAGACCGTGATGGACGGCCTGGACGACTTGCCGCGCGAGGACGTCCTGCGTTATCTGAATCTCGTGCTCGACCAGTCAGTGCGCATGCAGCGACTGGTCGAGGATTTGCTGGCGCTGTCAGCGCTGGAGACAGGTGCCCCGGCGCCAAGGGAGGAGCGCATTCACGCCCTGGGTCTCGTCCGCAGGGTTCACCAGGAAGCCGAGCTCTTGTCAGGGGGCAGGCATGAGGTCGAGCTGCTGATCGACGAGCGCGATGAGGGCGATCAGATGCTGGGCAGCCAAAAGGAGCTGCACTCCGCATTTGCCAACCTCGCGAGCAATGCGGTGCGCTATACGCCGACTGGCGGAACGATCAGCATTGGCTGGAAGCATACTCGCAAGGGTGCGGAGTTTTCGGTGGAGGACAACGGTATCGGCATTGCCGCCGAACACATCAGCCGCCTCACCGAGCGCTTCTTCCGGGTGGACCGCAGCCGTTCGCGCGAGACTGGTGGCACCGGACTCGGGCTGGCGATCGTCAAGCACATCCTGTCGCGCCATCAGGCCGAGCTTCACATCGAAAGCGAAGCGGACAAGGGGAGCAAGTTTACCGTCTTGTTTCCGGCCAGCCGGTTGCGCCACTGATCCGGTTCAAGCTTCCTTGACGACCGCCTCGTAGGCCACCTGGTCGTAGTTGGCACCCCGCTGCAGCAGCGTGGTCAGCCGCAGCTGCCTGACCTTGCCATCATGAATTTCGACTACGCGGTGGGGCTGAAACCAGCCGCCAGGCAGCACCAGAGACTCGGGGCGTTTCAGCGCAGGCGTTGCCGGCAGGGCAAACGCCTGCTGATATGCTCCGCGAACCGAGCCCTGGACCCCCACCTGACGTGCCGCTACCACACGCGGAATGCCGTTGAACATGTTGACGCCGGCCTCAAGGGTGCCATCGTCATGGAACATCAGCCAGCTGATCTGGCCGAGAATAAAATGACTCCCGTCGGCGGGGCGCAAGCCCACCAGCTGGTGGTGCTCCAGCCGCTCCGGCGAGTGTTGCTGGGATAGGCGAAAGCCACCCACCGACTGGTCGCGAATTTCCCAGCGACCGCAGAGGAAGCCGAGCTTGTCGGCTTCGCGACGCCGTTGGAACTCCAGGTCATCCAGGTTGCGGCCATCGGCGCGTTCACCGAAGGTCAGCAGGGTGATGTCGCTTCGCAGGCTGCGCGTGACGGGTTCTCCGCCCGGCTGCTCGAAGAGCTTTCCCTGCACATGGAAACCGATTGCCAGCCAGTCTCCGGTCAGTTCGACATGACCCCTTCCGCCCCGGCGCGGGAAGCGGCGCCCGACCGACGCCAGGCCCCACGGCCGGTAGAGAGAGAGCAGAAGCCTGGCGCTGGCGTCGGTGGCGCAATCCGACCCCAGGCCGAGCGATGCTGGCGTGCCCCCCTGTTTGAGCTGCCCGATGACCGCCTGGATCTGGCCGGCGAGCCGGTTTCCCTCGAAGCGGCGCAGCGTCTTGCTGGCAGCATTGAGCACGCCGATCGGACGCAGCCCGTGGTCGGCGGCAAGGTCTATGCCGTAGCTGGTGGGCTTGACCGCCGGGTCGGCGTCCTTGGCTCCGAGCAGGCCGCAATAGGGCGCGAAGCGCTGCGACCAGCGACAAATCCAGTTGAATTCGCGCTCTCCCCGGCCAAACGGGTTGGAGAGATCGACCAGCAGAAAAGCGATGAAGGCCTCGGTGGCACTCTGCGCCCGCCAGATCTGATTGAGTGCATCGGCGACCCGGATGTCGGCCACGCCCTGGGCTTCGGCCATCGAGAAGCTCTCGTGCAGCTCGGCCCACATGCCGGTGGGCACCGCGCGATGCGCGCGGAAATACTCGAGCAGCGCAAGGCCCTTGTAATGGACCCTGCGCTGGGCCAGCAGTGCACGCTGGTCGTCCAGGGTGCCGGAGGTGGCGTCACGGCGCGTGATCTCCGCGTAGGATTCCGCGAGCTTGCGCCATAGCGAAACCACGCGGTTCAGGGTGGCGTTTTCAACGCTGTCGGGCGGCAGTGACCGGGCGGCGTAGCGTTTGGCCATTTCCCCCTGGACCAGGGTGATCGTTTCCCGTGCCGCCTCGAGTACCTCCAGATGCTGGTTCGATGGCGCCTTGCCCTCGAGCAGCCCTCCGACCATGTCGGACAGCGCGCTCTGGGTTTCATCGACATTGACCGGATTCAGCCGTTTCAGGAGGTCCAGGCATTCGGCCGGGTTTCGATAGTCCATGCGTTCTCCGCGTACAGCTCGATTCTTGTTGTTGGTTGTATTGGTCAGGCTTCGCGCATCGATGCCTCGATGGCCTGGACCAGCAGTTCGGCAGGTGGTGCCGATCGTCTCACGCCTTCCCGGTGGGCAGCAGCCCAGATCGGGTCCGGAAAGTTCGCATCGTCCCGGAACCTGGGTATCACGTGCCAGTGCAGATGAGGCACTACGTTGCCGAGGCTGGCGAGATTGATCTTGTCGGGTTGCATCAGGCTGCGCAGCGCTTTTTCGGTGGCGAGCACCACGGTGAGCAGGTGTTTTTGCTCGCTAGGCAGCAGGTCGGACATTTCGGCTACATGGGCTGACCAAACCACCCGGCAGAATCCGGGGAAAGTCGGCTCGTCCACTGAAATGACGCGGCAGGCCTCGTCCTGCCAAAACACGGTTTCAGCCACGGGAACGCACAGCGGGCAGGTCATGATGCAAAGGCTCCCCCAACCTCGGGTGATTTGATTTTACAGTCTATCCCCAGTGAATGATCCAGCGAAGCGAAAACGTGATCAAGTCGTGACGGATTTCGAGGTGAAGGCTAGCGTTTTGGTTGCACCGAGCTTCTCGGGCTTGCCATGGCGAAAGCTGAGCAGGTTACCCGGTTCGATCCGTGTCCAGGTCTCGTTGTCGGTCAGGGGCGTGGTGGCGATGACCGCCACCCGATCATCCGGTGTGGTCAGTCGTTCGAAATCGACCTCGACGTCCTGGTCGGACAAGTGGGCGACCGCGAACGGCGCCTTGCGCACGATATAGGCGAGCCGTGAAGAGCAGTGCGCGAACAGTCGCTCGCCATTGGACAGCATGAAGTTGAATTCGCCATGGCCGCCGATCTCGATGGCGAGCTCGCGCAGCGTGGCATGGAGCGTTGCCCCGTCGGGCATGCCCTCGGGGTGCCTCGATGCCAGCGTCTGCATGATGTGGCAGAAGGCGAGCTCCGAGTCGGTGCTGCCCACGGGCTTGAAGCGGCCATCGAGTTGCGGCGCAAAATCGATCAGGTTGCCGTTGTGGGTGAAGATCCAGTACCTGCCCCAGAGCTCGCGCTGGAACGGGTGGGTGTTGTCGAGACGGATTTCGCCCTGGGTTGCCTTGCGGATATGGGCGATGACGTTAAGCGAACGTATCGGATAGTTTCGCACCAGTTCGGCGACCGGCGATTCGATGCTCGCGCAGGGATCGAGGAAGACCCGCACGCCCTTGCCCTCGAAGAACGCGATGCCCCAGCCGTCGCGATGATGGTCGGTCAGACCGCCCCGCGCCTGAAAGCCGGTGAAGGAAAAGCAGATATCGGTCGGCACGTTGCAGTTCATGCCGAGCAGCTGGCACATTGTTGACTACTCCCGGTGGTCAAGTCACCGGGTCATTATATCGCTGCCAACCGCGCGGCTCAGGGATTGGCCGAAACCGGCGCCCCAGCGTGGGCGGTTGCCCTGCCACCTGCGGAGACATCCACATCCCGCCGGTCGACCAGCCAGTCCATGACCGCCGCGCCGGCCCACATGCTCCACAGCGTGAGCCAGGCGGTCAGCGCGAAGACCGAGGCGCCGGACACTCCGGCGCCCACAGCGCAGCCGCCGGCAAGCATGCCGCCGAAGCCCATCATCACTGCGCCGATGATGTAGCGCCGCATCGCCTGGCCGCCCTGGAAACCCTCGAGCTTGAGCTCGCGCGCGATCAGCGCTGCTATGAAGGAGCCCAGGACGACGCCGGGCACCATCGCGTTGTCGAAGCTCAACCACTGGCCCGCCGGGGTCAGCACCAGCATCAGCACGTCGGCGGATGGCCCGGTGAAGGAAAGACTCTTGACCGGCGTCGGGTCGAAGGTCAGCGAGGACATGCGAAAGGTGAACCACCAGGCCAGCGCGATCATGCAACCGGTGCCAATGCCGCCGACCCAGCCCCACAACGGCACCCGGTTGCGCCGTGCGAACCAGACAGCCGCAAGCAGCCACAACACACCAAAAGCCAGCCCGCCGCCATTGCCCATGCCAGTGAAGGCGAGCACGTCGCGGCCCCCGCCTCCGATGGACCACAGTCCGCCGAGGGTTTCGCGCAGCGGCGCCAGTGCGCCGTTCATCGATGCCTGGGCGGTGACTGCGAGGATCAGGCCCGAGAGCAGGGCGCGGAGGTTTCCGTTGGCGGCGAGCACCAGCAGGCGGGAGGAGCAGCCCCTTGTCAGGACCATGCCGCCGCCGAACAGCAGGCCACCGATGATTGCGCCCGATAGGCTGCCCTGGCTCGCGAGCTGCCGCACGTTGGCGGTGCTGAACTGCCCGAGAAGCGACAGCGTTTGCGTAAGAATGATTGCGGCCGAGAAGGCGAACAACCATACCGCGAGCTTGGGGCCGAGTTGTCCGCGGGCGACCTCGATGCTTGCTGCGCGCAGGCAGAAGCGGGAGCGTTGGGCAAAGAAGCCGAACAGCGCGCCGGTGGCCAGGCCACCGAGCGCCAGCACCCGGTCGTCGCCCAGCCATTCGACGAGGTCGATGA
>CAYTAY010000186.1:0-6229 GCA_964435845.1 uncultured Azoarcus sp.
GAACCATGCGGCAGCATGGTGCAGTGGCTTGGCAGTGCGAATTGTCCGAGGAGTGCGAGTCACGACTGAAGTGCGCTATCCGAAATGAATGAACCGGCGATCCGCCGGCTTCACGCCGACGCATTGCTTCGCCGGATACGGGGCAAGGCATCGGTTGCGGAGGATAGTAGCCCATCACATTCTATGCTGTCCACAGCCAGACCCTCGCTGTAGCCATAGCTCACCAGCAGCACCGCCATGCCTGCTGCCCGCGCCGCCAGGGCGTCGTTGGCCGAGTCGCCGATCATCATCGCACGTTCGAGCGCGACGCCGAGCAGGTCACAGGCGTGAGTCACGACCGCCGGATCCGGCTTTTTCACGCTCAGCGTATCGCCGCTGACGACGACATCGAAGTATGGCGCGAGCCCGGTACGTTCGAGCAAGGGCAACGTGAAGTCCTGCGCCTTGTTGGTCACCACCGCCAGCCGCAGATCAAGCTCCCGCATGCGCTCCAGAGCCTCGAGCACGCCCGGATACACCCGCGTGCGCGAGCCGTTGACCTCGGCATAGTGCCGCTTGAACACGCCTATCGCCTCGTCGATCTCTCGTTCGCTCGCCTCCTGCCCTTCGGTCATGCAGCGGCGCACAAGATTGGGAATACCCTTGCCGAGGAAGCTGCGGATTTCGTCCAGCGTACGCTGCGGGCGCGACAGGTCGGCGAGCATGCGATTGGAAGCTTCGGCGAGATCCGCAACGGTGTCGAGCAAAGTGCCATCCAGATCGAACAGCACCGCGTCAATGTCGAACACCTCTGTGTTCATGAGGTCACCCGGGCGAGTTCATCGCGCAAGGCGCCGATCACGCTATCGTAGCGGTGCGAGTCTTGCGTCGAGGCAGCGCCGAACACCGCGGAGCCGGCGACGAAGGTATCCGCCCCGGCACGCGCGATCTCGGCGATGTTGTCGATTTTCACGCCGCCATCGATCTGCAACAAGATGCGACGCCCTGTCCTCACCTCGTAGGCGTCCAGGCGCGCGCGCGCCTCGCGCAACTTGTCCAGCGTGCCCGGGATGAACTTCTGACCACCGAAGCCGGGGTTGACGCTCATCAGCAACACGAGATCGATACCATCCATCACATGATCCAGCCAGGACAGAGACGTGGCCGGGTTGAACACCAACCCGGCCTGGCAGCCGTGCTCACGAATCAGCGCGAGGCTGCGGTCGACATGCTCGGAGGCCTCGGGGTGAAAACTGATCAGGTTGGCACCGGCCTTGGCGAAATCCGCAATGATGCGATCGACCGGCTTGACCATCAGGTGCACGTCGATCGGCGCCTCGGTGTGCGGTCGGATTGCCTCGCACACCAGCGGACCGATGGTGAGGTTGGGCACGTAGTGGTTGTCCATCACGTCGAAATGGATCCAGTCTGCGCCCGAGGCGATGACATCGCGCACCTCCTCGCCGAGGCGGGCGAAGTCGGCGGAAAGTATGCTGGGGGCGATCCTGAACATCGACGACGGCTCCTGACTAGACTGGCAAAAAGCCTGAGTTTAGCCGAGTTCGGATCAGCGCACGCAGACCCGGCGCACCTGCGCCATGTCGGTGATGCCGGCCAGCGTCTTCTCGATACCGTCCTGGCGCAAGGTGCGCATGCCCTCGGCGAGCGCGGTGGCGAGCAGATCATCCACCCGGGCACGCTCCTGGATGAGCCGCTTGAGGCTGCCCGAACCCGGCATCAACTCATGCAACCCAACCCGACCCTTGTAACCCCCGGTGCACTCGGAGCAGCCGACCGGCCGATAAAGGGTGAACCGACCATCACGGTCAGCGAAGCGTTTGCGCCAGTCGTCCACAATCGCCTCACCAGCGGCTTTCGGGTCGGCAACGAAAGCCGGGGTGAGGTGCATGTCCTCGCAGTATTCATGAAGCAGACTCTTGATCTCTTCCTGACCCGGATGGAAGGGCTCGCGACATTTGGTACACAGGCGCTTGGCCAGTCGCTGGGCGAGCACGCCGAGCAAGGCATCGGCGAAGTTGAACGGATCCATGCCCATGTCGAGCAGGCGCACGACAGACTCGGGCGCACTGTTGGTGTGCAGGGTCGAGAACACGAGATGGCCGGTCAGCGAAGCCTCGATGCCGACCGAGACGGTTTCGACGTCACGCATCTCGCCCACCATGATGACGTCCGGATCGGCGCGCAGGAAAGCCCGCATCAGCGCGGCGAAGTCCAGCCCCGCCTTGCGGTTGACCTGGACCTGGCGCAAGCCCTTCTGGGTGATTTCCACCGGATCCTCGGCGGTCCAGATCTTGGTTGCGGGGGTGTTGAGATGCCCGAGGATGGAGTGCAGCGTGGTGGTTTTACCGGAGCCGGTCGGGCCGCAGACGAAGAAGATGCCGTAGGGGCGCGCGATCGCCTGCTTGAGCCGGTCCATGTTCGCCGGCGACAGCCCGAGTTCCTCCAGCGGGAGGGGTTCGCCACCTGCGAGCACACGCATCACCACGTCCTCGAGCCCCCCCGCGGTGGGCACGGTCGCGACCCGCAGTTCGATGTCCAACGGCGCGAACCGGCGGAACTTGATCTTGCCATCCTGCGGGCGCCGCCGCTCGGCGATGTCCAGATCACACATGATCTTGATGCGGGTCACCAGCGGATTGCGGTAACTGGCGGGCACCTTGAGATAGGGGACCAGCGTACCGTCCTTGCGGAACCGGATCAGGGTCTTCTCCTTGCCGGGACGAGGCTCGATATGAATGTCGGAGGCGCCCTGACGGTAGGCGTCGATGATGATCTTGTTCACCAGCTTGACCAGTTCGTTGTCCGCCGCCGCCGAGACATCGTCCGCGATCGAACCCTCTTGTTCCTCGTCGGGCAGATCGAACAGCAGATCGGTGACCGAGCTGGAGTCGAGCGTAGGTTCGAAGAACTGGTCCACGGTGAGCGCGAACTCGGCACGGGTGGTCACCCGCATGACGAGGTGACTCTTGGGAAATACGTTCTGCGCCACGCGGGAGGCACGCACCTGCTCGGGGTCAGTGGTGAGGATCACGAGCCCCTCGGGCGTCTCCTCAAGGGGTAGCCAGTGGTTTTGCTCGACATACTCGCGCTTGATGTTGCGCAGCAGATCGACCTGCTTGATGCGGTCGACACGAAAAGGCTCGTAGGGCACGTGAAAATAGCGCGCGGCCGCCTCGCCGATCTCCGCAAGGCTGAGCTTGTATTGCTCCTGCAGCACCGCCTCCACCGTCGAGGCGCTCTCGCGCGCGGTGCGGGTGGCGCGTTCGAGCTCAGCCGCGCCTAGGCGTCCGTCGGCGACCAGGGCATCGAAGCGCGATCGCAGCATCGACGGCTCGGCGGCCCGACGCGCGAAGGCAACCCCAAGCGTCTGGGCCAGCCCAGGCACCCCCTCCTCCATGACCGCCGGGAACGGACCGCCCCGCTTGTTGTTGATCAGCTGGACCACTCCTTGCAGCTCGCCGTTGTCGGGGCTCACGATCGGTGCCACCAGCATCTCCCGGCAACGGAAACCAGTCGTCTCGTCCAAGTCCCTGCGAAATGATAGCTTCGGCGAGATCCGCTTCAGGCCCTCGGCATCATAAACATCCGTGATATTGAGTATCTGGCAAGTCAGCGCGACATAGCCGGCAATGCTGTGGTCATCGATCGGCAAATCGATACGCTGCACCGAATCCAGGCCGGTCTTGACCTTGGAGTAGATCCCCTTGCCGCTTTCATTGACGATGTAGACCGTCAGCCGCTCGGCGTCGAACAGCCGGCAGATATCGGCCGAGAGCTGGAAAATGATCTCATCGACGTCATTCGCCCCGTGGATGCGGGTCGTGATCGCCTGCAACCCCTTGAAGAACGCGAGCCTCGCCGCGACATCGCTCATCGCACCTTTGTCCCGGGGCTGGTCGGTCATGGTCCTACCCTCCTTTGATTGATCCCGATGTATGAGCGCCTGCGGACGCGACAGGCCGGGCGTCGAACGCGGGCCGGCGGCCCCGGTACCTGCAGCGGCCGAGCAGCGCGGTTTTCCGCAGTATGTGCGGGCCGATGAGAATCGACAAGCGCCAGGACATCGGCACCTTAGCGGTCTCTATGCGACTGCCGGGGTCAAGGGGCCGGACCTGGAGAAGCTCATCGGCACCGAACAGTTGCACGACTTCATGGACAGGCTGCAACTCGAGATCGCGCAGTTGCACGAGGCGATTGCGGACTGCTGGTCCCCCAGGCTTTCGAACGCTGACTGCTGTGCGGCGCTCAAAACTCCAGGATCTCGCCGGTCAGCAACGCGCGCGGCACCAGCCGCCCGCCGTGGCCAGCGATCTGCTCCATGATGCGATCATCAGCGCCCGGCTTGAGGTGGCTGATGTAAACCTCGGGCGATACGGTCAGCCCTTCGAGCACCGCGTGGAGCAAGCTTGGACACAGATGGCGCGAGGCCAACGCCAAGCCATGCTGCTCGTCGGCAAACGCAGTCTCGATAATCAAGTGCCGGATATCACCCAACGCATTGATCGCGGCGATTTGTTCCTCGCAGTAGGCGGTATCGCCGGAATAGACCAATTTGCCCCGCCCACTGTCCAGGCAAAAACCGACCGCCGGAACCGTGTGATGCGCGGGCAGTGCAGTCACCACACGGTTTCCGAGCCGGACCGGCTCCCCGACGCGGATAGGCTGCAAGCGCATGAAAGGCAGCCGCCGGTCGGGGATCGACGAAAAATCCGGCCAGACTAGCCAGTTGAAGACGTGCGAATGAAGAATCCGCAGGGTTTCGCTGGTTGCGTAGACGGTGAGCGGCATGTTTCTCGCCTCGCCGACCGAATCGACCAACATTGGCAGGCACGCGATATGGTCCATGTGTGAATGCGTGAGAAACACATGGTCGACACCGAGCAGCGCGTCGCGATCGAGGTCGCCCACTCCAGTGCCGCAGTCGACGAGAATATCGTCATCCACGAGGAACGAGGTGGTCCGTGTATCAGCGCCGCCGATACCGCCACTGCAACCGAGAACCTTGAATTTCATCCGATCCGCCACCCGATGCGCGCGCACTATGCACACTACGATCAGTCCGGTGCACAGCCTAACATCGCGGCCGAAACAATCGCGTGCACTAGCTCACGGCTCGCCACACGCGTTTAATCCGTTCGGCTGGTCGAGACCAAATTCGGGCAAGCGTCACGCGCTCAACCCCGAAGAAAGAACTCCATCTTCACTCCCGCCAGCTCGATCACGTCATGATCGTTCAGCAGGCGCGCCTGGGCATCGATCGGCTGGCCATTGACCAGCGGAAAAGCGGCGCCTTCGACGTGCGTGATGAAGAAACCATGAGCCCGACGGGTAATGACCGCAACCTGCTGTCCCGGCTTGCCGAGCGTGGTGAGGGATTTGGTCAAAACCAGCTCCCGCCCGGCATTGGGACCACTCAGTACCTGAATGACACCGGTGCGCTGGAGTTGCCCGGGCGCACGGCTGTCGGTCGGTCGCTGAAGCTCAGGCGGGAGAATCTGGGTGCGTGAGGCTGACGAACCGGTTTGCGACACGGCGGGGTCGGCATCCGGCCTCAGCGCCAGTGGCTCCAGTGCGGCGGTATCAACCAGCTCGTGTGGCGTGACCTCGGGCTGCGCCACATCCGGAATGTACTTGATCCGGTATTTGCCAAGCTCGACGACGTCGTTGGCCTGCAACACATGCTTCTTGATCGGCTGGCCGTTTACGTAGGTGCCATTGGTGCTGTTGAGATCCTCGAGAAACGCATCTCCCAGCAAGGTCGTGATGACTGCGTGCTGACCGCTTATCGCCAGATTGTCGATCTGGATATCGTTATTGGGCTTGCGTCCGATGGTCACGCGCTCTTTGTCGAGTACGATTTCCTTGAGGACCAGCCCGTCCATGCTGAGGATCAACTTCGGCATTTTCTCGGTTCCGTTTCCCACCAAAAGACTCTGTTGATGATACTCCCGATTGGCTTGCATCGGGCGGCTGTTATCCATGCGGGCAGGGCCATCGCATGAATGCTGAGCAGGCGCCATTTATAGCCGATGCTCAATGTTTCATCCCTCGCAGGAGCCCGGCTTCGCCGGGCGATTCGGCCGCCGTAGCCCTGTCGAGCGCCGCATCGCCCGGCTCCTGCGATGGCATGCCGACCTACATGTCATGCGATCGCCCTGTCCAGCTGGTACGGGCAAGCCTCGAACCCGCTGTCGGGGGTCTGCCGCTGGCGCCATGGCGAGCCGCCAGC
>CAYTAY010000187.1:0-6204 GCA_964435845.1 uncultured Azoarcus sp.
GTGGATGGTCATGACCTTCATGGATTCGCAGCTTGCCGACAAGGCGCAGGCGGTACTCGACTTAGCCGAGCGCGACCTGCAGGCGCACCGCGCCGGCCCGCATGCCGAAAGCGCGTGGCGCCACGAGACGATGCCGCTGGAGGCGGATGTGTGCAACACGCTCAGCGGTGGGCTCTGGTTCGGGTTTCTGATGCCCAAGGCCAACCGGATCGCACCGCCGGAGGGCATGGTGCTCGAGTCTCGGCCTGCGGGGCGTTGCAGCCGCTCGCAACGCACGGTGCTGATGTTTCGCGCGGCTGGTTCCTAGCAGCCTGTCTACGTGCGCCGTGCAAAGGCACAGATCCAGACACTCAACCACATCAACCACGTAGTGGGCCAAGTGCGATTAGGGCAGCCAGTCCTGCACTGAGGGCGGTAGCAGACACGCGGTATGGCGGTCTATCGGGCGGAGCCGGCTCATGCTTTCGGGCTTCAGGGGAGACGCGTCATTTTGTCCGACGGGCCCCAGGGAAAGCTCAATCTCCGCGCGGTGGGCGGACGGTCCAGCTCGACAGAATCGGCTGCCCGTGGATCTCGCAGCCGAGCTCGGTCAGCCACACTCCAACCAGATAATTGGAGTTGTGATTCAGCGTGTAGGGCGTGGGATGGCGAACGAAATCCACGCCGAACCAGGGACTGAAGGCCCGAGTGTCGATCGCCGACGCGAACTGACGCTCGAGATCGTCGCGCAGCCTCGCCATTCGCAGGTGCTCGACCTCGATTCGCCAGGCCTGGACGACTTGGACCCGCAGCGCATGCAGCAGCGAATCGGATTCGGGCGCGACCGCGAGATGTTGCCGGCCCAGCGCAGCCGGCGTGGATCTGAAAAGCGCGCGCGCGCTGCTTGCCAGCGCGGTGTCGCGCATCACGTAGTAAGCCCAGTCGCCGTAGGAGTAGCGTAGCGCGCCACCGGCGGAGTCCGGCAGGACGAGGCTGGAGTGACGGCCGTGATCGAGCAGGACGACCGTGACCGGGTCTGTCGGCTGAGGCGGGGGCAGAATGGTTGCGCTGCAGGCCGAGAGCGGCGGCACGATCAGGGCGAGCACCCACGATCGCCAGGAGCTGCGCATGCTCTGTCGAGGCCGTAAGACAAAGGAATCAGGCATTCGTATTCAAGTACCCGCCGCGAGGCGATGGATGGACACCGGTATCCGCCTCGAGCCGAAAGGCTTGTCGAAGTGCCCGAATCGACCAGCGATCGCCGCACCACAGTCCGGACAGCAGCCGTGTTCATCGAGCCGGTACGCAAGAATCTCGTACCAATCGCGCTCGATCACCAGCTTGTTGCAAGCGGGGCAGCGGGTCGCGTCTCCGCTGCGGTCGTGCACATTACCCGTATAGACGTAGCGCAGACCCGACTCCATTGCAATCTCACGCGCCCGCCGCACGGTGGCCGGAGGCGTCGGCGGCAGGTCGTCCATCTTGAAATCGGGATGAAAAGCAGAAAAATGCAGGGGTACGTCGGGGCCGAGTGCCTCGACCATCCAGCTGCTCAGCGCCCGCAACTCGTCTTCGCCATCGTTCTGGCCCGGGATCAGCAGGGTGGTCACCTCGACCCATACCGATGTTTCGTGGACCAACCACTTCAGGGTGTCGAGCACCGGATCAAGATGGGCACCACACAGGCGTAAATAGAAATCGTCGGTGAAGGCCTTGAGATCCACATTGGCGGCATCCATCTCCGCGAAGAAGTTGCTCCGCGCCTCGGGCGTGATGTAGCCAGCGGTGACCGCCACTGTCTTGAGCCCCTGCGTGCGGGCCGCGCGGGCACAGTCGATCGCATACTCCGCGAAAATTACCGGATCGTTGTAGGTGAAGGCAATGCTGCGGCACCCCCAATGCAGGGCGGTGCGCGCGATTTCTTCGGGGGTGGCCGCCTCCAAGAGACGGTCCATGTCACGCGACTTGGAGATGTCCCAGTTCTGGCAGAACTTGCATGCGAGGTTGCACCCTGCGGTGCCGAAGGAGAAAACCTTGCTCCCGGGGTAGAAGTGATTGAGCGGCTTCTTCTCGATCGGGTCGATGCAGAACCCGGAACTGCGCCCGTAGGTCGTCAGCACCATTTCATCACGCTCGCGCATGCGCACGAAGCAGGCGCCACGCTGGTTCTCATGAAGCTTGCAAAAGCGGGGGCAGAGGTCGCACTGCAGGCGTCCATCGTCGAGGCGATGCCAGTAACCAGCCGGGTGATTCATGTCGGTCTCCCGATGCGACTTCGATTGTGACAAAGCGGGGTCAGTCCGGCGATTCGCTCCACTTCGTGACCCGGTAAGTCGCCACCATGGCATTGGGTGCCGGACGTGACGGATCCAGACCGGCCTTTTGCTTGAGGGCGGCGATGAAGCGCTCCGGCTCGGGAAGCTGTTCCCACACCTGCGGTAGAAAGGTGGCGCTGCGACAGCCTGAGAACAGGATCAAGCCGTCCAGGCCGGGCTGGAGCCTGGCACACAGGTCGGCTTCGCTCCTGAAGTCGACGAATTCCGGCTCACTGAGCAGGGATACCTCGATGGTCAGGGCGGGGAGCTCATCGCGGCTGACCGGTGCGAAGCGGCTGTCGTTCGTGGCCGCGGCCACGGCGTTTTGTCGCACATCTTCACCCAGTGGTCGCTGGGCTCGCACGCTGCCAATGCAACCGCGCAGCTCACCGTTGTTGAGCAGCGTGACGAAGGTCGCTCCCCGCCGGGTCAGCGCTCCGGAATCCTCGGGTGTGCCCGACGCACAGCCGAGCGCACCCTCGATCGCGTGGCGCGCATGCGCCAGCAGCAGCGGTCCGAGTTCAGTGGCGCACGATGCAGTCACCGGCGGTCTCCTCGAAGAAGGCGATGCTCGCGTAACCGACCACCCGCGAGCGGTCACCCGCGGTGTCACCGCTGTTGCACCTCTCGACCAGTTGCGGTTTGAGCCCCCACTTGCCGGCAAGCGTCAACAAGCCATTGAGCGGCCGTGCGCCGCAGGCCTGCTCAGGGTCGAGAGTCGCGCGCAGCGACATGATTTCATCGAGGGTCGTGGCATCGACCCGACGCGCGACCTGATAGGGCAGGTAATGCGACAGGTCGGAACTGATGACGATGAGGGTCTCCGGCCCGCCCCAGAGCGCGGTGAGCAGCTCCGCGACTACCTCGGAGGCCGCGTCGCCGACAAGAATGGGAACGATCTCGAATTGCGGCAGCACATGCTGCAGGAACGGGAGCTGAACTTCCAGGCAGTGTTCGAAGGCATGAGGCCGGTCATCCACGATGACATCAGGCCGTTCGCCCAGTGCCACCCAGTCTGCGCGACTCAAGGGAACCAGCCCGAGCGGGGTCATGAACGCCTGGGTTGCCGGAATGGCGAACCCGCGAAACGCAACCCGATGTGCCGGACCAATGAGCACCACCCGGCGAATTTGCTCGGCGAGCGGACGCAGTAAAGCGAAGGCGCTGGCCGCGACGCCGCCGGAGTAGATGTATCCTGCGTGGGGCACGACGAGTGCCTTGGGCGCGATGCCGGCGCTATCACTGTCGTCAACGCGAGCGAACAGCCGGGATACTTCGCTGAGCAGCGCCCGCGGATCCTCGGGATAGAAGCTGCCGGCAACCGCAGCCGGCCTGACGTATTCGGTGGCCAACTTCCTACCTCCATCGCCGGGGCGAAGGGCGTCACACCCCGGATCGATTGATCACAATCCATGGATCAATCATAGCACCGCAACCCGGCGCGCGCGTCCGCATGAAACCGGCTTGCACACGGTATCATCCTGGAAACCTCAGTTGATCGCTCTCAATGACCTTGAATGCCTTACAGAACTTGGGATCTGCACCTTGGACGATGGTCATCCAGTGGGTGATTCCGCTACGCGCCAGATTGCACGCCTGGCGCGCCGCCTGGCTGCGTTACTCCTCCTTGCAGGGAGCGACCATGCAGCGTCGTCGCGCCTTGCAAGGCTACGCGCCAGACGCACACTCGAACACGTCCAACTGGGGTTTCTAGGATCATCCGCCGCATGACGCAATTCAAACCGAAACGTTTCGCACTGGTGCCAGCCGCAGGAACCGGCAGCCGCATGGGGAGCGAACGCCCCAAGCAGTATCTTCCGCTGCTGGGGCGTCCTTTGATCCAGCACTCGCTGTCGGTCCTTTGTGCGAGTCCCTTGATCGACAAGGTATTCGTCGTACTTTCGGTGGCTGACAAGCACTGGGGGCTGTGCGACTGGAGCGCATTGGAGCCCAAGCTCACGCCGCTTTTCTGTGGCGGGGCGAGCCGGGCGGACAGTGTGCTGGGTGGCTTGCGGGCGATCTCAAACCAGGCGGAACAGTCGGACTGGGTGCTGGTGCATGATGCCGCTCGCCCATGCCTTGCGCCTTGGCATCTGGAAAAACTGGTGCGGGAAGTCGCCTACGAGGAGGTGGGCGGATTGCTCGCGGTGCCAGTCGCCGATACGCTCAAGCTCGCGGACACTCATCGGCACGTGATCCGCACGGTGCCGCGTGAGAGCCTGTGGCAGGCGCAGACGCCGCAGATGTTTCGGTACGTGATGCTGCGCCGGGCACTGGAAGCCGCCCGCGAAGTCACCGATGAAGCCAGCGCCATCGAAGCGGCCGGCCTGCATCCGAGGCTCGTCCAGGGTGATGCCACCAATCTCAAGGTAACTTATCCGCTGGATCTGCATCTTGCGGAGTGGATTCTGCGCAATCGCGAAGACTGACAGGTGACTCGAATGACAAACTCAATCCGTATCGGCCAGGGTTTCGATGTCCACGCCCTGGTGCCCGGACGCCCGCTCATCGTCGGTGGCGTCAGCATTCCCTTCGAGCAGGGTCTGTTCGGACACTCTGACGCCGACGTCCTCCTGCACGCCCTGACCGACGCGCTGCTCGGGGCCGCCGGCCTGGGTGACATCGGACGGATGTTTCCCGACACCGACCCTGCGCATGCCGGTGCGGACAGCCGGGTGCTGCTGCGCGAAGCGTGGCGAGCGGTAAGTGGCGCAGGCTATCGGCTGATCAATGCGGACGCGACCATCATCTGCCGGGCGCCACGTATCCTGCCTCACGTGCCGGCGATGTCCGCGAACATCGCCGCCGACCTCGATGTCCAGCCCTCGGCAATCAACATCAAAGGAAAGACCACTGAAAAGCTCGGATTCACCGGACGAGGCGAGGGCATCGCGGCTCAGGTCGTGGTCTTGCTCGAGACTAGTGAACCGGACTGAGCCGGCCGACAGCGCTCCCGTCTCCGATAAGCCTCCCGACTCGAACGAGGGCAGGGCAAAAGCCCGGAGCCAACGCCCTGGACGCGCCCGTGTGTTCTTCGCGCTGTGGCCTCAGCCAGCGCTCGCGCAACGCCTTCATGAACTGGCGCGTGCCGCGCAGGGTGAGACGGGTGGCCGAGTGATGCGCCAGAATACCCTGCATCAGACGCTCGTCTTCGTCGGTGAGGTTTCGCGCGAATGCATACCTGCGCTGATTGCCACTGGAAGAGCCCAAGGCTTTGCCGGATTCGATTTCGAACTTGACCTGATCCGCCGCTGGCCACGCAATCGCATCATCTGGGCAGGCTCGAGTGCGCCGCCACCAGCCATGGTCGAACTGGCGACGTCCCTGGCCGGACAACTGATTCACGCCGGGTTTCGTCTCGAGGCGCGGGGCTTCGTGCCACATGTGACCCTGGTGCGGAACAGCACGCGCGCGCCCGCTTCAAATGGCATCGAGCCGCTCTGGTGGCGGGTGGATGACTTTGTGCTTGTCGAGTCGATTCGTTCCGACAAGGGTGCGCACTACCGGATCGTGGAACGCTTTGGCGCGGTAAACGAAACGGCGGGACCATGAGGTCCCGCCGTGCTCATGTGACGGAGCGCCTCAGACGAACAGGCAGCTCGCGAGGCGTTCCTTCAGTTGTGGCTCGGGTGATTTCGTGTAGTCCTTCTCGAAGCGATCGGTGATCAACTGCGCAGTCGGGTGGTCGATGACCGAGTTCAGCATGCCCATGAAGGCGGGCGGGGCGAATACGATTGCACGTCCGAAGGCATTGCGGGTTCGACCGTCGTAGAGCTGTTGGGCGAGCTCCTGCGCGAACACCTTGGCTTCATGTTCCTTGGGCAGGGTCTGCGGCTGCTTGGTACCCTGGCCGCTTCCGGCCGATGCCATGCTTCCGGGGCGATCGGTGACCAGGTCGGCATTCTTGAGG
>CAYTAY010000188.1:0-6096 GCA_964435845.1 uncultured Azoarcus sp.
TAACGGTTGGCGGCAGCATCAACGCGCTGTGGCAGGGTCTGAACCTCGATCTACTGCTCGGCGTCGATCAAGTCGGTAGTCTAATTGGCGCCGGGCGGGTCACGGGTTCGATGGTGCCGGCACTGGGCGGTATCCCGGGCCTGCAGGGTGCGCACTTCAGCCTGAGCAAGAATAAGATGCTGAGCAGCGGCGTTGATGCCTGGGGTTACTCGGGACGCCTCGGTTTGGCCTATCAAGCGACGCCTGATACCCGCTTGGGTGCGGCCTACCATTTCCGCAGCAGAATCGGAGACATGGACGGCGATGCCACGCTGACCGCAGTCTCCAGCGTCCTCGGTAACATTCCCCTTGAAGGCAAGATCAAGATCAGAGATTTCCAGTCGCCGGCCAAGCTAGTCATCGGCGGGAGCCACCGTGTAACGTCAAAATGGACCGTGGCGATGGATGTCTCGAGGGTGTTCTGGAAGGACGTCATGAAGGACATCAAGGTTGACTTCGTGGCCAACGCGGGGGGTAACTTGAACATTCGGCTACCGCAGGACTATCGCGATCAGACCATTGTCGCTTTCGGCACCTCATACGCGCTGACGCCAAAATGGACTCTTCGCGCCGGTGCCCGGTATGCCAACCAGGCGTTGCGCAAGGAAACCCTCTTCGCCGTGATTCCGGCGACGCCCCGCAAGCACCTGTCGGTCGGCTTCTCGTATGACGTTTCCACAGCTGGTCGCATCGACTTCGCTTTCTCGCATGCCCTCCGAGAAAAACTGAAGAACAACAGTCTGCCGAACACGTCGGCGCCGATTGAGGTCCGGCATTCGCAGAACAACGCGACGATCAATTACACTTTTGCATTCTGACTCGGTTCTGGCTCTCTCCTTTCCGCGATGCTCGTCAGCCGAGGCACGCCATGCTAATTCTGCGGGAAGGTAGATGTGGTAGACATGTTGCTTCCTGCGACCATTGATGAACACCGATCCATTTAACGGACATCCTGTTCAGTGTGTGACCGTAAATGGCGTAAAGCTTCTGGCTGACGATTCGCGCGATGTTCGGCGGCAGAAGCTTGCACGCATCATCCTCGACTCGATGTACCAGTTCCTCGGTCTGCTTGACATCGAGGGCAAGGTCATCGAGATCAACCAAGCGGCGCTCGACGGCGCCGGTGTGGCGCTCGACGAGGTCGTCGGCAAGCCCTTCTGGGATGCACGTTGGTGGGCGCTGTCGGAGGCCACGCGGGCGCGCGTCCGCAGCATGGTGGAGGAGGCGGCCGGCGGGCGCTTCGTGCGCTGTGACATCGAGATCTACGGCGAATCCCACGGCCAGCAGACCATCGTCATCGACTTCTCGCTGACGCCGATCTTCGATGACAGCGGCCGCGTCGCTTTCCTGCTGCCGGAGGGGCGCAACATTACGGAGAAGATCGCCATCGAGGCCGAGCTGACCCGGCGCAACAACGAGGTCCAGATGGCGCTGGAGAAGCTGCGTAAAATCGATGTCTTCAAGACGAAGTTCTTCGCCAACGTCAGCCACGAACTGCGCACGCCGCTGACCTTGATCCTTGGCCCGGTGAATCAGCTGCTGCAGTCTTCCGGCGGGTTGGCCGAGCGCGAGCGTTTCGGGTTGCTCACCATCAAGCGCAACGCCCAGGCATTGCTCGAACAGGTCAACGACCTGCTCGACCTGGCTCGCATCGATGCCGGCGAGATGCCGCTGGTGTACGTCTGCGCCGATATCGTCAGCCTCGTCCGGGCGGTGGCCGGCAGCTTCGAGGCGGCGGCCGAGGAGCGCGGCATCTCCGTGACCTTCGCCGGCGAAGGCGAGTTGTACGCCGATGTCGATCGGGCCAAGTTCATCCGCCTGGTGACCAACCTGCTGTCCAATGCGTTCAAGTTCACGCCGCGTGGCGGGCGTATTCGCTGCTACTTCGAGCGCCGCTCAGGCGAGCGCGTGCTGATCGGCGTTCAGGACAGCGGCCCCGGCGTGCCCGACAGCCACAAGGCGTTGATCTTCGACCGGTACGCCCAGGGCGCCGACGAGCATTCGGCCAAGGGCAGTGGGTTGGGGTTGAACATCGTCAAGGAATTCGTCGCTCTGCACCGCGGCACGATAACGCTGCTCGACGCCCCAGAGCATGGCGCGCTGTTCCAAGTCGAACTGCCGTTGCGCGCTCCGGCTGGCTCCTTCGTCCGGGCGCACGACAACGGCTGGCAGCCGGTCATCGAGCCGCTGGAAACGCTGCGCCCGGCCGATTCGCCGAAGCTGCCGGAGAATGTCGGGCATCCGCGCATCCTGGTCGCCGAAGACAATCCGGACCTGCGCCAGTTTCTCCACGACGTGCTCGCCGACGACTACCGCGTGACGATGGCCGAGCACGGCGAGCAGGCGCTCACTCTGGCCTGTGCCGAACCGCCCGACCTGATCATCACCGACCTGATGATGCCGCAGATGGACGGCGAGCGTTTCGTCCACGAACTGCGCCGGCGGCAGATCTTGCACGTGCCGGTGCTGGTGCTTTCCGCCCGCGCCGACGGCGCACTGCGCCAGACCCTGCTCGAAGACTTCGTCCAGGATTACCTGACCAAGCCCTTCTCGCCGCAGGAGCTGCGGGCGCGCGTGCGTAACCTGATCACCGTCAAGCGCACCGTGGATATTCTGCAGAGGGAACTCAACTCGCAGGCATCCGACATCAGCGAGTTGACCAACGGTCTGATCGCCAGCCGCAAGTCGCTGCAGGAAGGTCTGCGCGCCCTGCAGATTTCCGAGCGCCGCTGGCAGGGCTTCTACGAAAACACGGCGGTTGGCATTGCGCTGATCGACGCAGATGGCAAGATCATGAAGGCCAACCCAGCGTTACAGCAGATGCTCGGCTACGGCCCGCAGGAAATTCTCGACGTGTCGCTGGTCGACATCAGCGAGGCCTCGGAAAGAGCCAGTACGCGCGACAACGTGTACAGCTTGCTCGAAGGGCGGCGCGGCAGCTACCAGTTGCAGAAGCGTTACGAGCGGCGCGATGGCAGCTATCTGTGGGCCAAGGTCTGCGCCTCCGTGATCCCGGTGGTCGACCGCGAAGGGCCGCGCATCGCCGTCATCGTCGAGGATCTCAGCGCCCAGAAAAGCGCCGAGGACGCCCTGGCCAAGACCCAGGACGACCTTGCGCGCGTTTCGCGGCTGACCACGATGGGCGAACTGGTTGCCTCCATCGCCCATGAGGTCAACCAGCCCTTGACAGCGATCATCACCAATAGCCATGCCGCGTTGCGCTGGCTGGAACGCGAGGAGCCCGACTATAACGAAGTGGTGTCGGCGATGCGGCGCGTGCACCGCGATGCTGCGCATGCCGGCAACGTGATCACGCGCATCCGTGGCTTTCTTAAAAAGGAAGGCCTGAAGCGCGAGCGGGTGGACGTTCCCGGCATGATCGACGCGCTTGTCCAGATGCTGCACCGGACGCTGAACGAAGCCGGCGTCTTAGTCGATCTCCAGTTGGCACCCGCCTTGCCTGACCTGCTCGGCGATCAGGTTCAGCTACAGCAGGTCATCCTCAACCTGCTGGTCAACGCCGTGGATGCCATGCGCCAGCAGGAAGGAGTGCCCCGTCGCATCGTCATTTCGGTCCGGGAAAGCGCAGCTTGCGGCCTGCTCTTCACTGTGGAGGATACCGGGTCGGGCATCCCCACCGACATCGTCAGCGGTGTCTTCGAACCCTTCTGCTCGACCAAGAGCGATGGCCTGGGCATGGGTCTGCCGATCAGCAAGTCGATCATCGAGAACCACGGCGGATCGTTATGGCTTGATGCTTCCAGTGTGAAAGGCTCGCGCTTTGCCTTTTGCATTCCATTGGACACTACATGAAAGGCACGGCTTCCCACGCGCCGACGGTCTACGTCGTCGATGACGACGTGTCCATCGGCGAATCCCTGAGCAGTCTGATCCGGGCTGAAGGTATGCAGGTCGAGGTATTTGCCTCACCGCTCGATTTCCTGGCGCTCGAACGGCTTGAGAGCTTCTCCTGTCTAGTGCTCGACGTCCGCATGCCCTACCTAGACGGATTGTCGCTGCAGGACGAACTGACGCGTCGCGGTTGGCAGTTGCCGATCATCTTCATCACCGGCCATGGAGACGTGCCGGATGCCGTACGTGCCCTGAAAGCGGGTGCCATCGATTTTCTCAAGAAACCCTTCGAGGATGCAACCCTGCTGCATGCGATTTCTGCGGCACTCAACCATGTCAGCAGCAGATTCCATAAGAAGCTGGAAAGCACCGAACTGCAAGCTCGCTACGATCAACTCACACCGCGTGAGAGAGAGGTTTTGGCCCTAGTGATGCAGGGCCGTCCGAACAAGATCATTGCGGGTGATCTTCGGGTTTCGGAAAGCACCATCAAGGTGCATCGCCACAATGCCATGACCAAGATGCGCTTCCGCTCGCTTCCCGAACTGATCCTAGCGATGCAAAAGCTGACACAGGGCGGTTAGATCCCGTTCGCAGCACTTCGACAACTTCACGTTACTGTGAAAGAAAGGTATCGGTGGACAAAAAAACCTGCCCTATAAGCAGGCGTGAGAAAGTGGCGCCGACAAATCCAACAACAGATGCGTTGCGCAACTGTGTTGCCAAGCGACCAAATGACCTTCGCCCGGTGAAGAAACCGGCGTCAAGATTCGGGGTCAGGTCTTGCATCGTGCTTTCCTGTCGCAGCAGGATGTGGCGCTGCAAGACCGTCGACACTGCACTCCTGGCGGCCGGGGCGGAGGCGAACATGCTTGGTGTGCGGGTCTTGTGGTTCGAGGTCATGCGCATCAACTTGGCGAACTCGGCAACGGCATAACGCGCTCAGCATAACGCAAGCTGATGGTTGCTGTCCTTCCTTGGCGGCTGGTCCTGCTCGATCGCGGTCGTGAGTCGGGTTGTTGCTATGGCCTTTAATCTCCGCAACGAGTGCGGCGAATGAGGGCGTCATTCATCGCACGGGGGCTGCTAGAGGCCGGCGGCGCTGGCGAGGCTGGTGGTGCGGGGCTTGATGTGAGTCTGGCCAGGCACGGCTTGTTGCTTCGCGGGGCTTCAAGGCTCAGCGTCTGTCACCCAATCTTCGACTGTCAGGCCGATCACACGCTTGAACTCGCGGGTGTTGTGGGTTACCAGAATGGCGTCGTCGGCCAGTGCATGGCTGGCAATCCACAAGTCGTTGGCACCGATGGGGGTGCCGGCGTCCTTGAGGCGGGTGGCCTGTTCGGCGTAGTGGTGGCAGATGGCGGGGCCGGCGGGGTAGCGCACCGGCACCTGTCGCGCCAGAGCTTCCAGCCGGCGCAAGACATCGGCCTTGCGGGTGCTGCGCTCGGCCCCCTTGAGCAGTTCGGCCCAAGTGATGAAAGACATGCACAGGCTATCTTCATCGGACAGGGCGTCGACGCGCTGGCCGATGGCGGGCGGCTGATTTTTGATCAGGTAGATGAGAATATTGGTGTCGAGCAGATATATCACAGCGCTTCGCGCTCCTGATCCGAAAGGGGAGCTTGTCTGTCTGCCTCCAGCGCGCTGACAAAGGCATCGTCCACCTCGCCCAGTGCTTGCAGGGCCTGCAACAGTGCCGCGCCGCGTGGTGCCCGCAACGGGTGGATGACCAAGTCGCCCGCTTCGTTGCGTGAGATGCTGACACGGTCGGTATCGAGCCGGTACTCGGCGGGAATGCGCACGGCCTGGCTGTTGCCATTGTTGAAGACTCGGGTGGTCCGGGTGGTCATGGCGTGCCTTATGCATGTACGTCATTGTGTGTACATATGCTATCTCGCATCGCGGGATTCGGCAAGCTTAAGGCCTGTAGCTTAAGGCCTGTTCTCATTCGCCATGGCGGTCGCGCTCGAAGGTTCGCGAAGAGTCGCAAGATTCGGGGTCATGTCTTGCATCGTGCTTTCCTGTCGCAGCCGGGTGTGGCGCTGCAAGACCGTCGGCACTCCTGGCGGGCTGGGCTGGGCGGAGGCGAACATCTGTCTTCGAGCACGAGCGGGATCAGTTCGAAGTCCGGATCGGTGGCTTTTGACAGCTCGACCCATTGCTCCCGCGTCATGTTGGATGCGCTCATGTGATGACTCCTGGTAG
>CAYTAY010000189.1:0-6089 GCA_964435845.1 uncultured Azoarcus sp.
CCATGCTTGACGCAAACATGAAGGCGCAACTGAAAACCCTGCTCGAGCGCATCAGCGAGCCGGTCGAGCTGGTCCCGTTCATAGACGACCAACCCAAGTCGGCCGAAACGCTCAGCCTGTTGAAGGACATCGAGTCGCTGTCCGACAAGGTCAGCGTGGTCGAAGGCCGTTCCACCGCAGGCGAGCGTGTGCCGTCGTTCTCGGTCTCGCGTGCCGGCACCGACATGGGTATCCGCTTCGCCGGCCTGCCCATGGGCCACGAGTTCACCTCGCTGGTGCTCGCGCTGCTGCAGGCCGGCGGCTACCCGCCCAAGGTCGAGGCCGATCAAATCGAAGCCATCAAGGCGCTGGACGCAGATCTGGTGTTCGAGACCTACATCTCGCTGTCGTGCCACAATTGCCCGGACGTGGTTCAGGCACTCAACCTGGTAGCGGTGCTCAACCCGCGCATCCGCCACAGCATGATCGACGGTGGCGTCTTCCAGGCGGAGGTGGCCGAGAAGAACATCATGGCGGTGCCGACCATAATGCTCAACGGCAAGGCCTTCGGCCAGGGCCGCATGACGCTCGAGGAAATCCTCGCCAAGGTCGACACCGGCGCAGCCGCCCGCGACGCCGCCAAACTCGCCGAGAAAGACCCGTTCGACGTGCTTATCGTCGGCGGCGGCCCGGCCGGAGCGGCAGCCTCGATCTACGCTGCCCGCAAGGGTATCTCCACCGGCATCGTCGCCGAGCGCTTCGGTGGCCAGGTCATGGACACCATGGCAATCGAGAACTTCATTACGGTGAAGGAGACCGAGGGTCCGAAGATGGTCGCTGCCCTGGAAGAGCACGTCAAGCAGTACGAAGTCGACGTCATGAACCTGCAGCGCGTCGAATCGCTCAAGCCTGCCGCGAAGCCGGGCGCTTACGCAGAAGTCACCCTGACCAACGGCGCGGTGCTCAAGAGCCGCACGGTCATCCTCGCCACTGGCGCCCGCTGGCGCGAGCTCGGCGTGCCAGGTGAGCTCGAATACCGCGGTCGTGGTGTGGCCTACTGCCCGCACTGCGACGGCCCGCTGTTCAAGGGCAAGCACGTGGCGGTGATCGGCGGCGGCAACTCCGGCGTCGAGGCCGCAATCGACCTGGCCGGCATCGTCGGCAGAGTGACGCTGCTCGAGTTCGCCGACACCCTGCGGGCCGACGCGGTGCTGCAGGCCAAGCTACGCAGCCTGCCCAACGTGACTATCGTCACCAACGCCCAGACCACTGAGGTCACCGGCGACGGCCAGCGAGTCAATGGTCTGATCTATACCGATCGTGCCGGCGGCGCGTCACACACGGTCGCCCTCGAAGGCGTCTTCATTCAAATCGGACTGCTGCCCAACACCGACTGGCTCAAGGGCACCATCGAGCTGTCGCGCTTCGGCGAGATCGTGGTCGATGCCAGGGGCCAGACCTCGGCAGCGGGCATCTTCGCCGCGGGCGACTGCACCACGGTACCGTACAAGCAGATCATCATCGCCATGGGCGAAGGCAGCAAGGCGGCACTGTCGGCCTTCGACCACCTGATCCGCAGCACGCCCGAAACCGCAGAAGCCGAAGCCGCCACCGCCTGAGGCCGCGACCGGCCGGGAATGGGCTGGAGTCCATTCCCGGCCAGGGCGGTGTGGTCGCGAACGCAAGCGCCACAGGCGGGCGCATGTGCGCTTGGTCACCGAGCCCTTCGCGGCTCACGCCGCTCCCACCCGAGCCACAAACGCCTCAACTACCTGTGGGAGCTGCGTAAGCGGCGAACCCCGCGCTCGACACTCCGCGCACTAATTTTCCAACCCTGCGCGTGCCGCTACGACGACACCCAGCCGCGCTGAACCCGCTTGCGCAATACCAGCGCAAAGGCTGCCCGCACGAAGAACGCCAGCGTCAGCAGGCCGACTGCGAGACTGGCCCAGATGCTCAATACCATCAGCAGCCAGAAGCCCTCCGGCATGCGATGCGCGACCGTTGCCGCGAGTTGAAAGGCGATCGGCAGAGCGAGCAAACCGATGCAGGTGGTCAGGGCAGCGGGAATCGGGTCGTCTTGCTTCATGGCACATCTCCTTGTCTGTCGTCCGGGATGAACCGAGTGTGCGACCACCACTGGCTCACCACGTGAGCCTGACAGCAGGTAGCATGGTTTTCATCGCAACCGCCCGCCGACGCCATGAGCCAGACCGAACGCCTGTACCGTATCGTGCGAATGCTCGAGGATGCCCGCCAACCGGTGCCGCTCGCCCGGTTTCTCGACGAACTGGAGGTGTCGCGTGCCACCTTCAAACGCGACTTGGACTACCTGCGCGACCGGCTCGATGCGCCCATCGTGTGGCAGCGCGCCGAGGGCGGAGCGCCGGGCGGCTACCGGCTCGATGGCCCGCAAGACGACTCGACGGATCATTACGGCATTCGCGGCATGTGGTTCAACCCGTCCGAGATCAGCGGGCTGATGACCCGGATCGCTCTGATGCTGGGCACCGCCGCAGACGACCCGGCCGAAGTCTCGCGTCGGGTACGCATCCTGCACTCGGCCAACCGCCGCAGCGCCCCGCCTTGCTTCGACACGGTGGCGCAGGCGACCATGAAACGCCAGCGGCTCGAGATCGACTATCACACCCGCAGCCGGGGGGCGACCTCGCGGCGCGCGGTGTCGCCGCAGCAACTTCTCCACTATCGGGAGAACTGGTACCTGCTGGCCTGGTGCCACAAGGCGGACGGCTTGCGCACCTTCGCGCTTGACGCGATGCATGCAGCCCAGACCTGCATCGAGCCTGCCCACGAGGTCGCGCCCGAAGTCTTTCAGGATGCGGTGGGCAAGGTGTTCGGCATCATCACCGGGCGCGGCCGGCAACTCGCCGAGCTTCGTTTTTCAGCCGAGGTCGCGCCCTGGGTGGGCAAGGAGATCTGGCACCCCGAGCAACGCATGCAGGAAGACCCTGACGGCGGTATCCGGCTGGAGGTGCCCTACTCGGACCCGCGTGAAATCCTGATGGAGATTCTCCGTCACGGGCCGGACGTAGAAGTCATCGGCCCGGCGGAGCTGCGCTCGGAGGCGCGCGCCCGTCTGCAACGCGCACTCGGACGCTACCACGGTGACTGAGGCGCCGTGGTGCCGGGCCTCAATTGACCGCGACCAACTCGATCTCGAAGGTCAGGTCCTTGCCGGCCAGCGGGTGATTGGCGTCGATGGTGACGCTCTCTTCGCTTACCTCGGTCACCCGCACCGGAATCGGCTGGCCGTCCTGCCCCTGCATCTGCAGGTTCTGGCCTACCGACGGATTCAGCCCCGGCGGCAGCTGCGCGACCGGCACGGTCAGCACTGCTTCGGGGTGATGCGCCCCGTAGGCCTGCGCCGACGCAATGGTGGCCTTGGCCTTGTTGCCGACCTTCAGGCCCTCGACCGCCTGATCGAAACCAGGGATGACCTGCCCGGTCCCGAGCGTAAATTGCAGCGGGTCGCGCCCGGCAGACGAGTCGAACACCGTGCCGTCCGACAATGTGCCGGAATAATGAACCTGTACGGTATCGCCCTTCTTCGCTTCACTCATGATGCGGTTTCCTCCGGCTGTTCGAAAAAAATCCGCAAACAGCCCGAGACTGACAGCGAATTCGGCTTTTACCATACAGCAAAGGGGATTGGCTGGTCATGAAGGGAAGGGAATTGGGTTCCGTTAAGCCCCTGTCTGGTGCAAGATTGCGGTTTTACATGATCAGGCCAGACGGCCAACCGGGGTGCGCAGCCCCGGGCACCCAAGGGGACCTACCTAGATGAGCGACCAAGTAAAATTCATGCTGCCCGAGAATCGCATCCCGAGAGCCTGGTACAACATCCAGGCCGACCTGCCCAAGCCGCTGCCGCCGGCGCTGCACCCGGGCACGATGCAGCCCATCGGCCCGGACGATCTCGCGCCGCTGTTCCCGATGGAACTCATCATGCAGGAGGTCACCACCGAGCGTGAGGTCGAGATCCCCGAACCGGTGCGCGAGATCTACAAACTGTGGCGCCCGGCCCCCCTCTACCGCGCCCGTCGACTGGAAGCGGCCCTCGGCACTCCAGCCAAAATCTTCTACAAATACGAGGGAGTCAGCCCTGCCGGCAGCCACAAGCCGAACACCGCGATCCCGCAGGCCTTCTACAACCAGCAGGCCGGCATCAAGCGGCTGTCCACCGAGACCGGCGCCGGCCAGTGGGGCACCTCGCTGTCGTTCGCCGGCAACGTATTCGGGATCGACGTCACCGTGTTCCAGGTGCGCGTATCCTACGACCAGAAACCCTACCGCCGCGCGGTCATGGAAACCTACGGCGCGCGCTGCCTGCCCTCGCCGTCGGACCAGACCGAATACGGTCGCTCGGTGCTCGCCCAGCGTCCGGACCATCCCGGCAGCCTGGGCATCGCGATCTCCGAAGCGGTCGAAATCGCCGCCAAGAACGCCGACACCAACTACGCCCTCGGCTCGGTGCTCAACCACGTGCTGCTGCACCAGACCATCATCGGCATCGAGTCGATGGAGCAGCTCGAGATGGCCGACGTCTATCCCGACGTGGTTGTCGGCTGTACCGGTGGCGGCTCCAACTTCGCCGGCATCGCCTTCCCCTTCATCGGCGCCGGCCTGCGTGGCGGCCCGAAGCCGCGCATCGTGGCAGTCGAGCCTTCAGCCTGCCCGTCGCTGACCCGCGGCAAGTACGCTTACGACTTCGGCGACACCGCCCACCTGACCCCGCTGACCAAAATGCACACCCTGGGCTCCACCTTCACCCCTCCGGGTTTCCACGCCGGCGGCCTGCGTTACCACGGCATGGCGCCGCTGGTCTCGCACCTCAAGGAGCTCGGCCTCATGGAAGCGGTGGCCTACCACCAGACCGAGTGCTTCGAAGCCGGCGTGCTGTTCGCCCGCCACGAGGGCATCGTGCCGGCCCCCGAGGCCAACCACGCGGTCAAGGGCGCGATCGAAGAGGCGCTGCGCTGCAAGCGCGAAGGCAAATCCGAGGTCATCCTGTTCAACCTGTGCGGTCACGGCCACTTCGACATGGCGGCCTACACCAACTACTTCAGCGGCAAGCTCGTGGACGACAGCTACGACGAGGCCGAACTGGCGATGGCGCTGTCCGGCCTGCCGAGTGTCAGCAAAGTCTGACGACCACAGGCGCGCCGTACCCCGGCGCAGCATCGGAGACTGCGAACGCGCCTTCCGAGGCGCGTTTTTTATCCTTTTATCCGATTGAATTAGTCGACTACTCGCGCCGGACTGCGCTAGAGTCAGAGTACTTGAATCGCACGTATCTGGTTCGCCGCCCGGTGACAGCCGCTCCCCCTCAAGGGGGAGGCTGGGAGGGGGACGGGTTCAAACACTCCCGGAAACCGGCGCCGTGCAGGAGCCTCCAGCATGCCCAATCGACTCGCGCGCGAAACCTCGCCCTATCTCCTTCAACACGCCGACAACCCGGTCGACTGGTGGCCTTGGTGCCAGGAGGCCCTGGAACTCGCCCGGCGCCTGGACCGCCCCATCCTGCTATCCGTGGGCTATGCCGCCTGCCACTGGTGCCACGTGATGGCGCATGAGAGCTTCGAGGACGCGCACACCGCCGAGGTCATGAACCGCTTGTTCGTGAACATCAAGGTCGACCGTGAAGAACGCCCGGACATCGACCAGATCTACCAGAGCGCCCACCACATGCTCACCCAACGCAGCGGCGGCTGGCCACTGACGATGTTTCTCACCCCGGACGGAACGCCCTTCTTCGGTGGCACCTACTTTCCCAAGACCTCACGCCACGGCCTGCCCGCCTTCGCCGATCTGCTGGAGCATGTCGCCGAGACGCTGCGCAACAGAAGACAGGACATCGAGGAACAGAGCGCTGCTGTACGCGCTGCCCTGGTCAGCGCCGCCTCGCCCGGCGCCAGTGCCCACCACTCTGACTTCGGCCCAGCCCCGCTGGCCGACCTGCGCGACCGGCTCTCGGCCGCCTACGACGGACGCTTTGGCGGATTCGGCGAGGCCCCCAAGTTTCCCCACCCTACGGCACATCGTTACCCACACCCCGATTTCCTCGCCGCTGCTTGCGCCTCGAGCGCCAG
>CAYTAY010000190.1:0-6079 GCA_964435845.1 uncultured Azoarcus sp.
GTACATCGTCGACAAATGCCCGACCGGATACGACTGGTGGGTGTGCTCGACGAGTTTGGGTTTGGACGTGGTGCCGGAGGTGAAATACAACAACAGGGGATCGGCCGCCCGGGTGGCAGCACTGGGCGTGAACTCGGCCGATGCGCTCGAGGCCTCGGCAAAGTCGTGCCAGCCATCGACTGGCGCACCGACCGCGATCCGTGTGTAATCCCCCGGCAGCTTCCCGAACTTGGCGGCGTGCGCGCTACCGGCGACGACATGGCGCACCTGACCCCGCCCGAGTCGATCGGCGAGGTCGGCCTCGCTGAGCAAAGTGGTGGCAGGTATGACCACCGCACCGAGCTTCATCGCCGCGAGCATGGTCTCCCACAGCGGCACCTCGTTGCCGAGCATCACCAGGATACGGTCGCCACGGGTTACACCCAGCGTCCGCAGCCAGTTGGCCACCCGGCTGGAGCGCTCGGACATCCCGGTGAAGGAGAGCCTTGCTTCGCTGCCGTCCTCCTCGACGATCCAAAGTGCAGGACTGTCGTTACGGTTCGCGAAGGCGTCGAAATAATCGAGCGCCCAGTTGAATTCCACCAGTTCGGGCCACTTGAAACCGGCATAGGCAGTATCGTAGTCGGTACGATGTGCAAGCAGAAAGTCGCGTGCTGCAATGAACGCATCGATCGCGGGCATGGCATCTCCTTTGGCGATAGGTTGGGTCGGCGACTGGTGTCGCTCTCTCGGCAACCATTCTTACCTGCCACAGCCAGACGGCGCAAGCCGCGCCGCCCGCGCCTCACGACGTTCCTCGAGTGCGGTGCGCGGCATTCAGTTCGTGGCGCCGTTGCGTGCGCGGTTGGAGACCAGCCAGTAAGTGATGCCCAGCGCGAACACGACCAGGCCGATACCGTAGAGGTACTCGGCATCGATCACGCTGAGATCCAGGACGATGACCTTGCGTGCAATCGCCATCAGTGCGGTGGCGAATCACCCGGTTCATGCCACCGAAGAGCGGGTCCCGGTGCTCCGGATCGAGATGGTTGTCTGTCGAGCCGTGGGCATCATCACTCCCGGTCCGGATTTTGACCGGGCGGACGTCACCCGCCCACCCGGAAGGTCAGACGATCAAACTGGCAGCCTCGGCTGCGCATCGAATCTTGGACGCAGGCGAATCGGCCAGCGCCCGGCACGCCCCCATTTCTGGCGTGCGCGCGAGATAAGGCGACTCTCCCCTTCGCTGACTTCGCCATCGACGGTGGCCAACTGCAGTAGCAGCGCGAACAGCTCCTGTTGTTGCTCAACGTCATCGACCTCCTCGAGCAATGCGTCGATCAGTTCCGGGGCGAATCCGCCGCGCAAACCTTCGAACCAGGCCACGCTCTGTTGCAAGTCCTCGCAGAAAGTCTGAAGCACCTCGTTGAACACATGCTGATCGATACCGAAACGGGTGAGCGTCCGGCGACGCGTCAGATGCTCCAACTCCGACCTGTCCGGCACGCCGTCGGCGAGCAGCGCCATGGAGATGATTCGGGCAACCGCCTTAGCGTTGTCGTTCTCGTATGATCTCATCGTCTGACCTCCTTTACCTTGTTGTGGTGGGTACTGCCTTCTTAAGGCCTTTGGGCTGCGCTTGCGTTCCCTCGACAGAATCGTTTTTAATCATCTTCACAATCGAAAATTTCGAGGCTCAAATGCCCAGAACGCTCAACTACAAACACCTGCGCTATTTCTGGATGGTGGCCAGAAGCGGGAGCATCGTTCGCGCAGCGGAGAAACTGCATCTGACCCCGCATGCGGTCGGCGGACAACTGACTCGGTTCGAACAGGGGCTGGGCGTTGCCTTGTTCGCGCGCAGCGGTCGGCAACGCAGGCTCACCGAAGCCGGCCAACGACTTCTCGACTATGCCGACCAGATCTTTGTGCTGGGCGACGAGGCTCTCGCTTCACTCGACGACAGCGGGCGAAACCTGCGGCCAAGAATGCGCGTGGGCATCGCCGACTCCCTGCCCAAAAGCCTCGCCTCCAGCCTGTTGCGCCCGATTCTGCGGCTCGACACACCGATGTGTCTGATCTGTATAGAAGGACGTCTGCCGCATCTGGTGGGCGAGCTGGCGATACATCGGCTGGACGCGGTGCTTGCCGATCGTGCGGTACCGGGCAGCCTGAGTGTGCGGGCATTCAGCCACCTGCTGGGTCGCAGCTCGCTGACCCTGTTCGGCGCGCCCGCACTGCTCGAACGCCTCGGCGGCGACTTCCCGGCCATGCTCGAGGGGGCGCCCTTTCTGATGCCGGGCGAGGATGTGGCGTTTCGACCCGCGCTCGTACAATGGTTCGCGGATGCCGGCATCGCGCCTTCGGTAGTCGCGGAATGCGACGATCTCGCCTTGCTCAAGGCATTCGGGCAGTCGGGTGAGGGGCTCTTCGTAGCACCGAGCGCGATTGGCGACTTGATCGTCGAGCAGTACCACGTTCGTCGAGTTGCAGAAATCGAAGGGGTAAAGGAAGAAGTCTATCTGATCAGCACCGAAAGGCTGCTGACCCACCCCGGCATGCGGGAGATCAGCCGGGTCGCGCGCGAGGGAGTGTTCGCTTCGCCACCCGAGACAGGATGAGCGGCACGGCGGGACGGCCGGAATAGGGCGGCCCCTGCCCAAACGGTGCATGCAATCAACCCCGCTGGCGGCGCGCCTCGAACAGACAGATGCCGCTGGCGACCGACACGTTCAGACTCTCGACGCTGCCCAGCATCGGAATCTTCGCCAACTCATCGCAAGTCTCACGGGTCAGGCGGCGCAGACCATCGCCCTCGGCACCCAACACCCAAGCGACCGGACCTTTCTGATCGATTTCGTAGAGCGATTTTTCGGCTTCGCCAGCGGCACCGACGACCCAGATGCCCGCCTGCTGCATCTCGCGAAGTGCGCGGGCGAGATTGGTCACCGTGATGTAGGGTACGGTGTCCGCGGCGCCGCTGGCGACCTTGATTGCGGTAGCGTTGAGTCCAACCGCACGATCCTTGGGTGCGATCACCGCATGCGCGCCGGCAGCGTCGGCTACCCGCAGGCAGGCACCGAGGTTGTGCGGATCCTGAACACCATCGAGTACCAATAGCAGCGCATTCTCCTCCAGCCCCTCCAGCGCGTCGGCAAGCTTGAGCTCGCGCTGCCGGGCGTCGATGCGCGCGACCACGCCCTGATGCCGACGCGTGCCGACCATGCGGTCAAGGCGCTCGGAATCGGACTGGACCAAGCGCACGCCTTCGGACTCCGCAAGGCGGGCGACGTCGCGAGCACGGACATCCTGCCGCTGGGACGAGAGATAGACCTCGAACACGCCCTCCGGGTCACGGCGGATCTTGCCCAGCACGGCATGAAAACCGTAGATGAGCCGACTGCCGCCGCCCTGCCCCTGCTCACCGGTATCGCTGCCGGCATGCGGTATGTTTCGCCTAGCCACGGCGCTTTCCTTTTGCTGTTTTCGCCTTCACCGTGTCGGCGGCGGCCGGCTTCGACCGTTTTGCCGAAGTCTTGCGCTTGCTGTCGGCCGCCGGGGATCTGGACTTGTCAGCCGTGTCGGTAGGCCGCTTGTCCCTGGCGGGTGCGGGCTGCTTGCCGGCGGTGGCCGCTTTAGCCCCCCTGCCAGCGCCACGCCCCCCGGCTGTTTCAGAGCCTGTTCGCGACGCCGGCTTGCTTGCCTGTTGCGAACTGGTGCGCGACTGCGCGGCCGCCGGCGACTTGCGGCGGCCCTCGTGCCGCTGAGGCACTGCGGCATCGGACGTGTCCGCGTGGGCACCGTCACCGTTCGCCTTCGGCAGCGACTCGATGAGACGAAAGTCGATCTTGGTCGTTGCCAGATCCACCCTCACCACCTGCACCTGCACCCGGTCCGACAGCCGGTAGCGTACGCCGGTCCGCTCGCCCGCGAGTTCATGCCGCATTTCATCGAAACGGAAATAGTCGGCGCCCAGATCCGAGATATGGACCAAACCTTCGATGAAGACCTCATCCAGCGCAACGAAGAGGCCGAACGGTACCACCGACGACACACTGCCGGAGAACGCCTCGCCGACCTTGTCTTGCATGAAGTAGCACTTGAGCCAGTTGACCACATCACGGGTCGCCTCGTCGGCCCGACGCTCAGTCTGCGAGCAATGCAGGCCGATGGCCTCCCAGTCATCCGCCCGGACCGGCTGCCCGGCCAGCGCCGCCTTGATCGCGCGGTGCACCATCAGGTCAGGGTAGCGCCGGATCGGCGAGGTGAAGTGGGTATAAGCCTCGTAGGCCAGGCCGAAGTGGCCGACGTTGTCCGGGCTGTAGACCGCCTGGCGCAGGGAGCGCAGCATCACAGTCTGCAGCAACTGTGCGTCCGGTCGGTCGCGCACCTGATCGAGCAGCTTGCCGTAATCCTTGGCACTCGGGTCATCGCCGCCGCCCAGCCCGAAGCCGAACTCCTTGAGGAACTCGCGCAGCTTCGCGAGTTTTTCCGGGGTCGGCCCTTCATGCACCCGGTAAAGCGCGGGTTGTTCGCGTGACTGCAGAAACTCGGACGCGCAGACGTTTGCCGCGAGCATGCACTCCTCGATCAGGCGGTGGGCGTCGTTGCGCACCTCAGGCACGATGCGTTCGATCTTACCGTTGTCGTCGAAGATCATCCGGGTTTCGGTGGTCTCGAAGTCGATCGCGCCCCGCTTGGCCCGCGCCTTGAGCAGCACCCGGAACAGTCGGTCGAGGTTTTCAAGCTGCGGCAACAACTCCCCAAGCGCCTCGCGCTGCGCCACGTCCTGGCCGTAGAGTGCCGCAGCGATCTGATTGTAGGTCAGCCGAGCGTGCGAGAACATTACCGCAGAGTAGAAGCGGTAGTCCTTGATCTCGCCAGTCGCGGCGATGCTCATGTCGCACACCATGCACAGGCGCTCTTCCTCGGGCATCAGCGAGCACAGGCCGTTGCTGAGCTTCTCGGGCAGCATGGGAATGACACGGCGCGGGAAATACACCGAGTTGCCCCGATCCTGGGCGTCTGCGTCGAGGGGCGAACCGGGCTCGACATAATGCGACACGTCGGCGATCGCGACCAGCAGGCGGAAGCCACGCCCCTGGCGCTCGCAATACACTGCGTCGTCGAAATCCTTGGCGGTCTCGCTGTCAATGGTCACCAGAGGCAGATCCGTGATGTCCTCCCGGCCTGCGTAGTCCTTCTTCCTGACCTTGGCCGGCAGCTTGCGCGCCTGAGCGCGCCCTTCGGCTGAGAATTCGAACGGCAGCTGGTGCTTGCGCAGCGCAATCTCGATCTCCATGCCGGAGTCGGCATAGTTGCCAAGTACCTCGACGATGCGGCCGATCGGCTGCGCGAACTTGTTCGGCTGTTCGACCAGTTCGACGGTTACTACTTGGCCTTCGGTCGCGCGCTTGCCTCCGGGCGCCACCAAGATGTCCTGAGCGATCCTGCGGTCTTCGGGCACCACCAGCAGCACGCCGTGTTCATCGAGCACCCGGCCGACCACGCGGGTGTTGGCGCGCTCGAGTACTTCGACGATCTTGCCTTCGGGACGACCACGGCGATCCACCCCCGCGATACGCACTAGAACCTTGTCGCCGTGGAGGACTTCGCGCATTGCCTTGGGCCCGAGAAAGACATCGGGCTGAGCGTCATCGCGCACCAGAAAGCCGAATCCATCGGCATGACCGACCACCCGGCCGCGGATCAAGTCGGCCTTGTCCGGCAGGATGAAGGCGCCGCGCCGATTGCGAACCACCTGACCACCGCGCTCCATCGCCCGCAGGCGACGTTCGAACATGTCCGCCTCGTGCTCGGCGACATCGAGCAACGCGCACAGTTGGTCGAGCCGTAGCGGCACGCCCTGCTCGGTCAGCACCTGGGTGATGTATTCGCGGCTCGGCAACGGCTGTTCGTATTGCGCGCACTCGCGCTCGAAGAACGGGTCCGCGCGGCGGACCTCGCTGAGCCGGCCACGGGGCATTGCCCCGCCGTCTTTTCCTGTTTTTTCGCTTTTCATTGACATTCGGTATGGGATGCGTAAAATGCGCGGCTCTTGCCCAGATGGCGGAATTGGTAGACGCGCTAGTTTCAGGTA
>CAYTAY010000191.1:0-6051 GCA_964435845.1 uncultured Azoarcus sp.
GGCACCGAAGGGACGTGTGGGTTGGCCGGGAGCTCGCTTGTGGGCTCTCTACCGGACCACTTCCCGGTCAGTTCCGACTTGGATGGTCCGGCTGCAACCGGTACAACCGGTCTAGAGTATATTCATGATCTGCTTACAAAGCAAAAGCCGCTATGCAGTGGCAACCACGAAGCGGCCTGCGCGATGAAGCGTGACGCCCCCCCGGTTGGCGAGCGAGTCGTGGCGCACCAAGTCAGGCGCGAGACGATCGATGAGGCGTCCGATGGTCAGCGCATCGACAACTACCTCGCGAAGATGTGCAAGGGCGTGCCGAAAAGCCACGTCTATCGCATCCTGCGAAGCGGCGAGGTAAGGGTCAACGGGGGTCGGGTCGCGCCGACCTACAAGCTCAGTCAGGGTGACGAAGTGCGGATACCGCCGATGCGGGTGTCCGCCGGCAGTCAAGCAAGTGCGGTGCCGCCCGGCAAACCTTTGCCTGTCGTCTATGAGGACGATGCCCTGCTGGTTGTGGACAAGCCAGCCGGCAAGGCCGTGCACGGCGGCAGTGGCGTGAGCTTCGGCGTCATCGAGCAGTTGCGTAGCCAGAGGCCTGAGGCGCGCATGCTGGAGCTCGCGCATCGTCTTGACCGGGAGACCTCAGGCCTGCTCATCGTGGCGAAGAAGCGTTCGGCGCTCAAGGCGCTGCACGGCATGATGCGCGCGGGCAAAGTCGAGAAACACTACCTGGCGCTGGTGTATGGCAAGTGGCAGAATCCGCTGCAGCATGTGAAGCTCTCACTGCACAAATACCTCACCGACGATGGCGAGCGCCGGGTCCGGGTGGCGGATGACGGCAAGGCTTCGCACAGCATCGTGCGCCTGCGAAAACGCTGTGGGGACTTCAGCCTGCTCGACGTTGAACTCAAGACTGGTCGGACGCATCAGATCCGGGTGCATCTCGCGCATCTGGGCTTTCCGCTGTGCGGTGACGACAAATACGGAGACTTCGCGCTCAACAAGCGACTTGAAGGCGCGGGGCTGAAGCGGATGTTTCTCCATGCGGTGCAACTGGTGTTCGACCACCCCCTGACCGGTGAGCGGCTGGCGCTTCATGCGCCGCTCGCACTCGAACTGCAAGCGTTTCTGGAGCGACTCGAGCATGGCACTTGAACGGCGATTCGACCTTATCGTTTTCGATTGGGATGGCACGTTGATGGATTCTGCCGGCGCGATCGTCATCGCGATCCGCGCCGCCTGCCGCGACCTCGGTCTGGCCGAACCATCGGAGGCGCGCGCCCGCCATGTCATCGGCCTGGGGCTGCACGACGCTCTGCGTCATGCTGCGCCGGAACTGCCCGAGCGCGATTACCCGCAAATGGTCGAGCGCTACCGCTACCACTTTCTGTCCAAGGATCGGGAACTGGATCTGTTTCCCGGGGTTTTCGGCATGATCGAGTCCCTGGCAGGCGAGGAGCGGTGGCTTGGCGTGGCGACCGGCAAAAGTCGTGTCGGGCTGAACCGGGCTCTGGGCCATACGGGGCTGGCGAGTTTCTTCCACAGCACCCGCTGCGCCGACGAATGCTTCTCCAAGCCGCATCCGGCGATGCTGGAGGAAATCATGGCCGAACTAGGCGTCACGCGTGAACGCACGCTGATGGTCGGTGATACCACCCACGATCTCAAGATGGCCCGCAATGCCGGTGTCCCCGCGCTGGCCGTGTCATTCGGGGCGCATCCTCGCGCCGAGCTCGAGGCCGCCGAGCCACTCGAGATCGTCGATCAGCCCGCCGGTCTCCACCAGTGGCTGAGGCGGCACGCCTGATCTGTCACTCGGCTGCGCTGGCCGAGGGGGGCGACGGCGTACGATTCGAAGTTTTCGAACTGGACGGCAATGTCTATCTGCGTTTGCCGCCGGCGTGAGCGGCGAGCATCAGGAAGATCGCCGGCCGCCTTGCGAGATCCGGGGCGGCCAGCCCTCGCCAGGCCGAGACCGCGTGGGTACCGATCCATTCGCCGCGAGTGGTGAGGTCCCGGGCGAGACAAAGCTGGGTGTCCGGTTTGCAGGCCGCGAGCAGGGCAGCGTACATGCGCTCGTTGCGGTATGGCGTCTCGATGAACAGCTGGGTGCGGCCGAAGCGCCCGGATTCTTCCTCGAGCTGGCGAATCCGCTGGTCCCGCTCGGCGTCGTCGACCGGCAGATAGCCATGAAAGGCAAAGCTTTGGCCGTTGAGTCCCGAGGCCATGAGTGCGAGCAGGATCGATGAGGGACCGACCAGCGGCACCACCGGAACGCCGAGCGTGTGAGCGCGGGCGACGAGCCGTGCGCCCGGGTCCGCCACGCCGGGGCAGCCTGCGTCGGACATCAGGCCGACGTCCTCGCCTGCCAGCGCTGGCGCGAGCAAGGTGTCCAGATCTCGTTCGGGGCCGGTTTCCGGCAGTGGCTGGATATCGAGTTCGCGCAGCGGTGTCGGATGGGCGAAGCGCTTGAGTTGCAGCCGCGCGATCTTCTCGGTCTCGACGATGAAATGCTGCACACTGCAGACTCTGGCGTGGGCGTCCGCAGGCAGAAAGGTGGGCCACGGCGTTTCGCCCAGCGCCACCGGCACCAGGATCAGCGCGCCGCGTTGGGTGACTTGGGTCATGGCAGTTCGACGCCCTCGGCCCGCAACATGCGCGACAGCGCGATCAACGGCAGGCCGATCAGTGCGGTCGGGTCGTCGCCACTCAGGGCGTCGAGCAGGGTGATGCCCAGGCCTTCGGACTTGGCACTGCCGGCGCAGTCCAGCGGCCGTTCCTTTTCCACGTAGCGCACGATCTCGGCGTCGCTCAGTGTACGAAAGCGCACTTCGGTGGAGACGCTTTCGGTCCGAATTCGGCCGCTGCGGGTGTCGATGACCGCCAGTGCGGTGTGGAATACCACGGTCCGCCCACTCATCTTTTGAAGTTGTGCGATTGCACGCTCGACGGTGCCGGGCTTGCCAAACACTTGGTCCGCGATGTGTGCGACCTGATCGCTGCCGATGATGAGGGCGTCTGGCCAGTGGGTGGCCACCGCCTGCGCTTTTGCAATGGCGAGGCGGTCGGCGGTGGCAGGGGGGAGTTCTCCGGGCAAGGGAGTCTCATCCACCTCGGGCCGGGCGGTTTCGAATGGCAGCTGGAAGCGCTCCAGCAGCGCGCGGCGGTAGGCTGAGGTGGAGGCCAGGACGATGTTTGGCATAGGGTTCAATGGCTTTGACACGAACGAATGAAAATAATATCATCCCGCTCTTATGTCGCGACAAGGCGTGCTCTCCGATCCGATACGATTCGCCCGGGAGGCGCGTCGGCTCGGTGGCGTCGTCAAGGTCGAAGCGTTCAGCCGGCTCGCCGATGCGTTGCTGGATCATGCCGGAGCGTTCGAATATTCGATCGTCGGCGAATTGGGCGCGGACGGGAAGCCTTATCTGCGGCTGACCGCGAGCGGTGTGCTCGGTTTGAAGTGCCAGCGCTGTCTCGAGCGGGTGGATTGGGCGGTAGACGTCGGGCGGTTGCTGCAACTCGTGCCCGTTGGCGTGCCGATACCGGACGAGGAGCTAGATATCGACGCGTTCGATGCGATCGAGGCCTCACCCGGTCTTGATGCGCTGGAGTTGGTCGAGGACGAGCTCTTGCTCACTTTGCCGATCGCGCCCCGGCATGAAAGTTGTGAACCGCCACGTCCGAAGGACGGGGTCGGAAAGGAATCGCCTTTTGCCGCACTGGCTTCGCTTCGCCGCAAGGCGGTGTGATGTCGAGTCACAGGCAAGTGGCTTCTATTTAGACTAGGAGTAATCTGATGGCCGTCCAGCAAAACAAGAAGTCCCCCTCCAAGCGTGGCATGCACCGCGCCCACGACTTTCTCACCACGCCGCCGCTCGCCGTCGAGACGACCACCGGCGAGGTGCACCTGCGTCACCACATCAGCCCCAACGGTTTCTACCGTGGTAGGAAAGTGGTCAAGACCAAGGGCGAGTAATCCCTTTGCCGCGAAGACGGCGCAGCACGACGGGTGCCTGCGCCGTTTTTTTGTCTTGCGAATTCGAACCGGATGATTAGCTGATGGATGTCACCATTGCAATCGACTGCATGGGTGGCGATCATGGCCCGGTCGTCACTGTGCCCGCTGCACTCGCCTTCCTGCGCAAACATGCGGGCTCAAAAGTGATTCTGGTCGGACGGCCTGAACCGCTCGAGACCGCGATCGCCGAGGCGGGTGGTGTCCCGGTTGGGCGCTGCGAGATCCAGCCCGCCACCGAAGTGGTGGGCATGGACGACGCGCCCGCCAACGCCATGCGCACGAAGAAGGACTCCTCGATGCGCGTGACGATCGACCTCGTCAAGAGCGGCCGTGCACGGGCAGCGGTCTCGGCCGGCAATACCGGTGCGCTGATGGCGATCTCGCGCTTCGTGCTCAAGACGCTGCCGGGCATCGACCGGCCGGCCATCGCGACCGCCCTGCCAAACCGCAACGGGCACAGTTACGTGCTCGACCTTGGTGCCAACGTCGATTGCACCGCCGAGCACTTGCTTCAGTTTGCGGTGATGGGCGCGATGCTCGCCACCGCGATCGATCACAAATCACGGCCCACGGTGGGACTGCTGAACATCGGCGAAGAGGCGATCAAGGGCAACGACATCGTCAAGCAGGCTGGCGAGTTGCTGCGCAGCAGTGGATTGAACTTTCACGGGAACGTGGAAGGCGACGATATCTACAAAGGCACGACCGATGTCGTCGTGTGCGATGGTTTCGTGGGTAACGTGCTACTCAAAACATCCGAAGGGCTTGCGCAGATGCTCGCCACCATGCTGCGCGAAGAGTTCACCCGCAACATCTTCACCCGTGCCATGGCGCTGGCGGCCATGCCGGCGCTGAAGCGGTTCAAGCATCGGGTCGATCACCGCCGCTATAATGGCGCTGCCCTCGTGGGGTTGCGCGGCGTGGTTTTCAAGAGCCACGGTTCAGCAGACGCATTCGCGTTCGAACAGGCGATCTATCGGGCCGCTGAGGCCGGGGCCAATCGCCTGGTCGAGGGGATCACCGAGCGCATGGCAGCTGTCGAAGGGGCAAGTACATGATTTTTGCGAGAGTCGCGGGTACCGGCAGTTGTCTGCCTGGCGAACCGGTCACCAACCGGGACTTGGTCGCGCGCGGGATCGAAACCTCGGATGAGTGGATCGTAGAGCGCACCGGCATTCGTGCCCGACACTTGGCAGCACCCGGGCAGATGACTAGCGATCTCGCGCATGAAGCGAGCCTGAAAGCGCTCGACTCGGCCGGGTTGTCACCCAATGACATCGATCTCATCGTGGTTGCGACCTCGACGCCGGACTACATTTTTCCCAGTACCGCGACCCTGCTGCAGTCCAGGCTTGGCATCAGCAATGGCTGTGCCGCCTTCGATCTGCAGGCGGTGTGCAGTGGCTTCGTCTATGCGCTCACGGTGGCGGAGAAGTTCATCCGCTCCGGCGCCAACGAGCGGGTGCTGGTCGTCGGAGCCGAAGTCTTCTCGCGCATCCTCGACTGGTCGGATCGCGGTACATGCGTGCTTTTCGGCGACGGGGCCGGAGCGGTAATCCTCGAAGCGAGCGAAACGCCGGGCCTGCTCTCCAGCGCTCTGCATGCCGATGGCTCGCACCATCACATTCTGTGCGTGCCGGGCAGCGTCGCCTCCGGACAGGTGGTGGGTGATCCGTTCCTGAGGATGGACGGACAGGCGGTGTTCAAATTTGCAGTCCGTGTCTTGGGTGAGGTCGCGCAGGAAGTGCTCGCCGACGCCGGCCTCGGGGTTGATGCGCTGGACTGGCTGATTCCGCATCAGGCCAATATCCGCATCCTGCAGGCAACCGGCAAGCGCCTGGGGCTGCCCGCCGAAAAGCTGATCGCCACCGTGGATCGGCATGGGAACACCTCGGCGGCTTCGGTGCCGCTGGCGCTTGATCTGGCGGTGCGCGAGGGTCGGATACAGCGCGGTCAGCATGTGATGCTCGAGGGGGTCGGTGGCGGCTTCACCTGGGGTGCAGTGTTGTTGAAGTATTGATCACACGAGGATTGAA
>CAYTAY010000192.1:0-505 GCA_964435845.1 uncultured Azoarcus sp.
TATGCGCAAGACACTCACGATTCTCGGCGCGGCGCTGACGGTGGCGTTCGCGTCCACCGGAGCCTTCGCCCAGGTCTCGGCCGCCGAGGCGGCACGCCTCGGGCAGGATCTCACGCCAATGGGGGCGGAGCGGGCCGGCAATGCCGCCGGTACCATCCCGGCGTGGGACGGCGGGCTGACCTCCGCGCCGGCCGGGCATGTGTCCGGCGGCCACTACGCCGACCCCTTTGCCGGTGACCAGATCCTGTTCACCATCGACGCGTCCAATCTGGCGCAGTATCGCGGCAACCTGACCCCGGGCCAGATCGCGATGCTCGAGACCTACCCGACGTGGAAGATGAACGTCTACCCCACGCGCCGCAGCGCGGCCTTCCCGCAGGCACATTACGAGCAGACCATGGCCAACGCCACGCGGGTGTCGCTCGCAGCGGACGGCAGTACCTTCACCGGTACCACCGGCGGCATCCCGTTCCCGATTCCGCAGAACGGCATGGAGGCGATCTGG
>CAYTAY010000192.1:544-6032 GCA_964435845.1 uncultured Azoarcus sp.
CCGCACCGGCAGCTACACGCCGGTGCGCTTCGAGTACGAGTACGACTTCCACTACGGTAGCCTGACCAAATCGCCAGAGCAGATCGAGCCGGGCAAGCTGTTCAACTTCCTGCAGACGGTGACTGCGCCGGCACGCCTTGCCGGCCAGATCCTGCTGGTGCATGAGTTCGTGGATCGTCGCCAGGCCTGGACCTACAACCCGGGTCAGCGCCGGGTTCGTCTGGCACCCAACGTCGCCTACGACAACCCCGGCACCGCCGCCGACGGCCTGCGCACCAACGACGACTTCGACATGTACAACGGCGCGATCGACCGCTACAACTGGGAGCTGGTCGGCAAGCGCGAAATCTACGTGCCCTACAACTCGTACAAGCTGGTCGGCAACACCATCCGCATGGCCGACGTGTTGCAGGCCGGCCACATCAACCCGGATCACGCCCGCTACGAGTTGCACCGCGTATGGGTGGTCGACGCCACTTTGAAGGAAGGCACCAGCCACATTTACAAGCGCCGGACCTTCTACCTGGATGAAGACTCCTGGTCCATCCTCGCAGTGGATAAGTACGACGCGCGCGATCAGCTGTGGCGCTTCTCCGAGTTGCACACCATCAACTGGTACGATATTCCAATGCTTTACCCGAATCTAGAAGTGCACCACGACCTGCAGTCTGGACGGTACATCGCGATGGGCTTGCGCAACGACGAAGCCCGGGTCTATGACGTGATCGATGCGCGTCCGGCACGCTTCACCCCCGCCGGCCTGCGCGGAGCAGGTACCCGCTGATGTGCGTCGGGCAGCCTGCCGAAAGGACAGGCTGCCGGCGTCGCCATGCTCGCCGCGGCTGCGGTGGTGCGTGGCGACGCGACCGGCTCGTGCGTTCTTCCCCCTTGCTTTCTTAAAACCGGCACACGGCCTCGCCGTGAGCCAGGGCTTCGTCTCGCCGACGAGTCCTCGCCAACCCCCTTCATATCATGAACAAAGCCGTCGGATTCCTGTTCGCGTTTTATGTGCTCGCGATGGCCGCAATAGCGTTCTCGGAGCGCAGCGACCCGCCAATGCCGCCCACCGAGGTGCGCATCGAGAACCAGCTGATGCTCGACGCCGTGATGCTGGCGGGGCGGATCATCGCAGCCGGCGAGCGCGGGCGCATTTTTTTGTCCGACGATGGCGGGCACGCATGGCGCGCAGCGGTGGTCGAAGGCGAGGCGACGCTTGCCGCACTTGCGGTGGTCGAGGGCGATACCCTGGTCGCGGTCGGGCACGATGCGGTGATTCAGCGCAGCACCGACCGCGGCGCCACCTGGATCCGGGTGCACGAGGACGGCGAGGCCGAGGAGCCGCTGTTGAGCGTCAGTTTCGACGCTACCGGACGAGGTTTCGCGGGTGGCGCTTATGGCCGTTTCATGGAAAGCGATGACGGCGGACAGAGCTGGGTCGAGCGTGAGCGCAACGGCCTGGATTTCCATTTCAATGCAATCGCCGCCAAAGGCGATGTGATGATTCTTGCCGGCGAAGCCGGCACCTTGCTGCGCTCCGAGGACCGGGGCAACACCTGGGAAGGGCTGGATCCGCCTTACGAAGGATCTTTTTTTGGCGCGCTGGCGCTGCCCAATGATGTGTTCCTGATTTTCGGCATGCGTGGTCATGTGTTTCGCTCCGACGATGGCGGAGACACCTGGCAGGAGCTGGATACCGGCCTGCAGGCTTCGCTGTTCGGCGGGCGGGTGCTGGACGATGGTCGTGTCGTCCTGACCGGGCAGAGCGGCGCCCTGCTGTTGAGCGACGACGGCGGACGAAGCTTCCGCTCGCTCGTGGGCGCGGAGCGGCTGGTACGTGCCGCGGTCGTCGATGTCGGCGCAGACGAAGTGCTGCTGATCGGCGAAGAAGGGTTCGAACGTGCGAACCTGTCCACCATGCGCGAGGAGACCGACTGATGTTGAAGCGTCTGGTAGAAGCTCTCGGCGCACTGCTGTTCGGCCAGCGAGTGGCCTTTCTCGTCCTGTTCGTGCTGCTGACGCTGCTGCTTGCCGCGTCATCGAGCCGGCTGTACGTCGATGCGGGCTTCGAGAAGATGATCCCGCTCGAACATGAATACATGCAGATCTTCGTCGAGTATCGCAATACCTTCGGTGGGGCCAACCGAGTGCTGGTCGCGCTGCGTCAGCACGAGGGCGACATCTACAACCCCGAGTTCATGGAGAAGCTGCGCGCGGCGACCGACGAGGTCTTCTTCATCCCGGGGGTCGATCGCGCGACGGTGACCTCGCTGTTTACGCCCAACGTCCGCTTCATCGAAGTGGTCGAGGATGGTTTTGCCGGCGGCAACGTGATTCCGGCCGAGTTCGAGGGCACGCCGGAAGACCTGGACACGGTGCGCGAGAATGTTCTCAAGTCCGGCCGTGTCGGACGTCTCGTGGCGAACGATCACCGTGCGGCGATGATTACCGCCGAACTGCTCGAGATCGACCCGAACACAGGCGAACGCCTCGACTATCTGGCTGTCGCACGCCAACTCGAAGAATTGCGCGAACGGCACGCGACCGACGGGCTCGATGTGCACATCATCGGCTTCGCCAAGGCGGTCGGTGACATCACCGATGGGGCCCGGGGCGTCTTGATGTTCTTCCTGGTCGCTTTTGCCATTACCGCGGTGCTGCTGTTCTTCTATTCCGGCTCGGCCAAGCTCTCGGCCTTGACCTTGATGTGTGCGATGGTACCCGTGGTGTGGTTGATGGGCCTGCTGCCGGTGATCGGCTTTGGCATCGATCCGATGTCAATCCTCGTCCCCTTCCTGATCTTCGCCATCGGGGTAAGTCATGCGGTGCAGATGACCAATGCCTGGCGACTCGAGATCATAGCCGGGTCCGATTCGCTCGAAGCCGCTCGCGGGGCTTTCAAGAGGCTGTTTCTCCCCGGTTCGATGGCGCTGACCACGACTGTGGTCGGTTTCCTGGTAATCCTGCGTATCGAGATCGACATGGTGCGCGAGCTGGCCTTGACCGCCGCGCTGGGTGTCGGCCTGATCCTGCTGACCAACATGTTGCTGCTGCCGGCACTGCTTTCCTTCACCCGCCTTGACGTGAAGGCGTATCAACGCGCCAAGGCGGCCGAGGCCAAGGACCACTGGCTGTGGCTGCGCCTGCGCATGCTCGCCGAGCCGAAACATGCGTTCGTGGTGCTCCTGATCACTGCGCTGCTGCTGGGTGGCGCCACCTGGAAGTCGCGCGATCTGCGTACCGGCGACCTCGGCCACGGCATCCCGGAACTGCATGAGGATTCGCGCTACAACCAGGACGCGGCAGCCATCGTCGATTCCTTCTCGATCGGTGTGGACGTGCTGTCGGTGATCGTGCAGACCCAGGGTGTTGATGGTGCCTGCACCCACTTCGAGATCATGGACACCATCGACCGCTTCGAGATGACGATGCGCGGGGTCCATGGCGTGCAGAGTGTGGTGGGTCTGCCGGGCGTGGCCAAAGTCATCAACTCCGGCTGGAACGAGGGGAGCCCCTCTTGGCGTGTGCTGTCGCGCAATCCGGCGGTGCTTGCCCAGTCGGTGACACCGGTCGATACCAGTACCGGGCTGCTCAATACCGACTGCAGCGCAATGCAGGTGCTGATCTTCACCCGCGATCACGAAGGGCCGACGATCGCTCACATCATCCGGGAGGTGAAGGCCTTCCGCGAGGCCAATCGCACCGAAAACCTCGACTTTCTGCTCGCGTCGGGCAACGTTGGCGTGATGGCGGCCACCAATGAGGCGGTCGATGCAGCGTCCATGGCGATCCTGATGATGGTGTTCGGGGCGATCAGCCTGCTGTTCTTCCTCGAGTTCCGCTCGTTCCGGGCAACCCTGTGCATCATCCTGCCCTTGTTGATCGCGGCGGTGTTCTGCAACGCTTTGATGGCGTTGCTCGGCATCGGTCTCAAGGTGTCGACGCTGCCGGTGGTCGCGATCGCGGTCGGTATCGGCGTGGACTATGGCATCTATTTCTACGAGCGGATGTCCTACCGCTTCGAGCAGGGAGATTCGCTGCCGGACGCCTTCTACCAGGCGCTGGCCCAGCGTGGCACCGCAGTGATGTTTACCGCCACGACCATGGCCGTCGGTGTCGGCACCTGGACGTTCTCGGCGCTCAAGTTCCAGGCCGACATGGGGCTGATCATGGCGTTGATGTTCCTGATCAACATGCTGGGCGCGCTGCTGCTGTTGCCGTCGATCGCGGCGTTGCTGCTGGCTGACGAGGCAAAGAAGAAGGGCAAGGCGGTCGTTGCGGGTTGAGCGATTGTTCGCTGCAGGTGAGATCTGAGCTGATCGTGAATGTGCGATCGACTTCCCATTGCCGAGGCCGAAGTTCGCGGCTTACGCCGCTTCTACAAGCGGTGGTGGTGACGGTAGCGGATGCGTGCCCATTCCCTGTGGGAGCGGCGTGAGCCGCGAATGCAGTTAGGGGCTTTGAACCGAAGGTGAAGCGCACCACCTGCAAACTGGCGGGCGTTGATTCGACGGCTGGTGTTGACAGGAACAAAGTCATCCGTACAATTCAAACGAACGTTCGAATGAGGCTATGGTCTCATTCGGAGGAGACACGGTAAATGAGTGCCACGACCGGACGCCACGCCCCCGAAACACGCTATCGCATCCTCGATGCTGCCGAGGCGTTGTTTGTCGAGCATGGGCTCGAGGCGACCTCCATGCGCATGATCACCGCGCAGGCGGGGGTCAATCTGGCCGCGGTCAATTACCACTTCGGCAGCAAGGATGCGCTGATCCAGGAGGTGTTCAAACGCCGTCTGGTCGAGCTCAACCGACAGCGGCTCGCGGCGCTGGACGAGGTGGAAGCACGAGCGGAGGAAGAAGGGCGCGCGGTCAAGCCAAGCCAGGTGCTGGAGGCGTTTTTTGGTCCTGCGCTGGCGCTGGCGAGCGACACGGTGCATGGTGGCCACACTTTCATGCAGTTGCTGGGTCGCACCTTCACCGATCCGAACGCGTTCGTACGTCAGTTTCTGGCCGAGGAGTATGCCGAGACCTTGAGTCGGTTTCTGTCGGCGCTGTATGCCTCGCTACCGGGGGTGCCGCGTGACGAGATTCTGTGGCGTTTCCATTTCATGATGGGTGCGACCTCCTACGCGATCGCGGGCACCGATGCTTTGCGACTTTTCGCCGGGGGCTTCGATGACGAGAATCCGACCCGCCTGCTGCCCAGACTGATGTCGTTTTTGCTCGGCGGGCTGCGTGCCCCGTTGCCGGATCTGGATAAGGTCACGGGCAATGGCGGCAGGAGGCGTACAGATGAAGCGGCCTGATCGATGTTGGCGGCCCCGAACCCACGCCTGCGGACGCTGCGCGTCCGGCCAGGTTGCAACAACTCAATAGTGGCGCGGCGTGAGAATTGCGCCCATTTCAGGAGATAGCGATGTTTTGGTTACTGTTGGTTTCCCTCCCTCCCTTGGTGGTCGCGCTCGCCTACGGGCGAGCGCCTCTTT
>CAYTAY010000193.1:0-5971 GCA_964435845.1 uncultured Azoarcus sp.
TGTGGGACGGCCGACTCAAGCAGGAGGCCACCGTCAAGCGCAACTGCGTTCGCCAGGTCTACGCTGCGGGCTACCACATCGACATCCCCGTGTACCGCATCGTCACCACCAAAGACGAGAACGACGAATCTGTTGAGCACTACGAGCTGGCAAGCGGTGATGAGTGGACACGCTCCGACGCCCGGGCTGTGACACGCTGGTTCAACGGCTTGGTGGGGGAACTGAACGCCGGCGAATCGGACGGCAGTCAGATGCGGCGTATCACCAAGTTGACCAAGAAGTTTGCGCGCCGCGCAGACTGGAAGGCCAACACGACCAGCGGGATCTGCATCACCAAACTGGTGGTCGACCACTTCCAGTACAGCGCGGATCGGGACGACAAGGCGCTGCGTGAGACGTGGAAAGCCATCGACAAGAAGCTCCAGCAGTCGACCGAGATCGACCACCCGGTGCTCGACACAAAACTCGCGTCGGCGGGCGACGATGCGGTCGCGTTCTTCCGCGATTGCTTGAGCAGTGCGCTCAAGACGCTCGAGGTACTGGACAAGTCTGATTGCACGCGCAAGCAGGCGCGGGAAGCGTGGGATGACGTGTTCGACACCGACTTCTTCACGAAGCAGCCAGACAACAACGGCGATGATAGCGGTGGCAAAGGCGTCGCAATAAAGGTCACGTCGGTCGAGACGGCCCGGCGCAATGATGGTGGCGGGAGGTTTGGCTGAGGACCGAGGCAGAGTGCTCTCAGATCGCGGATGAAATCGAAACTGGCCTCGAACGGCATCGCCCGGGCCAGTGGCAGCGGCTGGGCGCGGACGAACTGAGTAGGATCCACAAGGGCTTCGAGGTGGGCTGGCGGGTGAACATCCCCGCTGGATCGCTCGAGCTGCAAGAGGCCGACCACCTGGTGCTGGCCATCGACACCGTGTTCCCGAACTCGCAGCCCCGGATCCTCGCACCCTCGGCGGGCAGCGACTACAGTTGGCCGCACATCGAACGGGGCGGCCTGTTGTGTTTGCGGTCCAGCAAAAACAGTGCGCCGATCGCAGACCGGGTTGTGACGCATCTCCGCGATGCAGAGGAACTGCTCAACTTTCCCGAGACTAAGCGGCGCCATGAGTTCGAGCGGGAATTCACAGCCTATTGGTCGCATCGGGCCACGGACAGCTCTGAGCGAGCACGCGTGTGGAGCCTTGTCACCCCTGGTGGTGTGACGCGCGAAGTGGCGTACTTCTTTGATGTACGGTCCAATCGCTACGTCATTGCCGACGACAAGGAGGCGCTCAAGCTCTGGCTTCGCAACACCGGAGTCAATCCGGGCGACAAGCAAATCTACCCGACGTGGCTTTTCCGGCTGTCGCAGCCTTGGACGCCGCGCGAGTTTCCGGAAACCGGCGACGACATCACCAAGCTGCTGCCGCCTGACATGGTACGCAAGTACCTTGAGCCTGGGCAGCGGTCACCATTCCTGTTCGATGTCGATACCAAGACCGGCAACGCGTTCGCGGCGGTGGTGCTGCGAGGTGCTGAGCGCCGAGAAGTGATGCGAGGGTTTCGGCACATGTCGAAGGTGCCGCCGGCACGCATCGTCAACTCCTATGCAAAGCGGCCTGTCGAACGTTGTAAGGTCGCACGTGTCGATGGGGCATGGGTTCATGGCCGAGATCACGCTTCGAGCTATGCGTTAGTCAAGAACCGCAAGGTGGCCGTCATCGGCTGCGGCGCGATCGGTGCAGCTGTAGCGCGTCTTCTCGCACAGGCAGGTGTCGGCGAACAGATCTTCGTCGACGCTGACAGTCTGACCACAGCCAACGTCTCTCGGCATCCGCTGGGTATGTCCCACGTCGGCTTCAACAAGGCATCCGCATTGCAAGAGCACTTGCGGCGTGAATTTTCTCATCTGGCGTTCGAGCATGCATTTCCGCGGCGATTCGAATGGCTCCCCCCTAAGGACCTCGACCAACTAGCCAGTGCAGACCTGATTATATCGGCAGGCATCGACTTCGACGGCGAAGCTGCGCTAGGCCATTGGCGGCGGAGCCTGACGCGACCGCCAGCACACCTCAGTACCTGGGCCGAGGCTTACGCTGCCGCCGGGCATGCTGTCTTGCTCTATGGCAAAGCGTCGATCCTGGCGGATTTCGACGGTGAGGAACGGCCAAATTTTCGTTTGACGGATTGGCCTGATGAAGCCGGGGCACTCTTTGTCGAGGCTGGGTGTGGCAACACATTCCAACCCCACGGCGTGATCGATTTGCATCCTATCGTGGGCATGGCTGCGGGGTTGGCGCTCGATACGCTGCTGGACAAGGTACCAACCTCCTGTCGTCGCGTGTGGATGGGCGATCCTGCTGTTGTTGAAAATCACGGGGGCATACTGCGGGCGTCCTTCACCGATCGACTGACGATGCGCGAGTTCGTCTGGTCATGATCTTTTCGTTTATAAGGTCGATGTCGAAATACTCAGTCGTCGGTCATCTTGACGAGAACCACCAAACGCTGTGGATCGCTCCTCCAGCTTTGCGACACATGAATCGACATCTCCAGTTAACGCCTTGGGCGACTGAGGCGGGTGGCCAGCTATACGGCACGATCAATTCTGAGCAAATTTGTGTGACCGAGGTTTCTGGACCCTACGCCGGTGACGAGCGATCTAGGTATCGCTATCGTTCCAATCCGGCCGCGGCACAGCGTGCCATTGAGGATCGCTATGAGCGGGGATTATTGTACCTCGGCGAATGGCACACCCATGCCGAAGACATTCCCACTGCTTCCAGTTTGGACGACGACGCCATGCGCCGCTTGATCTCCAGTTCGAAGCTAAACAGCGATGCACTGCTGATGATGATCGTGGGGCGCGCACGAGGCGCAGCTGGGTTGTCGGTGTGGAGCGTATCCAGTAAGACTATGCGCCAATGGAGTCTCACCGAGAGTTCAGAATCCATTCTCTTACGAAAGTAAAGGCCGCTACGCGATACCCCGAGGTCGCTCATGGCACAGAGCCTCCCCGTCCGCCCTTTTTTTTGCTGTTGGTTATGTCGGTTAGCGACCGGCTGCAACTGGCCAAGACCGGAAGCCCCCAGCCGAAACCATGAACTGCCGCTTCGGCCGATCAAGAGCCCCTCCGTTGCCGGCTATCCTTGCGCAAGCCGATCCATGAGCGGCTTCCGATGCCATACTCCATTCATTCTCTGGCGCTCCACCAAAGCACGATATCTTTCGTGGTCGAGAGCCGGCCGCATTCGATGCCGGGTCTGATTGCAATGAAGGCAGGCTGCGACGATGTTGGCCGCTGAGTGCCCACCGCCATCACGTCGCGCCAGAAGGTGTTCAGCGGTGCATTTCAGGCGATGCAGCTGAGCGGGCCTGATGCCGAACGCTCGTGAAAGTTCGTCGGGGGATGACTCCCACATCGGGAGTCCGCAGTAATAACAACGCCCGGATTGGGCCAGGAAGGCTGAACGGCGTCGGCGAGCCAGTGTGGTGGCCATGAGAGGTTCCTTTGAAAGTCAAAATGAACCCCGGCTGACCATTGCGGACATCACGGGTACCAGCCGACTTGCTCGGACTGGCCGTACATGCGTTGATTGCGAATGCGCACGGTAACGATGATACGCAGCTGTCCTCAAAATGCAACGCTCGCTTAGCGTTGTATTTGACTCTAGCTTGCCGTACGAAGTCGACCAATGGGGTCGAGAAGTTGGTATTCCGAATAGGTTTTCACCACGTAACTGTCTCGCTTTGAACCCCACACGGTGTCACTCACGGGTTTGCTCCTCGTCTTGGACGCCAGGTCCTGCGAGTTCTGGGTACACTGCTGGCATGAAACTCGATCTCGCCCAGCTCGAATCCCACCTGTGGGAATCCGCCAACATCCTTCGCGGCCCGGTGGATGCCGCCGACTTCAAGACCTACATCTTCCCGCTGCTGTTCTTCAAACGCATTTGTGATGTGTGGGACGAGGAGTACGCGGAAATCGTCGATGAAACCGGCGACGCTGAGTTGGCAATGTTCCCGGAGTCGCACCGCTTCCAGATCCCTGACGAATGCCATTGGGACGACGTGCGCGCGGTGGCGACCAACGTCGGCAGTGCGCTGCAGCGCGCGATGCGCGAGATCGAGAAGGCCAACCCGGATACCTTGTATGGCGTCTTCGGTGATGCCCAGTGGACCAACAAGGACCGGCTCTCCGATGCCTTGCTCAAGGACTTGATCGAGCACTTCTCCCGCATCCCCTTCGGCAACCGGAACATCGCCTCGGATGTGTTGGGCGATGCCTACGAGTACCTGATCAAGAAGTTCGCTGACGCTACCAACAAGAAGGCCGGAGAGTTCTACACTCCGCGCAGCGTGGTGCGGCTGATGATCGAAATACTCGATCCCAAGGAGGGCGAAACCATCTACGACCCCGCCTGCGGCACCGGCGGCATGTTGCTCGCGGCGGTTCAGCATGTGCAGGAGCAGCACGGCGACGTGAAGCGCCTGTGGGGAAAACTCTACGGGCAGGAGAAGAATCTCACCACATCATCCATCGCGCGGATGAACCTCTTTCTTCACGGCATCGAAGATTTCCAGATCGTACGCGGCGACACTCTGCGCAACCCGGCTTTCTTTGAGGGCGATCATCTGGCGAGCTTCGACTGTGTCATCGCCAATCCGCCGTTTTCCCTGGAGAAGTGGGGCGAGGATCTTTGGGCGAACGATCCCTTCGGGCGTAACTTCGCCGGCTTGCCGCCGTCGGGCAGTGGCGACTTCGCCTGGGTGCAGCACATGGTGAAATCCATGGCCGACGCGACTGGTCGCATGGCAGTGGTGCTGCCGCAGGGTGCGCTGTTCCGCAAAGGGGCGGAGGGCAGCATCCGGCAGAAGCTGCTGGAAATGGATCTGGTCGAGGCGGTCATCGGCCTGGCCCCGAACCTTTTTTACGGCACCGGCCTTGCAGCCTGCATTCTGGTGCTTCGAAAGCGGAAGCCTGTCGACAGGCGCCACAAGGTCATGGTCGCCGATGCCTCGCGGCTGTTCCGCCGCGGTCGGGCGCAAAACTATCTCGAGTCCGAACACGCTATTGAGATCCACGGTTGGTTCGAGCGGTTCGTGGACGTACAGGATGCGGTCCGGATCGTCGGCCTGGACGAGATCAAGGCCGAGGACTGGACGCTCAATATCTCGCGCTACGTCCTGCCTCCACTGCAGGAAGATATCCCGCCATTGCCCGAGGCGATCGCCGCATTCAAGCAGGCGCTCCAGCGCTGTCGTGACGCCGAAGCGCGTCTCGAGAAGGTCATGACCGAGGGAGGTTGGCTGCAATGACTCAGGGCACCCAATCGCGCATCACCCAACAAGAGCTCGAATCCTACCTGTGGGGCGCGGCGGTCCTGCTGCGTGGCCTGATCGACGCCGGCGACTACAAGCAGTTCATCTTTCCGTTGCTGTTCTTCAAGCGCATCTCGGATGTCTGGGACGAGGAATATCAGGCGGCGCTCGCGGAATCCGGCGGCGACCTGTCCTATGCCGAGTTCGCCGAGAACCACCGCTTCCAGATCCCCGAGGGGGCGCACTGGAAGGACGTGCGCCAGGTGCCGAAGAACGTCGGCATGGCGATCCAGAGCGCACTGCGACAGATTGAAGCGGCCAACCCCGAGATGCTGGCCGGGATCTTCGGCGACGCGCCCTGGACCAATCGCGAGCGCCTGCCAGACGAAACTCTCAAGAACCTGATCGAGCATTTCTCGACCCAGACGCTGTCGGTCGCCAACGTACCCGAGGACGAGCTTGGCAACGCCTATGAGTTCCTGATCAAGAAGTTCGCTGACGACTCGGGCCACACAGCGGCCGAGTTCTACACCAACCGCACCGTGGTGCACCTGATGACCGCCTTGCTGGCCCCGCAAGCCGGCGAGTCGATCTACGACCCCACCTGCGGCACCGGCGGCATGCTCATTTCCGCGCTGGCCGAGGTCAAGCGCAGCGGCGG
>CAYTAY010000194.1:0-5944 GCA_964435845.1 uncultured Azoarcus sp.
CTGGCACTGCCGGTCAGCGTGAACCCGCTGCTGATCCTGCTGCCCAGCGCCGCACTGCTCGGCGTGGCGGTGTGCATTGCGGCGGCGACGTTCAAGAAGTATCTGTAAGATCAGTACACCCGCATGCGCCGAAGTATGTAGGTGGCTTCGTCATCTGCGGTTCTAACCCTCCCACAAGTCATCGGGGCCGAGATAACTCAGATCGAGCTGGCCGCTATTCAGAGCGACAGTCGCTCGCACAAGACCGCGCCGATTCGGGTTGAGCGGGTGCTGTAGCAGACCGATCGCGTGCCCGTCGGGCGCCAGCACCAGCGGCTGTCCGTTCCTATGAAAGAGGCTGACTGGTGTTCCGGGAGGCGCGGGTGCGGCGAACCACTGGACGTTTCCAAGATAATCCCATCGCGCCCAGGTCCGATTGTCTGACGGGGCGAACTCCTGGATGAATTCGAGCCATATGGCCCGCGTCTCGGCCGTTGGCCAGTTGGGTTGCGCCGACCAGACCGCGAGGCCGGGTGAGCGCAGCCACGCGCGCAATTCCGCGCCAGTCGTGAAGGTGGCGGCCGTGTCGGTGACGGCTTTTATGGCCGCCAGTCGGGAATTGAAACCCGCCTGGATCAGAATCGAGGCGGAGCGGTTCATCGTCCCCGTTTCGACAGCCGGCACAGCCAGGCCGAGCTCATAGTCGTCCAACGCCAGTGCGAACATGCCGACGACATCACCATTGGCGGCGGCACGGACGCGTAAGGCCTCCATGGCCCAAGGCAGGCGATAAACCAGGCCACCCTCAATAAACTGCAATGCCTCAGCTTCCTGTCCGGCGACGATCGCTGCCAACGGCTGCCCGAGCAGCCAGCATCTGAGGATGTCGCGCCAATTCGCCGGGAATGGATCCGGCTCAAACGGGTAGAAGGCGAACACGCGTTCGGCGATGCCGGTGATCGCAGCGATTGCCGCCTCATGGTCCGATGCTGCGAGGGCTGCGTTGGCCTGTATGAGAAGGTCGTTTGCCTCAGCCGCAATTGCGTCCAGCGCATGTCCAGCTTCGAGGCCGAGCCCGGCCAGAAAGTAGCCGCGTCGTGTAGCGGCAGTCGAATTCGCCCAGATATACCGGCTCCGCGTGAGCAGCGTGGCGCGATAGGCGGCGCGTGATGCGTCGTCGACGTGAAGCAGGCGACGCTGCCAGAGCGAAGATTGAAGGATGTTGTCGAGCGCGGCCTCGATCTGGTCATCGGGCACGTCGGCCTCGCCTATGAGGCTGAGAATGGCGGTGTCGAGCGTCGCCATATGACGCTCCCACTCTTTCAGCGCCCGCTCGCGCTTGTCGGCCTTCTCGCCGGCGACCTCGGGGAAGGTCCATGCCGCGGCGTTGTTGACGACGTAGTCCATTAGCTGATCGAGATTGCCGCCAAGCCGTGCATGCATGCGCATGAGAAGCGAAAGGATGAGCTGAATGAGCCCGCTCTCCATCTCGCGGGCGCCAAGATCCTCGATCAACGCGACCCATTCGTCATGCTTCTTGTTCCTCGAATCCTGGAAAATGGGAAAGAGAACTAGCCCTTCAACATCGACATAGGCGCGGCCGGCGCGCCCGATGACATTCTTGAATTCAGAGACCTTGATCTTCTCGCCGTGGCGATAGAGCGAATGCATAACGACCGCCGTGGCCGACAGGTTGAGGCCCTGAGCCAGCGTCGGCGATGAGATCGTTACCTTGAGCACGCTGTCGCGCAGCAGTCGCTCGACTTCTTTGCGATAGGCGGTCGGCAAGGCCCCATGGTGAAGCGCCACGCCAAGCCGCAGACATTTGAGGATGTCGCTGTCCGGCCCAAGCCATTCTTCGCCGAGCGCGATAGCGGTTTGGAGTGTGGCGGGGTCAACCGTTAGCAGGGACGCGAGCGCGCCGCGCGAGTGCAAGTCGACGACAACCTTCGCGAACGGCTCGACGCTTCGGCGCTCGGGGCAGTAGATCAGCACCGTCTGGCCATCGCTGACGAGCCGCCACGCCGTTGCAAGGCTCAATTCCTGTTGGCTGTCCGGAAAGAGCCGAGTGCGTAATTTCTTCGGCGGTACGAACAGCGGCGGCGCCGCGCCGGTAAGGAAGCGAGGCACGAAGGGTCTTTCATCGCCGACGCGAAGATTGAGACGCGCCGTTGGCGAGTTCCAGGTTACCTCGCCAAACCGCAGGCGCGTAGGTCGCCAGTCGTTCTTGATCGGGCCTCCGGGCTGGTCGCGACGCAGCCATGCCGAGAAGTCCTCGAGTTGATCTCCGTCAGGAAGGATCGCCGACAGGCAAACGATCCGGCGTTGACCGGCGTCTTGGCGGCGCAGGAGGCGCTGAATCTGAACCTCGTATCGAACCTCGCGTTCCCCAGGTCCGATCATGTGGCCTTCGTCGAACACGAGCAAGCCGACATCGTCGAGGAGCGACGGATCGTTCCTCAACGCGAAGTCAAGTTTCTCAGGGGTCGCGACGACGATGTCACGCTCGCGGATAGCGTCCTCATCGAAGCCGGATACGCCAATGCTGCCGTAGAGCGCGGAGATGGTCTTGCCGAGTGGACCGAAGGTGCGCTGGAGCGTGGTTTCCGTCTGCGCCGACAGAGCGCGAAGCGGTGTCACGAACATAACTCGCTGGCCACCAGCCAAGCACCGCAGAATTGACAATTCGGCAATCCGGGTCTTGCCGGCGCTGGTCGGCAGCGAGACAACGAGATTGTCGGTCTGATCGACGGCGCGCGACGCCGCCTCGGTCTGCGAAGGCCACAGGTCGACCTCGGCTCTCGGGCGGCGAGCGAGCAGGGCGATGAAGAGCTCGCGAAGGCCGGGCCATGACGCCGCGGCGCCACCGGCGGGGAGTAGCGGGACCTTCTCGTGGAAAGTGTTCGACCAGAGGTCGGAGAGCAGATGGATGGCGACCCGATGCACCCACCATTGCGGCAGAAGGTTCAATTCCGCGCAGATGTCGAGGTTTTCCCGAAGCTGCGCGATCGCCCGGTCGACTAGGGCTCTCTCGCCGCGATCCAGCGCGAGCAGGAATGTCGCGAATGCGCCGAAGAAGGCATCGGTCAGGGCGAGATCGAGGCCCTCGAAGAGGAAGTCCTGACCATCGCGCTCCGGCGCGTCGGCGGCGACAGGCTCCACAAGTCGTTGTTGGAATAGCGCTGCAATGGTCGCGTCCGATCCTCGACCATCCAGGCGGAAGGCGTACACGCGTGCGCGCAGCTCGTTGACGTCTCGGCGCATCAACAGCGCGAGCGCCTGTTCGATCGGGGAGAAATTCTCCTCGGCGGCCACGATCGCAAGGAGGGAATAGGCTCGGGCAGACAGGTGTGCGAGGTGATAGCTGGCCGCCGCCATGACGAAATGGAAATCGCGGTCTGCTTCGTCGCGGTTGCCCTTGGCCATAACCGCTTCGAGGGCGGTCGCCGCCTGTTCGAATGCGATCCGTGCCTGGTTCGGGTCGCCATCGAGTTCGAGGAGGCGCAGCCCCAGCCCAAGCAAGCCATAGGCGTAACTGTGGAGATCGAAGCTGAGCTGCGGCGAGAAGGCGGGCGCGCCAGGGGGCAGAACACCGTCACGCCAGATCATGGCGCGCGCCTGGCCTCGCGCGATGAGCCTGCCGCGAAAGCCTGCCGTCGCCGCGTCCGTGATGGCGGCTGTGATCGCGTCAGGGGTGGTTGGCATCGGCTATGACCCGATCGTAGACGGCCCCAACAAAGGCGGCATGGCCGTCGACGTGCAGACCGATACCCAATTGTTCGAATGAACCAGGATAGGCCTGCAGCGCCTGTGTCAGCAGCGCTTGCGGGGAGTTCCCGGAGAAGGTGAAGAGGAGATGTTTCACGCTCTCGGGCGGAATACCGTGCCGATAGAGCGCCTCGTCGATGGCGTCGACGAGCGGCGCGTCGGTGCCCAGCTCCATCAGTCTGGCTGAGATAAAGGACAATGCATGCGACGAGGGAAGGCCGCCATCCTTATCCAGGCCGGTCCGCGCCTCCTCCAGCGTTTGGGCGCGCAGGTCGATGCGGCTCTTGGCCTCTGTCTTCAGGAAGCGGAGGCGCTGTGTTGCCGGGTCGAGAAGCATGCCGATGACGTCGTCGCCGCGCATCGCCATGTTGCGGTGATCCTTCCAGCGCAGCCGTTTGATGGGGGCGCGATAGCCGCTGTGCGCGTCGATCCATTCCGTAGCGTAGATCTCGCCGAGATCGCCCGATCGGATCTGCGGCGTTTGCGGGAGAAGATTGGTGATCATCTGCGCGGCAGCGACCTTGCCCAGCCTCGCAAGCGCTGCGGCGATGCGTTCCTCGGCGGCGTAGTGGGCGGGGACGGCCGTGGCCGTCACCTGGATGCCGGTCGCAGCGTCCGCCGGCCGGCCCGTCATGACCCGAACGTGATGATTTCCCAGGGGCGTGTCCGCTGAGTCGCACCAATCGTTGAACTGCACCATGCGCCTCCTCCTCAGCTCGGGAAGAGGTCGCGAACGCGAAGAAAGGGCGTGCCGGTTTCGGCTGCCCTGCGCACCTTCCGTTCAAGAACTTGGTTGAGCGGTATCTCGCGATCGAGCAGATCATAGAGATCGAGACCGTCCATACAGATGACGCGCTTGCCTCGGCCAAAGGCTACGAGGCCGTCATCGGAGAAGCCGCTGTTGCTCACGAACAGGCCTCGCGTCCAGGCGGCCTTCTGTTCAATCTTGCCGTGGAACGTGTGCAAATCGGCGACGCCAATTGGCTGACCATGCCATTTGGCTTCCAGCAGATAGGTCTCGCTGCCGAGCTGGAAGCTGCCGTCGATTTGCTCACCGCAAAGGCGGAACGGTTCCTGGGCGGCCAAACCGAATGCGTCGAACAGGCCCTTGAGGAATCCCTCGAAGGCAAAGCCGCGTGCCTGTGCGCTGAGCGAGGAGACCCTCAGCAGCTCGGCTTTTATGGTGGCGATCTTCTGACGATCGACAACGGGTTGGGGCTGGGTTGGCTTCGGAGCCGCACCGCCGGAGAGACGATTGATCAAGCCTTGATAGCGCGACTGCGCATCGATTACCGGGTCCTTGCCGCCGCTGCGGGCAAGATAGTCGGAGCGGTACTCCCAGAGGGCCGTAAGCACGCGAACGGCAGTGGCATCGTCGCAGTTTTGCAGGAAATAGCGCAGCCGTTTCCCCTTGGAGCCGCCGTTCGCCGCGTATTTGGGATCGTCAATATTGACCTTCAGCTCCAAGGCGAAAAAATCCGCGAAGCTCGTGTCGGAAAAGTCGAGCACGAACCCAGGACCACGAACGAAGTCAACGAGGTCATCTACAAAGCGCAGGTCGATGGATCGTATTGAGCTAATAAACTGTCCTCCCCCACGGACGATCATTGGTCTACTACTCCGCCTTCACCAGCTTCGCAGCCTTGGGATCGTAGATGTACCCGGTGATGCTGCCATCCTTGATGCGCGCCACGGCCTCGTCGATCACGAACAGCGGAACGAGAAACCATTCCTCAGGCTGCACAGGGTGACCGAAGCGGTCGTTGATGGTGATGTTCAACCGCGCGGGCGCGAACAGCCTGTGGAACAGGTTCTCCATCCGAGTGCGGTTGATGCCCGCGAGCTTGTAGGTCGCCACCACTTCGACCTTCGCCAGCAGGTAGGTGGAGTCGTGTTCGGCGTTGGCAATGCGCGTCTCCACCCTGCCCCCCGTCACGCCCATCTTGTGAATGATGTCGCGGTGCTGCGCGACATAGGGATGATCCGAGAGGGAGCGCAGGACGTAGATCGTGCCGCTTTCGACATCATCGGCCTCAAGCTCACCGCCGAAAGAGAGTTGCCCGCTCTCGGGCGAGGCCAGCCGCCGCGCGGCGGGGTCGTTGTAGAACGCTCGCTGGAGCGAGCGCAGCAGCAGATTGCTTTCGGTGCCGTTGGAGAAGATGAGGCGCAGGCGGCGGTCCACTTCCCCGGCGGTGGT
>CAYTAY010000195.1:0-5925 GCA_964435845.1 uncultured Azoarcus sp.
TGACCTTCAAATGACCATCGCCATGTTCAAGACAATCAAGACCCTGTTCGTCGCAGCGCTGTTCGCCCCGGTGCTCGCCATGGCCGCCGGGCCGATGGCACCGCTGGACAAGGCGCCGGTCAGTCGCGACCCTGCCGCGCTGCAGCATGGCGCCAAGCTCTTCGTCAATTACTGCCTGAACTGTCACAGCGCGAGCTTTGTTCGATACAAGCATCTCACCGATATCGGACTGTCCGAAGAGATGATTCGCGACAATCTGATGTTCGCCGGCGAACGCGTCGGTGACCTGATGAAAATCGCGATGCGCCATGACGAGGGCAAGAAGTGGTTCGGCGCGGCACCGCCCGATCTGACCCTGGTCGCACGTCAGCGTTCGGGCCACACCTACCCGGGCGCAGACTGGCTTTATACCTACATGCGTACCTTCTACCGCGATCCCGACCGGCAGACTGGCTGGAACAACGTGGTGTTCGAGAACGTCGGCATGCCGCATGTGTTCTGGCAGCTGCAGGGCGAGCAGGTCGCACATAAGACCGAGAATCCCGACGGCACCGTTGACATCCGCCTCGAACTTGTGAAGCCGGGTCTTATGACGCCCGAGGAGTACGACAACGCGGTGGCTGATCTCGTCTCCTTCCTCGTGTGGATGAGCGAGCCGGTTGCAGCCAAACGCGAGCGGATTGGTGTTTTCGTCCTGATTTTCCTGGCGGGGTTCTCGGTGCTCGCCTATGCACTGAAGAAGAACTACTGGAAGGATATTCACTAAGCGGATGCAGCACTGGTGATCCGGTGCTTGCAGTCGCATATTCGCACCACGCGGTAGCCGCGTGGTGCGTGTCGTTTAAGGAATCCGGAGCTAGCAAATCATGATGACGCTTTATTCGGGGACGACCGATCCGTTCAGCCATCGCTGCCGTATCGTGTTGTTCGAAAAGGGGATGGACTTCGAGGTGATCGACGTCGATCTCTACAACAAGCCCGAGGACATCGCGGTAATCAACCCCTACAACCGGGTGCCGGTGCTTGTCGATCGCGATCTTGTGCTCTACGAGTCCAATATCATCAACGAATACATTGATGAGCGCTTTCCGCATCCGCAGCTCATGCCGCCGGACCCGATCATGCGCGCCCGCGCCCGCCAGTTGCTGCACACCTTCGAGCAGGAGATGTTCGCCTACATCGAAGTGCTCGAGAAAGGGACCAAGGCGGCGGACAAGAGCCGTGCGCACGTGCGTGACCAGCTCACCCAGTTTGCACCGGTTTTCACCAAGCAGAAGTTCATGCTGGGTGACGAGTTCTCCATGCTGGATGTGGCAATTGCGCCCCTGTTGTGGCGCCTTGAGCATTACGGCATCGAGCTGCCCAAGACGGCGTCTGCCCTCATGAAGTATGGCGAGCGCATTTTCAGCAGGCAGGGCTTCATCGATGCCTTGACGCCGTCCGAGAAGGTGATGCGCCGTTGATCGGCGGAGTGCCCGGAATGCCTTCGACAACGACAAAACCCTATCTGCTGCGCGCCATTCACGAATGGTGTGTGGACAATGGATTCACCCCGCACCTTGCGGTTGTCGTCGACAGCAGTGTCGTGGTCCCGCCGGGGTATGCCCGCGATGGCCAGATCGTCCTGAACACAGGGGCCGAGGCCACCGCGAACCTTGACCTCGGCAACGAGGCGATCACTTTTCAGGCGCGCTTTGGTGGGGTGTCGCAGCACCTTTACATCCCGGTCTCACATGTGCTCGCGATCTATGCCCGGGAGAATGGCCAGGGCATGGCTTTCGAGCTTGACCTGCCTGCCGAGGAAACGTCAGAGGAAACGGTACTTGGCCTGGTGGAAAGCGATGGCCCTGAAGGGCCCGAGGCCAGCGAAGGCGTGGTTGCTGACGAGGCCGGCGATGAGCCCACGCGCGCGCGCGGGAGCCACCTCAAGCTCGTCAAATAAGCACTGCCGAACTGATTCACTGGACAATGGCCATGTCTCAACAACTAGGCGGCGAGCTGCTCGACCAAGTGCTCCGCCGACCCGCAGGCAAGCGTCCAGCCCAGGGAGCCATGACCTGTGTTGAGCCAGAGTCGATCGATGCCGGCGGGGCCGATCAAGGGGGTGTAGCCGGGCGTGCATGGGCGCAGTCCGGCCCACGCCTCGGCGGCCGAGGTGTCGGTGGCGCCGGGAAAGAAGTGGTCGATCCAGTCGCACAGTGAGGCGATTCTCCTCGAGTCCAGCGTCAGATCATAGCCGGCGATCTCTGCGGTGCCGGCCAGCCTCAGCCTGTCGCCCAGTCGGGAGCAGACCAGGCGGCGGGTCTCATCGGTCAGACTCACCCTCGTGGCACGTGCTGGTTCGACGACCGGAACGGTCACCGAATAGCCCTTCACCGGATAAATGGGCAGCCGCAGACCGAGCGGCGCGAGCAAGCGCGCAGAGGCGACTCCAAGGCACACCACGAAGGCGTCGGCGGTCATATCCCTGGTGATGCCGTCTTCGCTTCTGGCAATCAGGCGCGTCAACTGCCCCCGCTCCGCGACCAGTCGGAGAATTTCATGCCGTGTGAGCAGGTCGCCGCCCCTTTCAATGAACAGGCCGGCCAATGCCTGCGTAAAGCGGTGTGCATCACCGGATTCGTCGTCGGGTGCGTAGACCGCACCGAACAGATCGGGTGCCCCCGCGAGCGTGGGCTCGAGGGCGTGGCATTGGTCGGCAGACATCAGCCTGACATCGATGCCCCACTCACGAAGCTGTTCGATGCGGGTTCCGGCGTGCGCCAGTGCCGCCGGGTCGCGCAGCAGGTGGAGAATGCCCCGGCCGCAGTAGTCGTACTCGATGCCGGTGTGTTCCCGCAGTCGGCGCAGGGCTTGCCCGCTGCGCACTGCGAGGCGGGCGATGCGCTCGGCGTTGCGGCGATGGCGACTGGGCAGGCACTCGCGCAGAAAAGCGACAGCCCACGCATAACGCTGCCAGTCGGTACCGAAGCGGAAGCGCAGCGGGGCGTCCGGCCTGCCCAGACAGCGGAGCGCGATCAGGGGTGCCGAGGGGCTGGACCACGGCTCAGGGTGGCTGACGGAAATCTGGCCGCCGTTTGCGAAGCTGGTTTCGAGGCCGACGCCTTCGCGACGCTCGAGCACGCTCACCTGATGCCCGGCCTGCAACAGGTACCAGGCGGTGGTGATGCCGGTTACGCCGGCACCGAGGACCATAACGTGCATTGGGAATGGCTGTGGATTGCAGTCTCGCCCGCGCGGGGCTCCGCGAGGCTTGCTCATGATACCTGCAGCACGTCGAGCCGTGATCTGGGATAATCGGGGCCTTCGACACGAGTGGGCCGAATCCATCGGCCGAGCAGGAGTCCAGCTTCCATGGCACGCGTCACGTTGACACAGCATCTGATCGAACAGCAGCGCGCGGGGCGTATCAGCGCTGACCTGCGGCTACTCATCGAGGTGGTCGCTCGAGCCTGCAAGGCCATTGGCGTAAGCGTTTCCAAGGGAGCGCTGGCAGGTGTGCTCGGTGAGGCTGGAACCGATAACGTGCAGGGCGAGGCGCAGAAGAAGCTCGACGTGGTCGCCAATGAGATCCTGCTGCAGGCGAACGAATGGGGAGGGCACCTCGCAGCAATGGCCTCCGAGGAGGTCGAGGAGGTGCATCAGATTCCATTCGACTATCCTAAAGGAGGGTATCTGTTGTTGTTCGATCCGCTGGACGGGTCTTCCAATATCGACGTCAATATCTCGGTCGGCACGATCTTCTCGGTGCTGAGCAATCCGGTGGATGGCCCCGGCGAACCCGGCGAGATTGCCTTCCTGCAGCCGGGTAACGAGCAGGTGGCGGCGGGCTATGCACTTTACGGTCCGAGCACCATGTTCGTGCTGACCGTAGGCCATGGCGTGCATGGCTTCACCCTTGATCGCGAGATGGGCAGTTTCGTCTATACCCATCCGTTCATGACGATTCCGGTGTCCACCCAGGAGTTCGCGATCAATATGTCCAACATGCGTCAGTGGGAGGCACCGATGCAGCGCTATGTCGGGGATCTGTTGCAAGGAGCGACCGGGCCGCGCGGCAAGGACTTCAATATGCGTTGGGTCGCCTCCATGGTGGCCGATGTGCACCGCACCCTCACGCGAGGCGGCCTGTTCATGTACCCGATGGATGCCAAGTGCCGTGACAAGGGCGGCAAGCTTCGCCTGATGTACGAAGCCAACCCGATGGCGATGATCGTCGAACAGGCGGGAGGCGCTGCGACGACCGCTCGGGAGCGCATTCTCGATATCGTTCCGCAGAAGCTCCATCAGCGGGTGCCGGTGGTGCTGGGTTCCGCCGAAGAGGTGGAGCAGGTGACTCGCTACCATCTGCAACCGGACGCCTGACTGGTCGTTGCCGCCCGCCGAGCCGCCGGCACGGGGTGTAAGCTTGCTGATGCCGGTGGTCAAGCGTGAACTCGCCAGCTACTGGGCGCGTATCGACAACAGTGGTGAGATCAAGCGCTTCCGCTGGTTCTCGCTCGACCGGGCGGCAGGCGCTTTAAGCGCAGCCTCGCGGCGCGCGGCGGTGACGTACGCTTGATCGCCGAGACCGGTGGTCAGAATGCGATGATCGTCGGTTCCACGGCGCTGCCCGAGCAGGTCGCAGCCGACGTGATCATGTCCAGCTTCGATTCCGCCGGACAGCGCTGCTCGGCGCTGCGGGTGCTGTGTCTGCAGGAGGAGATCGTGGATCACTTCCTCGCCATGCTGCGCGGGGAGATGCAGGAACTGCGCATCGGCAATACCGAGGATGTGCGCCAGGATGTCGGCCCGGTCATCGATGAGGGCGCACGTGCCGGACTGGAGGCGCATGTCGGCAATCTGTATGTGAATCGCAACATCATCGGTGCCGTGGTCGGGGTACAGCCCTTCGGCGGCGAGGGACTCTCGGGCACCGGGCCCAAGGCGGGTGGTCCCTTGTACCTGCATCGCTTGCTGCGCCGTTCGCCCGGACCGAACCCGCGCCGCTTCACGCGCCCGAAGGTCGCCCCGGCTTTCGCCGCCATGGCCGGCTGGCTGGAAAGCGGCGCACGCTCGCTGCTGGACGGTGACACCGTCGCGAACCTGCGTGATCGACCCGATGCCTACCGCACTGCGCGTCTCGCCAATCTCGCATTGTCCTTGCCGGGCCCGACCGGCGAGGACAACTCCATCCGCTTCGTGCCGCGAGGCAGGGTCGCCGCGATTGAGAGCGTGCTGCGGCGCCAGCTCTGAAACCCTAATGTGGGCCTGGGCCTGCTTGATGTGCAGATTCCATTCTTCGTGATCAAGCAGCCCAACGTTATGATCTCGGTGATTGATGTTCATGATCGACGCTTTGGGCGCGCGCTTGGGTGTGCAGCAATCAGCTGACCCCTCTTCTGTCACTGCCGGATGTAAATTGACACAGGCTGCCGATTGAAAATTGATACACCGAGTTGGAAGATCGGGGCCATTTGGAGTCCCGGTGATCACAGACGAGGTGTATGTGGAAATCGAAGTGTTGAGACGGCAGGGACTGAGTCTTCGGCGGATTGCGTCGGAGGTGGGGTGTGCGGTGAACACGGTGCGGGCGCACTTGGCCGAACCCGGGCTAGCGCGCTATGAACGGAAGGTAAAACGGGCGACGAAGCTCGCGCCGTTTGAGGCGTACCTGCGGGAACGGCAGGCTGCGGCGCATCCGAACTGGATTCCGGCGACGGTGTTGATGCGCGAGATCGTGGCGCAGGGTTACCCGGGCGGGGCGAGCCAGTTGCGCGCGTTTGTGCAGGGGTTGAAGCCCGCGGCACCAGAGGATCCGGTGGTGCGCTTCGAGACCGCAGCGGGCGATCAGATGCAGGTCGACTGGGTCGAGTTTCGCAAGGGGGCGCACCCGCTCTACGCCTTTTGTGCGACGCTGGGATTCAGCCGCACGAGCCATGTCGA
>CAYTAY010000196.1:0-5924 GCA_964435845.1 uncultured Azoarcus sp.
CGCCACTTCAACCTAGAAACCTCAGTTGATCGCTCTCTATGACCTTGAATGCCTTACAGAGCTTGGGATGCGCAGCTTCGACGACGGTCACCCGCCGGGTCAGTCCGCTACATGCCCGAGTGCACGCCTGGCTGCCTTGCTCCTCCTTGCAGGGAGCGACCATGCCGCCTCGTCGCGCCTTGCCAGGCAACGCGCCAGACGCACACTCGAACACGTCCAAATGAGGTTTCTAGGTTCAAGCGTCCGCCGGGCGCACGGTTTCTAATGTCTTTCATCAATGGTGTGCTGCTGCTCGGGGGTGTGTTGCTGTTCGTCAGCGTGCTGGCGAGCACGCTGTCGGCCCGACTCGGTCTGCCGCTGCTGCTTCTGTTTCTCGTCGTCGGCATGCTCGCGGGCGAGCAGGGCGTGGGTGGCATCGTATTCCACGATTTCTCCACCACCATGCTGGTTGCGCAGCTCTCGCTCGCGGTGATCTTGCTGGACGGTGGCCTGCGCACCCGCGCGGCGACGCTGCGCGTGGCCTTCAAACCAGCGGCAAGCCTGGCGACTTTCGGTGTGGTTGTCACTGCCTTGATACTCGGCGGGTTCGCCACCTGGCTGTTCGCGGTCGACTGGCGGATCGGCCTTTTGCTGGCCGCGATTGTTGGCTCGACTGACGCTGCGGCGGTTTTCTCCTTGCTTCGCAATAGCGGCGTGCGCTTGAACGACCGCGTCAAGGCAACGCTCGAGATTGAGTCGGGCGCAAACGATCCGATGGCCATCCTGATGGTCACGATCATGGTGCAGATGATCATGAACCCGGGCGAGCGCGACGGCTGGGCCTACGGCGTGATGCTGCTGCAACAGCTGGCCTTCGGTGCCCTGGCCGGCTTTCTGGGTGGCTGGATCTTGTCGGGCCTGCTCGCACGGCTGAGGTTGGCCGAGGGCCTTTACGCCCTGCTGATCGTCTCGGGCGGGTTGATGGTGTTCGCTGCGACCAACATGATCGGCGGCAGCGGTTTCCTCGCCGTTTATTTCGCCGGTCTGGTCATCGGCAACCGTCGTTGTCACGCCACCGAACATGTGCTGAGAGTAATGGACGGCCTGGCCTGGCTGTCGCAAGCCGGCATGTTCCTTGCCCTCGGCCTGCTCGTCACGCCTTCGCATCTGGTCGAGCATGCGCCGCGTGCGCTGGCGATGGCTTTTTTCCTGATGCTGGTCGCACGTCCGGTTGCGGTGTGGCTGTGCCTGCTCAAGCAGCGCTTTGCACCCAACGAGGTCGCCTACATCTGCTGGGTTGGCCTGCGTGGTGCGGTGCCCATCGTGCTGGCGATCTATCCGCTGATGATGGGCGTGCCCCATTCGGCCCTGTTGTTCGAGGTGGCCTTTGCGGTCGTGCTCGTTTCCCTGCTGGTGCAGGGGTCGACCGTGCCGGTGGCCGCACGCCTGCTCAAGGTCGTCGTGCCGCCGCGCAATGAACCGGTGGATCGGGTCGAGGTCTGGGTCGGAAAGAACGAAACCCTCGATCTGATGGAGTACCGGGTCGGTCGTCTGTCGCGTGCCGAGGGCCGGCAACCGGACAGCTTCGTCGAGCGTGAGGCGGGGCCGGAGGCGCGCTGTGCGGCGGTGCTGCGAAACGGCAAGGCCTTGCCACTGAACCGCGCAACCCGGATGCGCGAAGGTGATGCGGTGTGGCTGATCGCCCCGGATGAGATGGCCGAGCGCCTGGCCGAGGCCTTTGCCCCCGGGCGTGAGAACGAGTTGTCTGCCGACGCTGGCTTCTTCGGCGAGTTCACCGTGGCCGCCGATTGCCCGGCCGGCGATCTCGCCTCGGCCTACGGGTTGACGCTGGAGGAAGGTGAGGCCGGGCTCCCCCTGGCTTCGCTCGTGATTCGCCGCCTCGGGCGCCATGCGGTGGAGGGTGATCGCGTGAGCATCGGCGCGTTCGAGCTCACGGTACGTCACCTCGACAGCCGGGGCGAGATCGACAAGATCGGCCTCAAGTGCCCGACTGCCTTGCCAATGTTCAGACGCTGAAAAACGCACTGCATTGCTACTACGCCGTATGCGGTAAAATGCCAGATTTTTCCGAGGGGTTTTCAGGATGACCGCACGGACCATCGACGGCAACGCCCTTGCCGCCTGCGTCAGGGAAGACATTGCAGCCCGCGCCGAAGAGCTTGCAGCCCGTGGCGAGCGGCCCTGCCTGGCAGTTATTCTGGTTGGCATCGACCCGGCCTCGGCTGTCTATGTGCGCAACAAGGTGGCAGCATGCGAGAAAGCCGGTATTCGTTCGCTGCGCTTTGATTACCCCGCCGACGCCGATCCGCAGGTCGTCATGGACCAGCTGGCCGAACTCAACGGCAACCCCTCGGTACATGGCATTCTCGTGCAACTGCCGCTGCCGGCCCAGTTCGATGAGGCCGAAGTGCTCGAGGCGATCAGCGTCGATAAGGATGTCGACGGCTTTCACGCGGAGAGCGTCGGCCGGCTGTCCCAGGGGCAGCAGGGCTTCATACCCTGCACGCCGCGCGGCGTAATGAAGATGCTCGAATCCGAGAAGGTCGGGCTTTCGGGTGCGGAGGCGGTGGTCATTGGCCGTTCCAATATCGTCGGCAAGCCCATGGCCATGCTCCTCACCAATGCCGGTGCCACGGTCACCGTCTGCCACTCGCGCACCCGCGATCTGGCCTTTCACACCAGGCGGGCGGACATCCTGGTGGCGGCGATCGGCAAGCCGCGTTTCGTCACCGGCGACATGATCAAGCCCGGTGCGGTGGTCATCGATGTCGGCATCAACCGACCGACCGATGGCGAGGAGGCCGGCAAGCTTTGCGGCGACGTGGATTTTGCCTCGGCCAGCGAGGTAGCCTCGCTGATCACGCCGGTGCCGGGCGGCGTGGGCCCGATGACGATCACGATGTTGCTCGAGAACACGGTGATCTCCGCCGAACGTGCAGCCAATTGCAAGGGACGCTGACATGAATGCGAACGAGCAGGGTGTGCCGCTGGTCGGCATCATCATGGGGTCCAACTCCGACTGGCCGACGATGAAAGCTGCAGCGGCCTTTCTCGAGGAGTTCGGCGTACCCTTCGAGGCGCGGGTGGTCTCCGCCCATCGCACCCCGGATATGATGTTCGAGTACGCCGAAACCGCGCGCGCTCGCGGTCTCAAGGCCATTATTGCCGGCGCAGGCGGTGCTGCCCACCTGCCGGGCATGGTCGCCGCCAAAACCACGCTGCCGGTGCTCGGTGTGCCGGTGCAGTCTCGTGCATTGTCAGGGCAGGATTCGCTGCTGTCGATCGTGCAGATGCCCAAGGGCGTGCCAGTGGCGACCTTCGCCATCGGCGAGGCCGGTGCTGCCAACGCCGCGTTGTTTGCGGTGTCGCTGCTCGCCAATGAAGACGCGACGCTTGCCGCCAAACTCGACGATTTCCGTGCCCGCCAGACGCAGTCGGTGCTGGCCATGACCCTCGACTGAGATTCCCCCATGATTCTCCCGCCCGCCAACCTCGGCATGCTCGGCGGCGGCCAGCTTGGCCGCTTCTTCGTGTCGGCTGCGCACGAAATGGGCTACAAGGTCTGGGTGCTCGATCCGGATGCCAACAGCCCGGCGGGGCTCATCGCCGATCGGCATCTGGTCGCGGCCTACGACGACTTCACCGCGCTGGACGAGATGGCGGCCCATTGTGCGGCGGTGACCACCGAGTTCGAGAACGTGCCGGCCGGTACCCTGGATTACCTCGCCAAATTCGTCACCGTGCATCCGTCGGCGTCGGCGGTGTCGGTGTGTCAGAATCGCATCGCCGAAAAGCGCTTTCTCGCCGACAACGGCATCGCTCATGGGCCGTTTGCAACCATCGAGCGCGAGGACGACATCCACACGATCGACGACGCACTCTATCCCGCCGTGCTCAAGGTCGCCCGATTCGGCTACGACGGCAAGGGGCAGGCGAGGGTCGACAACCGCGAGGAGGCCTTGCATGCCTTCCACCAGCTTCACGGCGAAGCCTGTGTGCTCGAAAAGCTACTGAGCCTGGACTTCGAGGTGTCAGTGGTGCTCGCGCGCGACGAGCGGGGTGCGCTGCGTTGCTTCCCGCCGGCCGAGAACCTGCACCGCAACGGCATTCTCGACGTTACCATCGCCCCGGCGCGGGCCACTTCGGCGCAGCGTGATCTTGCCCAGACCATGGCCTGCCGCATTGCCGAAGCCCTCGGCTATGTAGGCACGCTCGGGGTGGAGTTTTTCGTGAGCCGGGGTGAACTCCTGGTCAACGAAATGGCGCCGCGCCCGCACAACAGTGGCCACCACACCATCGACGCCTGTGTCACCAGCCAGTACGAGCAGCAGGTACGCGCGCTGTGCGGCCTCCCGCTGGGTGAGTCGCGGCAGCACTCGCAGGCGGTGATGGTGAATCTGCTCGGCGACATCTGGCAGGGCGACGATCGCCGCCACGAGCCCGACTGGTCGGTGTTGCATGCGGTACCGGGGCTCAGGCTGCATCTTTACGGCAAGCATCAGGCGCGCGCCGGTCGCAAGATGGGGCACTTCGTCGTCATTGGCGAACAAGCGCCGGTCGTGCTCGAACGCGCAATGGCGGCACGCGCGGCCATCGGAATACAGGACGAATAAGCCTATGAACCGCAGTTGATCGCTCTCCATGACCTTGAATGGCTTACACAGCTTGGGCTGCGCAGCTTCGGCGAGGGTCACCTGCCGGGTGAGGCCGCTACGCGCCCGATTGCACGCCTGGCGCGCCACCTGGCTGCGTTGCTCCTCCCTGCAGGGAGCGACCATGCCGCCTCGTCGCGCCCTGCCAGACGACGCACCAGACGCACACTCGAACACGTCCAACCGAGGTTTATAGGATAACCGCCCATGGCCATCGTCGCCCCAACCCCCGAGGCTATCGAGCAGGCCGTCGGCCTGCTTCGGCGGGGCGAACTGGTCGCGCTACCCACCGAAACGGTCTACGGTCTGGGCGCAGACGCCTTGGACCCGGATGCGGTCGCGCGCGTCTTCGCCGCCAAGGGGCGTCCGGCCAACCATCCGCTGATCGTGCATCTGCCCGACGCGGAGCACCTCACCCGTTGGGCTTCACGCGTGCCGCGCGAGGCGATCGCACTCGTTGGTGCCTTCTGGCCCGGACCGCTGACATTGATCCTGCCGCGTGACCCGATGGTGCCGGATGCGGTCACCGGCGGGCAGGATACCGTCGGCCTGCGCGTACCAGCTCATCCGGTCGCGCTGGCCTTGCTCAAGGCATTCGATTCGGGCATTGCGGCACCCAGTGCAAACCGTTTTGGGCGCATCAGCCCGACTACCGCTCAACATGTGGAGGAGGAACTCGGAGATCGGGTGGCGATGATTCTCGACGGCGGCGCCTGCGACGTCGGCATCGAATCCACCATCCTTGACCTCTCGGCCAGCAAGCCACGCATCCTGCGCCCCGGCGCGATTTCCGCTGAGCAGATCGCAGCGGTCATCGGTCGCATGCCCGAATTTGCGGCCAAGGCACACGCCGATGCATCGGAGGTCACCCCGAGGGTATCGGGGTCACTCGCTGCGCACTACGCGCCGGCCACCGCGCTTGTGCTGGTCGATGCCGCGATGCTCGACGACGAGATCCGCTCGCGTACCGCAGATGGAGAACGCCTCGCGGTACTCGCCCGGGCTGCTCGAAGCGTACAGCCAGGCATCCATGCCTGGCAAAGCGCGCCGGAAGCCGCCGAAGCCTACGCCCACGGACTCTATGCCGCGCTGCGCAGACTGGACGCCAGCGGCGCCGACACCATTCTGCTCGAAATCCCGCCCAGCGACGCCGAGTGGACCGCCATCCACGATCGCCTCGGCCGCGCTGCAGTCGGGTCGGGCACCGGCACCGCAACCTGAACCCGGCTTGCCCGGGGTTCCAAAAGCCGAAACCCTTGGTCTATAATCCGG
>CAYTAY010000197.1:0-5921 GCA_964435845.1 uncultured Azoarcus sp.
TGGAATGCTGCGAATACCGAACTGGGCGGCCAGGTGAGGCTCGGCCTCGGTATTGACCTTGGCCAGCCTGACCCTGGGTTCGAGCTGGCGCGCCGCTTGCTGGAACTACGGGGCCATCATCTTGCACGGCCCGCACCAAGGTGCCCAGAAATCGACCAACAGTGGCAGGTCGCTGCGCTCCACGTGGCGCGAGAACGTCGCCGTGGTCAACTCGATGGGTTCGCCCGTGAACAAGGGCTGCTGGCAGCGGCCGCAGTTGGGATGTTCCGATAGCTTCGCAGTCGGTACGCGGTTGATGGACTGGCAATGCGGACAGACGAGGTGAAGATCATTCTTCATGGTTCGCCTCCTTGGACCACAGTGAGGCTGCCGCGCTTCGGGTCACAGACAATGCCGACCAATCAACGCCTTGGAGCCAATCGTTCCCGTCTTTGCTTACTCCGGCCTCTTCCAAATGAGCAGCGATGAACGCTTCGGCCTGCATGAGCCACCTTTGGACAGTATCTTCCTTACTAGGAATCTGCAGGATTTCAGAGACGCTGCTGGCATCCAGCCCGTCCACACGGACAAGCAGAAAAATGCGCCGCCACAAACGCGGCATGTCCTTCAGCAGGTCGAATGCAAAAGCGAACTCGCTCGACCGATCAACTAGCTCCTCCTGTTCCGCGATCGTTGCGGCATCGGGATGCTGACTGTCAGCGATGATATCGGCCAGCCTGAGTGTGTCATCGGGCTGATAAAATTCGAAGACTTCCTCTTCCACCATGGCCTCGGCGACGTCCTGGGCATCCGCTTCGACCGGCGCGTCCAGAGAAACGAATTCGCCAAATTGCCGGCTGTTTGCCACTTCGTGATCCAGGACGGCGAACAGATGCTTCAGAAGACCGAAGTAAGCCGCTTTTTCTTCCGGCACGGATTGCCATTCCACCTCAGCTTGGACAATCGCTTCATCCACCACGTCGCGCAGCGTCGGATAATCGCGCGGTAAATCGCCGACGGCACGCAGATAAGCCAGCTCACGCCTTGCGACAGCCTCAAGTTTCGACAGTAGAGGCATTCGGGTCACGTTGGCCTCATGGGCGGCTGACGCGGGTTTTGCGGCAATTCGCACCTTGAGCTCGCGCAAGCGCTCGCGTCGTGCTTTGCGCTTGATTTGGTCCTGAGCATGCAGCCGGTCAAAATGCTTCTTGGCCTGACGGAACAACGACTGTGCGAGCATCTGCGCGAGGGGCGTCAGCTCGTCATGTGATGCAGTAACGCTGACAATCTTTCTGCCGGGCAGGTGCATACAGCCACTGGCCAGAAATTGCCGCTTGGTCTTGTCGCGATCAAGGACGATTTGAAGTCGCACTGAATCTTTAGTGTGTTTGTCGAGCAATGGCTTGAGGGCGTGCTCGATCACATTTCCCAAAGCTCTCTGCCATGGTTCATGAAACTCTTTGTCGACAGCTCGATAGCTATATTGCATCTGCATGTATGACTCCTTTAATGTCATTTCTATGGAGGCACGAACCGAAAATGCTCATATCCATAGAATTTAGTTTGACCCGCTCTTATCCCTGGCGCGTTTTGCGAAGACGCCAACTCAAGAACAAAAGCGTGACACCATAGACTGCCGCATAGAAGCCCAACAGCCAGCCTGCGGCGAGGAATGACTCGACCGGACGGGAAAAAAATATCCACAAGACGATAGCGCCAAGGACAATCGAGAGCAGTCCACTGAAGGCAAGCCAGATTTCACCCTTGATTTCTTGACGCAGCCGAACCGCGGCGGATATCTCCAGCACACCGGTGAAAATCGCCCAGAACCCCACGCTAGCCCATAAAAAAGAAGCCATGACCATCGTGGCGACCCAAGGAGCAACCAGGACCACGACGCCGGTAAGTATGCCGACAATGCCGCTGAACAGCAGCCAGCCCCAGCGCTCTTTTTTCTGGATATGGCGCACCGCTGCAACCAAGTTGAACGCGCCATTGACCAAGGAAAATGCGCCGAACACTAAGGTCGTGGCCAACAGAGCCGATTGTGGCATCCAGAACGCAAGGGCTGCGAAAATCAATGCCAAGACACCGCGCAGCGCAAAAAGCCACCAATTCTGGCTCAGCGAACACAGTGCTTTGGTGGGGTCATCCGCATTGGAATTGGCGATGGTGTCTGTGTTCATGCTATATCTCCTAAAGATCTAATGGGGTGAAAAAGCAAACACTCCTGAGCCAAGAGAGGGGCGCGACGCGCCCCTCTTACGCCCTATCCAGCGGTTTCAGAACAACTTGGACAGCTTTGCCTTGATTTCATCGAGCCAGCCTTTTCCGCCGCCTCCCCCTCCCGTCTTTTCCTTGATTTTCTTGAGTTCAGCATACAGGGGCTCAAAGTCCTTCCTTTTTCCATAGCCCAGCAGTTCTGCCATTTCCAACTGCTGCCGCGCTTCGTTCAACAATGTCTCCAGGCGCTCATTGGATGCTTCGCTCCGCTGACCATCTTCTACCAGGGGCTCGGCGCGCTTCAGGAGCAGCTTCGCACGCAGGACGGGCAGCGGAAGCACGCTGCGCTCCTCGACCAGCGTGCTGAGCGCTGCCTGCAGCGCGGCTTTGGCTTCTTCGATCTTGCCCTGATCGATCAGCGGCACGACTGCCTTCACGGCTGCGGGATAGGACGCCAAAGGGATGTTGGTGACCGTGATCACGATTTCACTGGCCAGCAAAGCCAGCACGTGGCGAGCCTGTTGCACCTCGCCATGTTTGAGGGCATCCAGCGCCTCGTCGGTCATCGCCTCAATGGTTTCCGTGTTGGCGAACAAGTCGTGCACGATGGTGCGCACATCAACGGGGGCCAGGGCGAGCGTGGGTTCGCGCGCGACGATCAGCTCCAGCTTTCCCGTCACTTCGGCCAGCGTTGCCAATGCGCGTGCAGTGTCCTTGCCGTCAAGTGCGGCCAGCGCGGATTTGGTCATCGACAAGGCCGAGACGGCCTCATCGAGGACTTGTTTACGTTTGTCTGCCGCCTGCGAGTCCGTTTCTTTCTGAACCTCAGGCTGTACCTCCGTGACGACTTCAGGCTTGGACTCTGGACTGACAGGAAGGCTGCTTACCGCGGCCTGTTCGTTTATTCCTTCGTTCGTCGCATTGGGATTCGATGTTTGCTCATTCATGGTGATATGCCTCGTATGAGATAGTGAAAATAGGCGAATCTATTGGGGCTGACTGCGAACATCGCGAGACTGACCGACAGAGCAGTCAGCCCCTTCATCACCTCAAAACAGCTTTTGGATGCGCGTCTTCAACTCGTCGAACCATCCCTTGCCGCTTTTGCCACCAGCCGACTTTTGCTCAATGGACTTCACCTGATCGAAGATGGGTTTGAAGTCCTCCTTCTTGCCATAACCCAGGATTTGCGCCAGCTCGATCTCCGTGCGCACGGACGACAGCAAGGTGCTGAGCTCCTCGTTCTGCTTGGCATCGCGCTTGTCGGTCTCGGCCAGCTTTTCAGCTTTTGCTATCGCGGCTTCGGCCCGTAGCACGGGCAGAGGGAGTACAACTTGGGTGACCACCAGCGTGTTCAGTGCTCGGGCGAGCTCTGCTTTGGCTTCGTCGATCTTGCCGCTGTCGACGAGCCGTGCAGCCGACTTGATCGCTGCCGGGTACGTTGCCATCGGCAGGTTGTCGGTTTCGATCACGATTTCGCTGGCCAGATTGGCAACAATGGGCCGTGCCTTTTGCACCTCGCCATCATCCAACAACTCCCGAGACAACTTGACCGCTTTCTTGACCGATTCCACGTCGGCGTGGATGTCATGGGTGATGACGCTTACATCGACGGGCGCCAAAGCAAGTTTTGGCTCACGCGCCAATACCAGTTCCAGCTTTCCGGTGGCCAGTTCCAGCGCAGCGAGCGCCTCCTTGGTCTTATTTGCATCAAGGAGGGTCAAAGCCTCCTGGGTCTTGGTGAGCGCCGTGATGGCGTCCTGAGTGAGCTCGGCACGCTTTTTTTCGGCTTCCTGGGCGGCCTTGTCATCTACCTGTGGCTGCGCCGCCTTGGATGCGGCAGAGGGTGCTGCAGCACCTGGGCTAGAACCTGCCGCTGATTGGGCCAGAGCCGGTCCGCTCAGTCCGACGACGACCGCCAGGGCAAGTGCGGAGAAGATGTATTTTGGCTGTTTGATATTCATGATCTTGGGCTCCTAATTAAAGTTAGTTGACTGAGATTTCAATCTGTTTCGGTTTGGCTTGCTCGGCCTTGACAAGCCGCACTTCCAGCGCGCCGTCTTTCATCGAAGCCGTCACCTTGGTCGGATCAACGTTGTCAGGCAAGACAAAGCTGCGCACAAAGCGGCCATACGCACGTTCGATGCGGTGGAACTTCTTGCCCTGCTCCTCTTTCTCCAGTTTGCGCTCGCCGCTGAGGTGCCCTACGTTTTTCGCCTTCCAAGCGGCCGTTCTCATGCTGCCATTTCTTGGTGATCCTGTCGTTCGATCCAGTTCTTCAGGAACGTGGTCGGGGACAGATATCCCAAGGTGGAGTGGCGGCGGCTCCGGTTGTAGAACACGGCGATGTACTGGAACAGATCGCTCGCGGCCTCGCTGCGGGTCGCATAGCTCACGCCATGAACCCGCTCGTTCTTGAGGCTGTTGAAGAAGCTCTCGGTCGGGGCATTGTCCCAGCAGTTGCCCTTTCGCGACATCGAGCCGCACATGCCGTATGCTGCCAGGCGGGCCTGGTAAGCATGACTGGCGTATTGGCTTCCGCGGTCCGAATGGAACAGCACCCCAGGGTCCGGCCGACGGCGGAACCACGCCATCGACAGCGCATCCAGTACCAAGTCGGTCGTCATCCGCGGCTTGATCGACCAGCCGATCACCTCGCGGTTGAACAGGTCGATCACGACTGCCAGATACAGCCAGCCCTCGGCGGTGGCGATGTAGGTGATGTCGCCGGTCCAGACGCGATTCGGGGCTTCAGGCATAAAGTCGCGATCCAGCACATTCGCTGCCACCGGAAGACTGTGCCTGGAGTCCGTCGTCGCCTTGTAACGCCGCTTGTGCCGAGCCCGGATGCCGTGCTCACGCATCAGGCGCTCAATGCGCGGCAGGCCGATCCGGTGACCGCGCCCACGCAGCTCGGCATGAATGCGTCGTGCGCCGTACGCCTGGCGAACCTCCCGATGGATCGTGCGGATCAGCACCAACGCCTGCGCGTCAGTCAGTCGCTTGCGGTGCGGCGTCCCGCCCGCCTGCCAAGCTCGAAAACCGCTCTGGCTCACCGACAGGGCATCGCACAGGACGGGCAACGGGAAGGCTCTACGCTGCTTCTCGATCCAGGCATATTTCACAGCAGCTCCTTCGCGAAATATGCCGCCGCTTTTTTTGTGATCGCCAGCTCCATCTCGAGGCGCGCGACCTGCGCGCGCAGCCGGGACAACTCCATCTGCTCGGCGGTGATCTGCTTCGCCCCAGCCGGATTGAGCTTTCCCGCCTTGGCCGCCTTGACCCAGTTGCGCAGCGTCTGCTCCACCAGCCCCAGCTCTTCGGCCACGCGGCCAATGCTGCCGACCTCACCGGCGCGTTTGACGGCCTGCTCCTTGAACTCGGCCGTGTATTCCTGTTTCGGGATGCGTTTCACGTCGTTCTTCCTCTCGTTGCGTCGATCGTACGACGACTACGTTGGAAGACGAAATTCGTGGGGCAGCTCAGGGCCGAGCGATCTCGGTCGCTGCGCGATGTCTGTTCGACAGTGCGACGGTGATGCATTTGAAGCCGGACCGATGACGGTGCTGGTCGACCAGATGGTTCAGAAAGTGCTCTGTTATTCGGTGTTGAGGGATGCGCCTGCTAATTTGCGCTATGTCAGCAAACAGCTGCTCGGTGAGGTGATCGGCGAGCAACGACAGAACAAGCGCATGGTTGCACTGACCGGAAAGAAACGT
>CAYTAY010000198.1:0-5916 GCA_964435845.1 uncultured Azoarcus sp.
GCCGAGCAATCTGGCACTCAAGCTGCTGTCGCCGGAACGCGTCGAGGGCGTGGCCGGGGTGAGCCTGCCGATGCTGCTGAAGGTCTTGTCCTACCGCGACAAGGACATGGAGACGCTCTTGCAGCGCGCGGTATCGGGCGGTTGCGAGGGCGTGACAAAAATGAATCAAAAGGTGGACTCAATGCCGCGCAAGGAAGTCGACATCATCAACAAGCTGGGCCTGCACGCGCGCGCCTCGGTAAAGCTCACCCAGACCGCGAGCGGCTTCGCCTGCGACGTTTCGCTCGAACGCAATGGCAGGCGGGTCAACGCCAAGAGCATCATGGGCGTGATGATGCTCGCTGCCGCCAGGGGGGCGAGCGTGGTGATCGAGACCGAAGGAGAGGACGCCGACGCGGCGATGGATGCGCTTGTCGCACTGATCACCGACCGCTTCGGCGAGGAGGAGTGATCCGATGGCGTTCACCATTCATGGTCTCGCGGTCTCGCCGGGCATCGCCATCGGTCATGCGCACCTGATCTCGCATGCGCTGCTCGAAGTCAATCACTATCATGTGGCCGAGAAATACATCTCCGAAGAACTCGACCGCCTGGATGACGCGCTGGCAACGGTGCAAGGCGAGCTTGTCGGGCTGAAGGCAGCCGCCACCGCTGGGCACGGCCACAGCGAGGTCGGCGCCTTCGTCGATCTGCAAATGATGATGCTCGCCGATCCGATGCTGGTCGACGATGCACGAAAGCTCGTCGAGGAGCGGCGCTGCAACGCCGAATGGGCGCTGGTGCAGCAGATGGAGCATCTGGTCGAGCAGTTCGACCAGATCGAGGATCCCTACCTGCGCGAGCGCAAGGCCGATGTGGTGCAGGTGGTGGAGCGCCTGGTCAAGGTCATGCTCGGTCACCCGGGCCACCTGCCGGCAAAACGCCGCGACGGCCTCGGCACCATCATCGTCGCCCACGATTTGTCGCCGGCCGACGCCATCGGTTTTCGGGATCACAACATCGTCGGCTTCATCACCGACGTCGGCGGTCCGACCAGTCACGCCGCGATCGTCGCCCGCAATCTCGCGATACCGGCAGTGGTCGGGCTGCAACATGTGCGTCATCTGCTCAAAGACGACGAGCTCGTCATCATCGACGGTACTCGCGGCTTGGCCATCGTCGATCCGGACCCGACCATCGTCGAGGAGTATCGCCTGCGTCGCGCCGAGCTCGAGTTGGAACGCTCCAAGCTCCACCGGATCAAGGACACTCAGTCGACCACGCTCGACGGCGAGGAGATCTTCCTCCACGCCAACATCGAAGGCCCCAAGGACATCCGCCAGGTCCGCGCGGCCAACGCCGACGGCGTCGGTCTGTATCGCACCGAGTTCCTGTTCATCGGGCGCGACGCCCTGCCCGACGAAGAAGAGCAGTATGAAGCCTACAAGGCCGTACTCAAGGCCATGGGCAACAAGCCGGTCACGATCCGCACCTTCGACGTCGGTGCCGACAAGGCGCTGAAGCATCAGCCCAACCGCGTCGAGCCCAATCCGGCCCTCGGGCTGCGTGCAATCCGCTTCTCACTTTCCGAACCGAAGATGTTCCTCACCCAGCTGCGGGCACTGCTGCGGGCGTCGGTGCACGGCAAGCTGCGCATCATGGTGCCGATGCTCGCGCACGCCAAGGAGATCGATCAAACTCTCGGGCTGGTCGACCGTGCCCGCGCTGAACTACGTGCGAATGCGACGAAGTTCGACGAGCGGGTCGAAATCGGCGCGATGATCGAGGTTCCCGCGGCGGCACTGTCATTGGGCATGTTCATACGGCGGGTGTCTTTCCTGTCAGTCGGCACCAACGACCTCATCCAGTACACCCTCGCGATCGATCGCTCGGATGACGCAGTAGTCCATTTGTACGACCCACTCCACCCGGCAGTACTCAAGCTCATCGCCGGCACCATCCAGGCCGGCGCACGCTTCGGTCTGCCAGTCTCGGTGTGTGGCGAGATGGCTGGCGAGCCCGCCTACACGCTGCTGCTGCTCGGTATGGGTCTGCGCCATTTCTCGATGCACCCGTCGAACATCCTCGAGATCAAGCAGCAGGTGCTACGCGCCGACCTCGGCAAGCTCGCCCCGAGAGTGCAGCGAATCCTGCGCATGGACGAGCCGTCCAAAGTGCAGGATGCGGTTTTGCGGCTGGGCGGAGGATGATTCGGCCCGGTCGTCGTATCAAGCATGGCCGAGCGATTCTCGGCTCTCGCCGCTCCTGCCCGGACACGAGCGTTACCACGACCTGTAGGAGCCGCGTGAGCGGCGAAACCCGGGCGGGTGGGCACAGTGTCTTGCGGCCAGCGCGGAGACCAGCGCGGAGAATTTGACAAGCGCGCTCCCAAGCGCTAATTTGCAGGCACAGCGCCGATTTGAACCACAGCTTGCGGGCGCTCAATAAATCCGGCTGTGCGACCTGAGGTCGCCAGTAAAGGTAGCTGGACCCACCTCAGACTTCGGTCTGGAACCCAGCCTTTACAAAGTCGTACCTGAACGTTGGGGCCTAGCCTTGACAATCTCCGTACGGCGTGGCGCGAAGCCATACGCGTAATTGTCTCACCGGGAAACCGGGAGCGAGACCCGCTGTTCAGCCAGCGGTAGCCTAGGGATTGGTGCGTCTACGGTAACGTGGCGTGCTAAGCGATCCTGACAACGTAACCACACCTCCCCGGTGTACGCCTTTCCCGCGAGGGGACGACGTGACTCTGCCAGCAGCATGGCGGATAAGGTGCAAGGCTGAGTGGTATGACCAACATATGTGAACTGCCGCATAAAGCGTCGTGATTATTGACAGGCCAAAGCTGCTGATAGGCCTGAACCAAAACGGTGAGTGACTGGTTCTCCCATAAGTCGGTTGGGGAACGCTGACATTAATGTCACCGGCGCATAGGCAGGGTCTAACCCATTCGTGTTACACGTATGGAACAGGGTAAGCCCGTATCCCCGCCCGCGAGGGCAAGCCACCCGCAAGGACGGCTGATGGGTGTGCGGGTAGAGGATTGCGGAAAAAGCGAAAGCCGTCCTGTAATCGGATGGATAGGGGTTGAAACATCATCCCGTCCGAAAGGAAGCTGACTTCCGCGTGGTCTCTCGTCACGAGAGAAACTGTAGAACCGAGAATCCCAACGGGGTAAACGCACCCCGTCAGGGAGTGTGTTTGCCTTCCACGGATTCTTTCAACCAGGAGGCAAGCAAGTGAGTACGCAAAACACTGCGTCTGCGGCCTCTGCGGCCCAACAGACTTGGCACCAGCTCGACTGGACCAAGATTCATGGAACCGTACGACGGCTACAGGCGCGTATCGTGAAGGCAACTCAGGAAGGGGACTGGCGTAGGGTAAAAGCTCTACAACGCTCTCTGACCCGCTCGTTTAGCGGCAAAGCACTCGCCGTCCGACGAGTGACAGAAAACCAAGGCAAGCACACGCCCGGAGTGGATCATGCAACGTGGTCTACACCGGAAGCCAAGCGGCAAGCCATCGAAACACTCGAACGGCGCGGTTATCGACCGCTCCCACTGAGAAGGGTGAACATCCCGAAATCCAATGGTAAGACGCGCCCCTTGGGCATACCCACGATGCGGGACCGCGCTATGCAGGCACTATATCTGCTGGCGTTGGCACCAGTGTCGGAAACGCTCGCCGACCGGAATTCCTACGGGTTCCGCCCAGCGCGAGCAACGGCTGATGCGATTCAACAGTGCCACACGGTACTGAGCGGTCATCACAAAGCCGAATGGGTGCTCGAGGCGGACATTAAAGGCTGCTTCGACCACATCAACCACGACTGGCTGATCTCAAATGTCCCCACGGACGGCGAGGTACTAAGGAAATGGTTGAAGGCCGGATACGTCGAAAAGGAAAGGCTCTATCCAACTGAAGCGGGAACTCCGCAAGGAGGCATCATCTCGCCCACATTGGCAAACATGACCTTGGACGGACTGGAAGCGGTACTGGAAGCCCATTTTGGACCAAAGGGCAACCGGAGAGCCGGGAAGACTAAGGTTAACTTGGTGAGGTATGCGGATGATTTTATCATCACGGGAAGCTCCAAGGAGTTACTGGAGCAGGAAGTCAAACCCCTAGTTGTCGCGTTTCTTGCAACTCGGGGACTGGTGCTCTCGGAAGAGAAAACCAGAACAACGCATATCTCAGCAGGGTTCGACTTTCTGGGTCAAACGGTACGGAAATTCGGAAAGACGGTTATCATCACACCGTCGAAGAAGAACATCCAAGCCCTAACGGCCAAGATCAAGTCGATCTTTGAAGCGGAGAAGACCGCCAAACAGCTAAGCTTGATAGCCAAGCTCAACCCAGTAATTCGGGGATGGGCCAACTATCACAGGTCGATCAATGCAAAGGAGACTTTCGCAGCACTAGACGCCTGGCTGTGGAAAAAGGCATGGCGGTGGGCTCGACGCAGACATCCTAACAAGAGCGCCGGCTGGACTAAGAAGAAATACTTTGGGAAAATCGGTAACCGAGACTGGGTGTTTGTAGCACAAGTTGAGGATTTGGATGGTCCGAAGACTCGGCGTACGTTGGTGAAGGCCAGCGACACCAAAATCCGACGGCATACGAAAATCAAGGGAAACGCAAACCCATTTGATCCCGCATGGGAAGTTTATTTAGAAGACCGCTTGGGTCTGAAGATGAACAATACGTTGCGGGGACGAGGTCGGTTGCTCAACCTCTGGTGGAGTCAAGGTAAACGGTGCTTAGTGTGCAAACAGGCAATTACGGCGGAAACGGGGTGGCATGTCCACCACATAGTTCCCCGAGCGTTTGGTGGCACTGACGCACTGCGTAACTTGGCGATGTTACATCCGAACTGTCACCGCCAGCTGCATGCGAATAATTGGAAGTTAGGGGCCGGCTCCCTTTAGTGGGAGGCTTTGAGAGGCTTGAGCCGGGTGCGGGGAAACTCGCATGCCCGGTTCTTAGGGGAGGATAGCGCAGCAATGCGCTATCCTTACCCGACAAAGCGAGGGCGACCCAGTCCGCGTTTTTCAGCCGGCTGGGTTTTTCAGTTCACTCGCACAGAAAATGATCCAACCTCAATCCGTCGGTATCGTCGAAACCCGAACCGCCCGGTTCAGCGCCCCACTGGCGCTGAAGGGCGGCGGCTCGCTCGACGAGTATGAACTGGTCTATGAGACCTACGGCGAGCTCAATGCCGATCGCAGCAACGCGGTGCTGGTGTGCCATGCGCTCTCCGGCTCGCATCATGTCGCCGGCCACTACGCGGACGAACCTTCCAACGTCGGTTGGTGGGACAACCTCATTGGCCCCGGAAAGCCGCTGGACACGCGGCGCTTCTTCGTCATCGGGGTGAACAATCTCGGCGGTTGCCACGGCAGTACCGGACCGCGCTCGATCAACCCCGCGACTGGGCGACGCTGGGGTGCGGACTTCCCCTTCGTCACGGTCGAGGACTGGGTCACCGCCCAGGCCCGGCTTGCCGACCTGTTGGGCATCGAGCGCTTTGCCGCTGTGGTCGGCGGCAGTCTAGGGGGCATGCAGGCAGTGTCCTGGTCACTGCAATACCCGGACCGGGTTGCCAACGTGGTCGCGATCGCGTCTGCCCCCAAGCTCACCGCGCAGAACATCGCTTTCAACGAAGTCGCACGCCGGGCCATCCTGAGCGACCCCGACTTTCACGGCGGCCACTATTACGAACATGGCGTGGTCCCGCGCAACGGCCTCAAGCTCGCGCGCATGATTGGTCACATCACTTATTTGTCGGACGACTCGCTGGCAGAGAGGTTCGGCCGCAGTCTGCGTCACGGCAAGGCGCTGTACAGCTTCGACGTCGAGTTCGAGATCGAGTCTTACCTGCGCTACCAGGGCGACAAGTTCGCCGGGTTCTTCGATGCCAACACCTATCTGCTG
>CAYTAY010000199.1:0-558 GCA_964435845.1 uncultured Azoarcus sp.
CCAGCGATTCACGGCAGCCGTAGAGGTTGTCGAACTTGCTCTTGGTGACCGAATCGTTGACGTTGATCGCCGGGAACTTCAGCTCGCCACGCGCGTGCATCTGATAGAGACGATGCACACCCGTAGTGGTCTCCTCGGTGACGCCCTTGATCTGTGCGAGACGGGTCGAATACCAGGTGGAATCCGTCGTGAGCTTGCTGCGGATCGCCGCATAGAGCACGGTTTCCTCTTCGGAGGTCGGTTTGTCGAGCACCGCAAGGTCTTTCTCCGCCCTCGCGCCCAAGTGCAGCAACAGCGTCGCGTCGCCCCCGTCGTCGAGGATCATGTTCGAATAGCCGCCGTCGGCCCATTCGAAGATGCGGTGGGTATAGTCCCAGTAGTCTTCAAGCGACTCGCCCTTGACCGCGAACACCGGAATGCCGTCGGCTGCGATCGCGGCCGCGGCGTGGTCCTGGGTCGAGAAGATGTTGCACGAGGCCCAGCGCACTTCGGCGCCGAGTGCGATCAGCGTCTCGATCAGCACCGCAGTCTGGATGGTCATGTGCAGCGAACCGGTGA
>CAYTAY010000199.1:568-5885 GCA_964435845.1 uncultured Azoarcus sp.
GGTTTCGGCAATGCGGATTTCCTTGCGGCCCCAGTCGGCCAGCGACAGGTCGGCAATCACGAAATCCTTGAAATCAGCCACAGTGTTCATTGAATGCTCCAATGCTTGTGGCCGGGCGGGGAAGGGTTCTTGCGGCAGGCTCACCCGTTGTCCCAAACCCGGCGGGGTTGGTCAGGTGAGCGCCGTTCATGGTTCCGAGCCTGGGGGCGGGCCGAGGCGAACTCCTGCTCGACGCCTTGCAGCGCTCCTCGGAAGGAGCTCGATTATACATCAAGCCTGCACGACCGGAAAATCATCACCCCGGTGTGGAATTGCGTCCGTTGTGGCGCATGATGCTGACGATCAGGGTGACGACCGTGATCGGCATCACGTAGCCGAGCATGATGCTGGAGAACGCAGGCAGGGTGGCATGTTGTTGTGCGGCCAGAATCAGGTAGGCGGTGTAGGCCGCGTAGTATCCGAGGAACGCCGCGCCTTCCCAGCGCGCGATCTCGCGGCCGGTCAGCATGATCGGCAGGCAGGCGAAAGCCACGGCGAGCATGACCCACAGGTCGAAGTTTCTGGCGGCGTCAGAAATCGGGATGCCGCCGGCCGACACCAGGCCGGTCAGACCAAGCACCGAGAAGATATTGAACACGTTGCTGCCGATGACGTTGCCGACCGCGATGTCACGCTCGCCACGAAGGGCGGCGATGATCGAGGTGGCGATCTCGGGCATCGAGGTACCGACTGCGACCACCGTCAGGCCGATCACCAACTCGCTGACGCCGAAAATCTGTGCGAAGGCTACCGCGGCACCGACCAGCCAGTGCGAGCCGAGCACCAATGCGGCGAGACCGATCACGATGAGGCCGGCCTGAACGCTCCAGTGACGGTCCCATGCGCTGTCTGGCGGCATATCGGCACCGTACTCGGCCTCGGTCTCGCGGGACGCCCGGCGGGACTGGCGGATAAGGTAAAAGGTATAGGCGATTACCAGCAGGAACAGCAGTGCCGACTCGGCCTGGGTGATGCGTCCATCGAGCGCCATGACCACCATCAGCACCGACGCACCGAGCATGATCGGGATCTCCTGGCGGATGATCTGCCCGTGTACCACCAGAGGTGCGATCAGTGAGGCAATGCCGAGAATCAGCAGAATGTTGGCGATGTTGCTGCCGATGACGTTGCCCACTGCGAGATCCGGTCGTCCGTCGAGCGACGCGCCGACCGATACCGCCAGCTCGGGCGCGCTGGTGCCGAAGGCCACGACGGTCAGTCCCACCACGAGAGGTGCTATCCCCATCGAAAGTGCGAGCCGGGATGCTCCTCGTACCAAAGCCTCAGCGCCGGCGACGAGCAGGGTCAGACCGATGACGAAGAAAACTGCGTGGGTGAGCATGGTTGCGGTGGCGTGAAAGGCGAAGTGCAAAGTGTACAACGGTAAAATGCCGCAATGTTGTTCATATGCTTTGTGCCGTATTCTATTCTTGTGCGGCGCGTTTCACCGTTGGTTCAACGCAACCTGTGCGTGCTTTGCCGCAATAGGGTGTGTGAGCGCTGCGAAACGCACCGTCCCCGGGCGGAGCCCGTACCTACAGCCCTGCGTCCGCGCGCAGCGCGGCTGCCTTGTCGGTGGCTTCCCAGGTGAACTCCGGCTCGTCGCGACCGAAGTGGCCGTAGGCCGCGGTCTTGGAGTAGATTGGTCGCAGCAGGTCGAGGGTCTGGATGATGGCCTTGGGGCGCAGGTCGAAGTGGGCACGGATCAACTGCTCGATGCGCTCTTCAGGGATACGTCCGGTGCCGAAGGTGTCGACCATCAGGCTGACCGGGTTGGCGACGCCGATCGCGTAGGCGACCTGCACCTCGCAGCGCTCGGCCAGGCCGGCGGCGACCACGTTCTTGGCTACATGGCGGCAGGCGTAGGTGGCCGAGCGGTCGACCTTGGACGGATCCTTGCCGGAGAAAGCGCCGCCGCCGTGGTGGGCGGCTCCTCCATAGGTGTCGACGATGATCTTGCGGCCGGTCAGGCCGCAGTCGCCGTGCGGTCCGCCGACGACGAAGCGTCCGGTGGGGTTGATCAGGTAGCGAACCTCGCCCTGGATCAAGTCCTTGGGCAGCACCGGCTTGATGATCTCCTCGATGACTGCCTCCGAGATCTGGGCGTGGGAGACCTCGGGGCTGTGCTGGGTGGACACCACCACGGTGTCGATCGCGACCGGCTTGCCATCGACATGGCGCACGGTGAGCTGGCTCTTGGCATCCGGGCGCAGCCACGGCAGGCGGCCGTCCTTGCGCAGCTCGGCCTGGCGCTGCATGATCCGGTGCGCATAGTAGATCGGCAGCGGCATCAGCGCAGGTGTCTCGTTGCAGGCATAACCGAACATCAGGCCCTGGTCGCCGGCGCCCTGATCGAGGTCGAGGCCTTCGCCTTCATTCACGCCCTGGGCGATGTCGGGCGACTGGCGGTTGATCGCGGTGAGGATCGCGCATGACTTGTAGTCGAAGCCGACGCTGGAGTCGTCGTAGCCGATGCGGCGGATGACTTCCTGTGCGATCTCCTTGTAGTTGGGATGGGCGGTGGTGGTGATCTCGCCCGAGATCACGACGAGGCCGGTCGAGACCATGGTCTCGCAAGCGACACGCGCCTTGGGATCCTCGGCCAGTATCGCGTCGAGGACGCCGTCCGAAACCTGGTCGGCGACCTTGTCGGGATGGCCTTCCGAGACCGATTCCGAAGTGAAGAGGTATTCCTTACTCATCAAGCGTGCTCCAAAAACGAAAATCCCCGGTAGCAGCCGGCGTTGCCGGCTCCGGGGATTTCGTCGAGCGGCGACGCTTTAGCAGTATTTGCTGCGGATATTCTCCGCATCCGCCCTGCAAGTTGTCGTGTTAACTCGGCGGTTAGGGGATAATTGTAGGTCCAAACAAGCAAAGGGCCAAGTACTGTCTGGAGTTGCCGGGTCATCCGTCCGCTCAAGGTGTTGCGTGCTCTGCCGGCCCGGTTCGCGGCTCACGCCGCTCCTACCCGAAAGCGGACGATTACGAGGCAGGAGCGGCGTGAGCCGCAAATAACGCCGCACACCAAGCGCGAAAGCGTCCAACAAACCCGTTGATTTCGCCCCCGAAAATCTTGAACCTGGGAACCTCAGTTGATCGCTCTCCATGACCTTGAATGCCTTGCCGAGCTTGGGATGCGCAGCTTCGACGACGATCATCCGATAGGTGCCTCGGCTACGTGCCCGATTGCACGCCTGGCGCGCCGCCTGGCTGTGTTGATCCTCCTTGCAGGGAGCGACCATGCCGCCTCGTCGCGCCTTGCCAGACGGCGCGCCAGACGCGCACTCGAACACGTCCAACCGAGGTTTCCAGGTTGAACCCAGCCAAATTGTTCCGCCTCCTGTCCTGCCTGCCACTGTCCGTCCTGCATCTCATCGGCGGCTGGATCGGTCGTGTCTTCTGGCTGTTCTCGGCCTCCTTTCGTGACGAGGTGCGTCGCAACCTCGGGCGCGCGCTGGGCCGCGAGCCATCGCGGCGACAACTGATGCGTGTCGCCGAGGAAACCGGGCGTCAGTTGCTGGAGTTGCCGTGGGTGTGGCTTCGGCCTCAGGAAGAGGTCTTGTCGCGCATCGTCCGGGTCGAGGGCGGCGAATTGCTTGCGCAGGCGCGCGGCGACGGCGCGAGCGTGCTGCTGCTGACGCCGCATCTGGGCTGCTTCGAGATGTGCGCCCAGTATTGCTCGACCCATGGACCGATCACGGTGTTGTTCCGCCCGCCGCGCAACGCGTCGCTGGCGCCGATCATGGAGTCCGGGCGCGCTCGTGGCAATGTTCAGGTCGCGCCCGCCGATGTTTCGGGCGTGCGTCGTCTGGTCAAGGCGCTGCGCAGCGGCGAGATGGTCGGCATGCTGCCGGATCAGGCGCCCAAGCAGGGCGAGGGCGTGTGGGCGCCGTTTTTCGGCAAACCCGCATGGACGATGACGCTTGCCGCGCGACTGTCCGAGGTCAAGGGGGTGCGGGTGATCATGATCTGGGCTGAGCGCCTGTCGCACGGCCGGGGTTATGTGCTGCACCTGAGCGAACCCGGTACGCCGATCGAAGGTGACCTTGCGGCGCGTTGCATCGCGGTCAACCGGGAGATCGAACACCTCATCATGCGCTGCCCCGAGCAGTATTTGTGGGGCTATAAGCGTTACAAGCGTCCCTCCGGTGTACCTGAACCGGAGCACGAGCTTGATTGAGCTGACTGGACGCGCACCGGTGCCTGAGGGAGAATCGGCGGGTCACTCAAGGATTTCTCCCATCATGCGCCTGCGATTCACCAAAATGCATGGTCTCGGTAACGATTTCGTCGTTGTCGATGCCGTCAGTCAGCCCGTCGAATTGTCCCCCGCGCTGGTGCGTCGTATCGCGGATCGCCATTTTGGCGTCGGCTGCGACCAACTGCTCGTAGTCGAGGCGCCGGATGTGCCGGGCGTGGATTTTCGCTACCGCATCTTCAACGCCGATGGCGGCGAGGTGGAGCAGTGCGGCAATGGCGCCCGCTGCTTCGTGCGATTCGTGCATGAGAAAGGGCTCACCGACAAGCGCGAGATCCGGGTCAATACCGCGGCCGGGGTGATTGTCCCGCGTCTGGAAGATGATGGCCTGGTCACCGTGGACATGGGGGTGCCGGTGCTCGAGCCGGCGCGGATTCCGTTCGTCTCCGACTCCGACGATGTCGTGCAGCCCCTGCAACTGGCCAATGGCGATCGCATCGCGATTACCGCGGTATCGATGGGCAATCCGCATGCGGTGCAAGTGGTCGCCTCGGTGGCGACAGCCGCAGTGAGCGAAACCGGTCCACTGATCGAATGCCATGAACGCTTTCCTGCGAGGGTCAATGCCGGTTTCATGGAAGTCGTCGATGCCCACCGGATCCGGTTGCGGGTGTTCGAGCGCGGCGCCAGCGAGACGCTTGCCTGCGGCACCGGCGCCTGTGCCGCGGTGGTGGCGGGCATGTTGCGCGGCCTGCTCAAGAGCCCGGTAGCGGTCGAGACCCGCGGCGGGGGGCTGGAGATCGCCTGGGCGGGCATTGGCACTCCGGTGCGCATGACCGGCCCTGCCGAAACCGTATTCGAGGGCGAGCTCGCACTTGAACCCAGAAACCTCAGTTGATCGCTCTTCATGACCTTGAATGCCTTGCAGAGCTTGGGATGCGCAGCTTCGACGAGGCTCACCCGCTGGGTGAGTCCGCTACGTGCCCGATTGCACGCCTGGCGCGCCGCCTGGCTGCGTTGCTCCTCCTTGCAGGGAGCGACCATGCCGCCTCGTCGCGCCTTGCCAGACGACGCACCAGA
>CAYTAY010000200.1:0-5880 GCA_964435845.1 uncultured Azoarcus sp.
GAGCTATCACTACGCCCTGGCGCGTATTTATATATACAATGCGTCGTCACCTGCTCCATCGAACGTGCTCATGCCGCATAAGCCCTCAACGTCAGTGACTTTCGGCCTTAAACCCTGCGAAAGCGCTTCGCGGCTGCATCCGGTTTGCTTATGCCTTTGGGCTGCCGTGTCGATTTCGAGCCTGAACGTCGCGCATGCGTCGGTATTCGGGGAAACCGTATCGGTGTCGCCCATAGGCAGCCGTTTGTCGTTGGAAGTGGCAAGCCCAGGCATGACCCGCGACACTTTGTCCAACTGCGTGCGCCTTGCCGACATTCGATCGGACGACGGCGTGGCCACGCTGCGCGGTGGCAGTCTGTCGCTTACCGGAGGCGGTGCCGGTGCGCGCATCGTGGTCACCCACCCCGAACCCGTCTTCGAGCCGATCCTGCGCTTTTCGCTGCAGGACATTTGCACTACGCGCCTGCTACGCACCTACACCTTGCTGATGCCGGAGCCGGCGCCTGTCGCTCGACCGGTGGCGCGTGAGGCCGAGCGCACTGCCGCGCGCACACCAAGCCCGCGTCCAGCGACAACCACTGCGCCTGGCGCGCAGTTGTGGACTACCGTGCAAGGCGAGTCGGTCGCATCGATTGCACAAGCTCTATACCCGCGTGACGAGGGCGCACGACGCGCATTCATCAATGGCGTGATGCGCGGCAACCCGCAGGTCTTCGATGGCAGCCGACATCCTGCTGCATTGTTGCCACCCGGCACCGAGTTGCGCGTTCCGAGTCTTGCTCGCGTGGCTGCAGCTTCCACCGAGCGGCCTCGGCCGCCTCCCTCTGTTGCAACTGCGCCTACCCCAAGCGAAACAGCGCCGCCGCCCCCGACCCGCGCCGAGCCGCTCACACCGCAGCCGGCACCTGCTCCCGTTGTCACAGATCGCGATAGATTGGTGGTCGACACCGGCGCCCGCGACGAGCTGGCGGCACGCCAGATCGAACCGGCCGCAAGTGACGAGACGATTCGAGAAGAGCGACTGGTCGCTGCCATCGACCGCAGTATCGACGCTCAGCTGGAGCTGCTCGAACGGATTCGGCGCCTGGAGCAGTTGCAGGAGGCCCTTCGCGCACAAATCGAGGCGGCGGCGCTGGACCAGCCGATTGCCGCAGCGGCGCCGCCTGCACAGGAGCTTGCCGCCGCACCCCGGCCTGCGATACCTGCTCCGCCCGGTGTCGAGGATCGAATCCCCGAGCGGACAGGACCGCTGCCAGCGGCGCAGACCACCACTGACGCCTGGCTGAACTGGGCAATTGCCGGCGGTTTGCTTGCGCTTGTGCTTTTGCTGCTCCTGCGTCGCGGCTCGACACAAAGCACGCCAGCAAGTCGTAGCGTGCGCCACGCTCGTGCACCGATGACCGAAGCATGGCCTGAGGACGCCCCGGTCGGCGCTGGTGTAGACCGTCAGCGCCAGAGCGACGACACCTCGGCCCTGGATCACACCCTTCCGCCACCGACGCCGCCTGTTCTCGAATGGGAGTCATCGACCGCCCAAGCCGCCGCAAAACCTGAGGTCGAGGTTTCCAGCGACATGCCGACCTTGCCCCCGGCAATCCTCGTCGAAGACGAACCGGAGGAACATGAATCCGCAGTCGAGCTCGCCGAGATCATGCTGAGTTTCGGAAGGGTGCACGGCGCGGCCGAAACACTCGAGGCTTTCATCGAGTCCAACCCGAAACAGGCGATCACGCCATGGCTGAAGCTAATGGAGGTCTACCACACTGCAGAGATGCATCGTGAGTTCGACATCCTGGCTGCCGAGCTGAACAAGACCTTCAATGTGCGCGCGGTCACCTGGGGCAATTTCCGCGATGTCAGCGCGCATGGCAGCAGCATCGAGGCCCTTGCACATATCTCGGCCAGACTTCAGGAAACCTGGGGAACACGGCGGTGCCAGGCCTATATCGACCTCCTGGTTCGGGACAACCGCAAGGGCACCCGCATGGGTTTCGAGCTGGGCGCCGTGGATGACCTGCTGATGCTAGCCGGCGTACTGGAACTGCAACTGGGTCGCTACAAGCCCGAGAGCGCATCTTAGCGTGCTATTCGAGCGCCCCGCTCGCCGCCAGTCGCACCATGAGGGGTATAGGTCAGACCGGGTTGTCCAGATCCAAGAAGCTTGCCTCCAGCCCAAGTGCCTCGCGCAAATGCCCAGCCAAGGCACGAACACCGTAGCGCTCGGTTGCGTGGTGGCCAGCGGCGATGTAAGGCACCCCTGATTCCCGCGCGAGGTGAACCGTCTGTTCGGATATCTCACCGGAGACGAACACGTCGGCTCCCGCATCGATCGCCGCTTCGAAGTAGCCTTGCGCACCGCCGGTGCACCAGGCCACGCAAACCACCTCTCTCTCACCACTGCCAACCAACATGGGTTCGCGCCCCAGAGCGATGCCCAGCGAATCTGCAAGCGCCGCCGCCGGCATGGTCTTGGCAGGACGGCCCAGCCAGATCAGATCATTGTCACCGCACTGGCGCTCCGGCACCCAGCCCGCAACGCGGGCGAGTTGCGCGTTGTTGCCGAGTTCGGCGTGGGCATCGAGCGGCAGGTGATAGGCGAACAGGCTGATTTCGTTACGCAGCAGGGTCGCAATCCTGCGTTGGCGGATTCCGGTGATGCGGGCATCCTCTCCGCGCCAGAAGTATCCATGATGAACGAGTACCGCGTCGAACCGCCGTGCTACCGCATGATCGAGCAGCGCCTGACTGGCCGTAACACCACACAGCACACGCGAGACATCCGACCGGCCTTCCACTTGCAGGCCGTTTGGGCAATAATCCTTGAACCTTGCGGCTTCGAGCAATGTGTCGAGGTAGTCGCGGAGCTTGTCGAGTCGCATCGGGTCGGGTCCTCAAGTTTGCGGCGGCAAAATCAGGCGGGGGTTCAGCCCACCCAATGTTACTCAACCGGGCGCTGATGACAAAGCTCGGAGAACGCGGGCTGCGCCACTGGGCGGCATTCGCTGGTGTGCGACGGGCCGACCCGTCGCCCCGCTCGCCACCGCTCGATCCGAAACCCTGACGGAACCCTGTTCATGCGCCGCTTGTGGTTGATCTTTGCTCAGACTGTCACCCTGGCAGTGGCAGTACTGTTCGTATTGAATGCCCTCGCGCCGGATTGGCTGAATTCCAGGCCCGCGGGGTCCAGTACGTTGACCATCGTCCAGTCGTCTCCAGCACGCTCCGATGACGAGCGTGTCTCGCCGCCCGGCTCCTACGCGGTGGCCGCCGGCCGCTCGATGCCGGCGGTCGTGCATATTCTGACCATCCGCAACAACGCGGCCGCACGCAATCCACTGGCCGACGAGCCGTTCTATCGCCACTTTTTCGGCGATCGCGAGCCTTCGAGGCAGAGCCCCACAGGCCAGGGATCCGGCGTCATCGTGAGCGAGGAAGGCTACATTCTGACCAACAACCACGTGGTCGAAAACGCCGACGGTATCGAGGTTTCCCTGAATGACGGGCGCCGCTTTCCTGCCGAACTCATCGGCCGCGACCCTGAAACCGATCTCGCGGTGTTGCGTATAACAGGCGTCGAGAGATTGCCCGCGATCGCCTTCTCGGCGCCAGACAACCTGGAGGTCGGAGATGTGGTGCTCGCCATCGGCAACCCGTTCGGCGTGGGTCAGACCGTGACCATGGGCATCGTCTCGGCGCTGGGGCGCACACAGCTCGGCATCAGCACCTTCGAAAACTACATCCAGACCGATGCCGCGATCAATCCCGGCAACTCCGGCGGCGCCCTGGTCGATGCGAGCGGCGACCTGGTGGGCATCAACACCGCGATCTACTCGCGTTCGGGTGGCTCGCTCGGCATCGGCTTTGCGATACCGGTCTCGCTCGCACGCGACGTGCTGCAGCAAATCGTCGCCAACGGCGAAGTCACCCGGGGCTGGGTAGGCGTCGAGATCAGGGAAGTGGTCCGCGATCTCGACGCCCCCGCGGGAGTCGAGACGCCGAGCGGAGCAATGATCGCCGGCGTGCTCCGGGACAGTCCGGCCGAGCGTGCCGGACTGCGACCGGGCGACATACTGGTGGCGATGGACGATCAGGACGTGCGTGGTGCGCGGGAAATGCTCGAAATGGTTGCGGCGCGCACCCCCGGCGACACCTCGCGTTTCAGGATCCGACGTAACGCGAGCGAGATGGAGCTGGACGTGCGGATCGGCCGACGACCGACGCAAGCCGGTCGCTGACCCTCAGCTCTCTTTCTTGTCGGTCTGCTCGATGCGGTCTAGCTCGGCATCGAGTTCATCTTTGCTCGGCGCCGCGTAGTCAGTCTTGGCAACCGGCTCAGGCTTTGCGAGCATCCGGGCGATGAGGATACCCACTTCGTAGAGCAGGACCATCGGCACGGCCAGCATGAACTGCGAGATCACGTCCGGCGGCGTGATGATGGCGGCGATCACAAATGCGCCCACGATTACGTAGGGCCGGGCTTCCTTGAGCTTGTCCACCGAAACCACTCCGGTCTTGACCAGCAGGATGACCACCACCGGCACCTCGAAGGTGAGGCCGAAAGCAATGAACAACGTGATCACAAAGGAGAGGTATTCCTCGATATCCGGCGCCACCATGATGCTGGCCGGCGCGAAGTCGTTGATGAACTTGAACACCGTGCCGAACACGAAGAAGTAGCAAAACGCCATACCCAACAGGAACAGCAGTGTGGTGCCGAGCACCAGAGGAAGCCCGATCCGCCGTTCGTGCGCATAAAGCCCCGGCGCAATGAAGGCCCAGGCCTGATGCAGCACATAGGGCAATGCGATCAGGAAAGCGACCATCAGGGTCACCTTGACCGGCACGAAGAACGGCGTGACCACCCCGGTGGCGATCATGTTGGCGCCGTCGGGCAGCGTGTTCATCATAGGCTGCGCGAGGATGTCGTAGATATCCCCCGCCCACGGCATCAACACCACGAAGATGACGAGCATCGCGACGATCGCGCGCAACAGGCGGTCGCGCAGCTCGACGAGATGGGAGATGAAAGTGTTCTGGGCGGTGCTCATGGCTTATCCACAGTCTTTTCGACTGATGCCGGCTCCAGGCCGAGTTTCAACTGATTTTCAGGCGTTGCAGGAGGGTCGGCCGGCCTCGTCGGATGAGTGTCGGGCATCGGCGGCATGTCCGCGGCAGCTCGCGGTGTTTTGTCCTCGACCGGGGTGCGGGGTCTTTCGTCGAGCGAAACACTTTTTTCGATCTCGGCCGCACTTTTCTTGAGGTCGCCTTCGACCTCGCTCATCTCGCTGCGCACCGACTTCTCGAGGTCACGCGCCTGCTGTTCGACCTGTTGCTGTAGTTTCTTGAGATCCTCGAGCTGCATCTCGCGCGAGATGTCGGACTTCACGTCCGACACGTAGCGCTGCAGCCGCCCGAGCAGGTGGCCCGCGGTACGGGCGACCTTGGGCAAGCGTTGCGGCCCGACCACGATCAAGGCCACCAACGCGATAAACATCAGTTCAGTGAAACCGAAATCGAACATTTCAGCCTAGTTCCGAAATTTGAATTGCCCGAGTCTCGATGGCTGACGCCAGACACGCCCGCTCGCAATTTCCAATCGGCGGCAAGCCGCGCCGCGGACCGAACAGCAAGGGGCGTCTCGCGCCCCTTGTCTTCGTCGCCCCCGCCTTTCGTCAGGAATTGACTTTGCCGGACTTCTCGCGCACCTCGGCGTCGATGGTCTTCTCGTTGGCCAGCTTCTGTTTCTCGGCATCGGCACTGGCCTCGGTGTCCGCCTCGCGGATGCCTTCCTTGAAGCCCTTCACCGCACCACCGAGATCCTGCCCGATATTGCGCAGCTTCTTGGTACCGAAGACCAGCATGACGATGACCAGCACGACC
>CAYTAY010000201.1:0-5852 GCA_964435845.1 uncultured Azoarcus sp.
AGCCGATGTTGAGCAATCCGGCCATGATGGTTCCTCGTTACGTTTGAACCATGTTCAGCAAGTTTCTTGCCAGTTCAGCGGGCCGCCGGCAAACGCCGCTTGAGCCCGACTCAACCGCCGAGCGCGGCGCGCAGCGTCGGCCCGTTGATGATGCTCACGATCTTGTCGGCGTAGAGCGGATCAGTGGCATACCCGGCGGTCTGCAGGCTGCGCGCAAAGCCCGCGGGGTCGGTCTGGCCGAGCACGTTCGCGTAGCGCGGGTTGTTGCGCATGAGGTTGGCGAAATCCTCGAAGGCTTCGGCATACGAGCCATAGACGCGGAAACGCGCGTGCTCGGTGTAGGGGCGGCCGTCGGCGTATTCGGTGACCGGCAACTCGACCACCGGGCCTTTCCAGTTGCGGCCGGCCTTGATATTGAACACATTGTGGCTCGGCTGGCCGTCCCGGGTGCGCAGCTCTGCCCTGCCCCAGCCGGTTTCGAGCGCCGCCTGTGCAACCATGAACTGCGGCGGCACACCAATGCTGCGCGCGGCCTCGACCGCATGCGACCACACCCGGCCGACGAAGCTGCCGACGCGCTCGGATACCGAGGGGGTCGGCGCCGGGGCAGCGCTTGCGACAAGCTCGGGGCGGCTCGCCGGTGCATCGCCCCCGGCCAAATTGCCGGCAGGGCTTGCCTCCGTGGTGCCGCGCGAGGCAGAAATTGCCGCCCGGCGTGGCACGCTGGCGAGATCGAACACCGGCTTGCCGTCCGGCCCTATGGTCGGCTCGCGCGTGACGCCGAGATGCTCGCCCCCCATCTGCCGGAAGATCACCTCGGCCAGGCCAATGCCCGAGCCCTGGGCCATTTGCATTGCCATCTGCTGGTCCTGGAAGGACTGCAGCATGCGGGTCTGGTCGTTGTCGAAGAGGCCATTGGCCGGTGTGGCCTCACGCATGGCCTTGAGCATCATCTGCATGAACAGGCCCTCGAACTGCTTGGCGGCAGCGCGCAGCGCATCGGGCGAATTGCCCTCGCGCACCAGCCGCTTCAGATCCCCGAAGGAGTTGGGGTCTAGGACGTTGAGCTTGCTCAGCTCGACGCTCATGTCAGATGATCTCCAGTTCCGCACGCAAGGCACCAGCCGCGCGCATCGCCTGCAGGATGCTGACGAGATCGGTCGGGGTCGCGCCGATCGCGTTGAGGGCATTGACCACGTCGGACAGGCTGGCGCTTGCGGGGACGTTGATGAAGCTGACCTGCGGCTCGTCGATGTCGATCCGGCCCTGCTGCACCACCGCTGTCTCGCCGCCACCGAACGGCGGCGGTTGGACCACGGTGGTATCGGTGCCGATGCTCACCGTGATGTTGCCGTGAGCGACCGCCACGTTTTGCAGGGTGACCCGCTGGTTCATCACGACCGAGCCAGTGCGGGCGTTGACGATGACCCGGGCCGCCTGCTGCTCCGGCGTGACCATGAGGTTTTCGAGGCGGCCGATGAAGGCGACACGATCGGTCGGATCCATTGGCGCCCGGACCTGGACGCTGCGCCCGTCCAGCGCCTGCGCCACCCCGTTGGCGGTTGCCATGTTGATCGCGTCCACCACCCGGCGCACGGTGCCGAAATCGGTCTCGCGCAGTTCGAAGGTGATGTATTCGCCCTGGCCGAGCGAGGTCGGCACGGCGCGCTCGACCGTGGCGCCGTTGGGAATGCGCCCGGCGGCCAGATGGTTGGTCACCTGCGACGCACCGACGCCTTCGGCACCGATACCGCCAACGAACAGGTGCCCCTGCGCCATCGCGTAGACCTGCCCGTCGGCGCCTTTGAGCGGCGTCATGATCAGGGTGCCGCCCCGCAGACTGCGCGCGTTGCCTATGGATGAGACGGTGACGTCGATCTGCTGCCCCGGCCGCGCGAAGGGCGGCAAATTGGCAGTGACCATCACCGCGGCAACGTTTCGCAGTTGCAGGCGGGTGCCGGGCGGCATCGCCACGCCCATGTTGCCGAGCATGTTGATGATGCTCTGCACTGTGAATGGCGTCTGCGTGGTCTGGTCGCCGGAGCCGTCCAGCCCCACGACGATGCCGTAGCCGACGATCTGGTTGTCACGCACCCCGGAGATCGAGGCCAGATCCTTGATGCGCTCCGCCGCCGACACTGGCGCACACAGCGCCACAGCGATCATCGCGATTCCGAGCGATTTGAAAAGTTTGCCTATGCTCATGATGCCCCTCAGAACGGCAACACCGCGAGGAAGAAGCGCTGCAGCCAGCCCATGCGCTGGGATTCGTCGATGTAGCCGCTGCCCTTGTACTCGATGCGGGCATCGGCCACCTGGGTCGACTGCACGGTGTTGGCGCCGGTGATGGTGTTGGGGTTGATCACACCGGAGAAGCGGATGAACTCGTTGCCCTGGTTGATTGCGAGCTGTTTCTCGCCGGACACCAGCAGGTTTCCGTTCTGGTAGACGTCGATGACGGTGACCGTGATCGTACCGTTGAACGCGTTGTTGGCTGCCGCCGCACCCCGCCCGGTGAAGGAGGAGTCCGTCCCGGCCTCGACTTCGAGCCCACTCAGGCCGGCGAGTGGCACACGACCGAGGGTGGTGATGCCGCCGCTCATGCTCGAGCCGCGGGTTGCATTGGCGTTGGACGCCTTTTGTGCAGCATTGCGCTCGACGAGGTTGATCGTGAGCGTGTCGCCGACATTGCGTGCGCGCCGGTCCTCGAACAGTGGTCGGGCGTGGCTCGCCTGGTAGATGGCGCCGTTGGCAGGCACCATGTGGGCACGGGCCTCGGGAACGGCGGTCATCGGCTGGTGCACTGCGGTGGGCGGCGTGGTCTGCACTGCCGCACAGCCGGACAGCAGCACGAGCGCTACAATCGCGAAAAATCTGGCGCTGTTCATGGCGATGCCTCAGAGCTGGGTGAGGCGACCGAGCATCTGGTCGGAGGTGGAGATCACCCTTGAGTTGATCTCGTATGCGCGCTGGGTGACGATCATGCTGACCAGTTCCTCGGCGACGTTCACGTTGGAGGTCTCGACATAGCCCTGGTTGATCACACCGGATCCCTCCTGGCCTGGCTGAACCGGATTGGCCACACCGCTGGAGGCGGTTTCGAGAAACAGGTTTTCGCCTGCGGCCTGCAGACCACCCGGATTGATGAAGGTCGCAAGCTGGATTGCCCCGACCTCGATCGGGGCGATCTCGCCAGCCTGCAGCACGCTCACGGTGCCGTCCTTGCCGACGGTGATGCTCAGCGCATCGGCCGGAATGTTGATATTGTCGGCCAGCAGGTAGCCACTGGCGGTGACGACATTGCCCTCGTTGTCGAGCTGGAACGAACCGTCACGGGTATAGGCGATGGTGCCGTCTGGACGCTCGACCTGGAAGAAGCCATTACCCTGGATGGCGAGATCCAGCGAATTGCCGGTTTGCTGCAGATTGCCCTGGCTGTAGAGCCGCTCGGTAGCGATCGGGCGCACCCCGGTGCCGATCTGCAAACCGCTTGAGATCTGGTTCTGCTGGGTTTGTTGGGCGCCCGGCTGACGCAGGGTCTGGTAGAGCAAATCCTCGAACACCGCACGCGAACGCTTGAAACCATTGGTCGAGACGTTAGCCAGGTTGTTGGAAATGACGTCGAGCTGGGTTTGCTGGGCGTCCAGTCCGGTTCTTGCGGTCCACAGTGAGCGAATCATGTCGTACTCCTTGTCTGGCAATCCCTGCCGGCCACGAATGCCGGTATTGCCCTGGTACTCAGCTTAAGCGTGATGCCTTGACCACGATCCCGCGAATAAGGGGTTCAAGCTGGTCCTAATCTCCAGTTCAGCGGCTGCCAAGGATCTGCGAGGCCGCACGGTCGTTTTGCTCGGCGTTCTGCATCATGCGGGTCTGCATTTCGAACTGCCGGGCGAGCGAGATCATGGTCACCATCTGCTCGACGACATTGACGTTACTGCTCTCGAGATAGCCGCTGGCGATGCTGACCGCCTCGTCGGCCGGCGCCGGCAGGCCTGTGTTCAGCCGGAACAAGCCGTCGGCGCCGCGCTGGAGCTCGGCCTCGGGCGGGTTGACCAGCTTCAGACGGTCAACGATGTTGACCACGCCACCCGGCTCAATGGCCGAGATCGTGCCATCCTGCCCGATGACAATCTCGGTGTTGGGTGGAATCGCCACCGGCCCGCCCCCGCCGATGACCGCCCGGCCATCGCGTGTCTGCAGCACGCCGTTGGGGCTCACCTCGAGACTGCCGTTGCGGGTGTAGGCCTCGGTCCCATCCGCCATCTGCACCGTCAGCCAGCCCTTGCCGTCGAGTGCGACATCGTAGGGGCGGCCGGTGTATTGCAGCCCACCCGGGGTGAAGTCGTTGGCGACGCTGGCGTCGACGGTAAATGCTCGCGTACGATGGGCGTCGGTCTGGACCTCGACCGCGCGCAGCTTGTGCAACTCGGCACGAAAACCGTTGGAGTTTGCGTTGGCCAGGTTGTGCGCGACCGCAGCCTGCTGGCCAAGCGTGTGCTTGGCCCCGGTCATCGCGGTGTAGATCAGGCGATCCATGCTCAATGCTCCTCAGCGGATTCGGTTAGCGCAGGTTCACCAGCGTCTGCAGGATCTGGTCCTGGGCCCGGATCGACTGCGCATTGGCCTGGTAGTTGCGCTGCTGCACGATGAGCTGTACCAGTTCCTGGGTCAGGTCGACATTCGACTCTTCTATCGTCCCGGCGCTGATCACCCCAAGCACTCCTGTACCCGGCGCACCGATCGTCGGTTGGCCCGAATCCGGTGACTCTCCCCAAAGATTGTTGCCAAGAGAGATCAATCCGTTCGGACTCTGGAAATTGGCCAGGACAATCCGGCCAATGTCTTTGGTCTCGCCATTGCTGTAGCGCCCCTGAATCGTGCCGTCTGAAGTCGTGACGATCCCTGTCAACTGCCCCGTGGTAAAGCCATTCTGGTTCAATGCGGCCACTGAAAACGCACTGCCGAACTGGGTAACACGGAAAAGGTCGACCGTCAGCTCCAGGGGCGTCTTTGCTCCATTCGTGAGGGCTGCCGAGACATCGAAGTCCGCGGTACCGTTGATTCTCCCGAGCTCGTCGAACTCCAACTGATCAGGGAACTGCTGCGCTTCTTCCCCATCGAGACTCCACCAGACATCCCAGGAGTTGTCTTCTTGAGGATCAGTGCGAATGAAATACAACGTCAGCGAATGCGGATTGCCCAAGGAGTCGAATACCGTCAAGGAAGTCGTGGAGTTGTAGGTTTCCACTGGTATGGCGGGCGCGAGAGTCGGGTCAAACGGCGCCTGAGGGGGCGTCTGTTGTACCGGATTGATGGCCCGGGCATCAAGGTTTGCAGTTATCCCTACCCGCGTCGTCTCTTGGGGATCAATGTTGCGTATATCGATCTGAAGCGTGCTCGGCGTACCTTCGAATACTGCCGTCCCTCCCACTATCGAGGCGACCGGGAACCCTGTCAGCTTGTCTCCGGTTGCGTTGACGATGAACCCATTCCGGTCCACATCCAGTTGCCCGTTACGCGAATATGCGATCGAACCATCGGTCCGCTCAAGGCGGAAAAACCCGTTACCATTGATCGCCAGGTCCAGCGGGTTGTTGGAGGTAGACAGGTTGCCCTGTGTAAATGCTTGCCGGACTTCGCTGACCTTGCTGCCGATACCGATCTGTAGCCCGGTAGCCGCCCCACTTAGTGCAGAAGCATACACGTCCGCAAACAAGGCGCTCCCCGCCTTGAAACCCACCGTACTCGAGTTGGCAATGTTGTTGCTGGTGACGTTGATCGCTTTCGATGAAGACGCGAGGCCGCTCAAACCCTGTTGGAATGCCATGATCCGTGCTCCTGATCAGAGA
>CAYTAY010000202.1:0-5827 GCA_964435845.1 uncultured Azoarcus sp.
GCGACGCGCCTGGGTCGGGTCAGGACAGGAACAGAGAGGAAGGCTGAGGCGCGTAGACATCATCGTTCTCCGTTTGCAGGAAGCGTGCCACGCTGCAGCAATCCCCGGAACCCCCTGTTCGGCGGTCCTATGCGCAGCTTGACTGCAAACAAAGTATGCACTTACCGCTCAAAACGACAAACTGGCATCCAGACGGAAGAACGCCACTTTCTCCCGAATGGCATGCGGCACTTCGACTGGAAAGGGACTTACCGGTTCGGTCGGACGTACTGCGAGTCAGAACCAGTCAGGATGAACATGCGGGTGACGGTGTTCGATATCGCCGTGCCGATGCACATGACGGTGCGCCAGATTGTGGGCGAGCAGCAGATCGAGATCGCCCAGTGCCTGCTCGACCGGACCGTCGAAGACGATGCGATGGGCTTCCGAGACGATGATCGCTCGCTGGCCCATTTCGCGTGCGAGCGACAAATGATGGGTGGCGATGACGGTGGTGATCCGACTGGCCGCCAGCCAGTCGATGAGCCAGCCGACGGTGCGCGGATCGAGGTTCGCAGTCGGCTCGTCGAGCAGCAAGACCTCGGGCTCGATTGCCAGCAGGCAGGCTAGACATAGCCGCTGTTGTTCGCCGCCGGACAGTTCGAACGGCGGCCGTTCGAGCTTGTCGCCGAGACCGAAGCGCCCAGCCCACTCTGCGATACGGCGCTTGCGTTCATCCGGTTCGAGATGCGACAGTCCGAAGCCGATTTCGTCGGCGACACTGGCGTTGAACAACATGTTTTCCGGCTGCTGGAACATCAGTACAACCCGACGCCGGAAGTCCCGCGCCCAGCTTCGATCACGCAGGCAGGCAGCGTCGATCACCCGCCCGTCGAAAGTCAGGCGCCCACGCACGGGCAACACCAGCGCGTCGAGCGCCTTCAGCAAGGTACTCTTTCCGCATCCGTTTGCACCCAGCAGTACGATGCGCTCACCGCGGCCAATCGTCAAATCGACGTCGGACAACACCTCAGCGCCATTGGCATAGGCAAACCCTACTCCGTCCATTCGGAAGAGGATTTCACTCATCCATGGCTCCGCGCGAACGCATCGCCAAAGTCGTGGCCTCGGCGTTGGCGACCGCCTTGTCGAGCAGACCGAGCCCATGGGCGCTGACCGCACGGTAACGGTTGACGAGGGTAGGTGCTTGAATGCTGCGGCTGGCGAACGCCAACCGGTAGTCGAGCGCCAACCGCCGCAACAGAGCGCTTTGGACCCGGATGATCGCGAGCCCCCGTCGCGCCGCGGGCCACGGGGCGAGCACACGATCGAAGTTGACCCGGATCGCAAGCCATGCGGTCAGACTGGCGAGCAGCACGACCCGCAGATTGAGCAACAGCAAGAACGTCCAGTCGACTCGCCCCGAGAGCCAGCCCGCCAGCACCATGCCTGCCGAGATCATCAGATTGACCGGCAGAACCACCCGGACCGCGCGCCGCAGCACGGTCCAGCGTGCTGCGCCCGCCACAGCCAGCAAGCCGGCCAGCGCGCCGACCAGCCACAACGGCTCATGCACCAGGGTTGCCGCGAACATCGCGAGCAGGCCGCCAACGAGCACGCCGCGGTCATGATCGCGCAGCCTCGACACGCTGTTCACGCGCTCACCTCAACCCAGTGGCGCTTGCGCGCATGGCGCAGGATCAGCAGGGTGAACACCGCCTCTCCCGCCGCGATGGCAAGATGTGGCAGCACAATGGCCGGCACCGTGACCATGGGGCCGAACGGGAAGAACAGGGGAGAACCGTCCGGGCGCTGCGCAATCGACGGCTGAGCGCCCAGGATCAACGCCACGATCAGCGCCGACAGGACGATGGACACCCCCACCCCCAAGAGCACCGCAGCATCGCGGTGCCACGGCGCGATCAGGCGGTGCAGCAACACTGCGCACCAGGCCCCGACCCACCCCATGGCAAGCGCATTGACAGGCAGGGCGGTAAGCCCGCCCGCCCCGATGACCAACGCCTGCAGCAGCAACACTAGCGTATAGGCCATGAATGCGATCCACGGCCCGAACAGCAGCGCGAGCAGCGCAACGCCGATGGCATGACCGGAAGTGCCACCGGGAAGCGGCAACATGAGGGTCGACAGCACAAGCGCCAGCGCGGTGAACACCGCCAGCCGGGGGATGGTCGCGTCGCCGAGTTCGCGCGCCAGTCGCCGACCGGCAATCACCCACAGGGGCACCGCGATCGCCAGCGCCGGCAGGTAGGTCTGAGGGGAGAGCAATCCGTCGGGTATGTGCATGTTCTCGCTCACGCCTTGCCCGCCACACCGGGGCGACGCCGCCAGTCACGCGCCAGCGCGGCGACACCGAAGACCCCGAAGAGGATCGCCATGGCCATCGCCAGGCGCTGACCGAACGGTGTCGACCCACCGGCTTCGACCCGTCCCGCTTCCGACACGTCAACGCTGACGTTCGCCCCGTGGCCATCCTCGGTGGCGACACGCACTTGCCATCGCCCCGGCGTACTTGGCCGAAACGTGATTTCGCCGTTCGCGTTCACGAGGCCACGCTGATGGGGCGTGGCCGAACCGGGTGCGAATATCTCGTATGGTTCGAACCACGGTTGCTCGTCGGTCCCGGCGAACTGAAAGCGCACCACCACGACCTCGCCGCCTACGATCTCGTACAGCAAGGCATGCGCCTGCGCCTGCGCGGGAGTCAGTGCAAGCAGTGCAAAGGTCAACAGGAGGCGTGAGATCATCGAAACGAAGGGCCCGGAAAAATCAGCGAACCGCGAACGTAAGCGTCGCATTGTAGTTGAGCTGGTCGCACACTTCGGCCTGAGGATACGGCTCGCTGGTGCTGACCCTGAGCATCCACTGACCGGCGCGATCGAGCGGAATCTCGACGCGACCCTCGACGTCGGTCGTTACCTGAACCGGGTAATCGGCCTCGCCCTCGGCTTTTTCGTAACCGGCGTAAATCGCGCTGACCTCACCCGGCCACGGTTTGCCGTGAAAGAGCACCCGCACCGGCAACACGCTCCCCGCGGACAAAGCGCCAGGCCCCGCCTCCGGCAGCACTTCGAAGGCGTGGCCGAGCGGCTTGCCCGCGGCCCCCGCTGCCATAGCTGAACCGACCATGGCCTTTACCGTGTTGCTCGAGTAACTGCAGCTGCGCGCATCCGGAAACTCCCGCTTCGACCCCCTCCGACCGCCCTCCGGCGTGCGGCTGTAATAGCTCGAAAGCTGCACCCCGACCAATAAGGCAGCATCCTCGAGCAGCGCTGGCTCGACCGTGAAACGCTCCGCCTTCTCGACGAGAGCGATCGCGTGTTCGCCCTGCACGCCGACAACTACCAGAGATTCCAGCCGGTCCGCAGACAAGGTGCCGTCGACCGGAAAACTGTGCCCCGAGCCGACTTCGAAGGACAGCGGCTGACCGTCGCTGGGCAGATGCGAGTCGAGCGTGAGCCAGGGGTAGTGGGCAGCGGCGGTGGCGGATAGGACGCCAAGCAGCAACCCTGACGTGAATCGTGCGACTTTCATGCGAATTTCTCCGTTCCGAATGATGACGAGTGTGATGAACCGGGCTTAGAAGCTGGCGTTCAGAGAGATCCCCACATAGCGGCCGGTGCGCCAGGTGTATTCGCTTTCACCCTTGCTCGAGTTGGTGAGGTTGTTGATCTCCAGGCTGGCCCGGGCATGGTCACCGAGGACATGCCAGAGACGCAGATCGGCTACCGAATGCGAACGGTTGCGCTGGGTGTTGGCGGCATCGCGGTACTGGCGCCCGTAAGCCGACACCGTAAGCTGGGCACCACCCCGCCCGGACGCGAACACGTAGGACGGCGTCAGGGTCAGCGTCTGTTCGGGCACGTAGGGCATGCGCTTGCCGGTGTCACCGTCGCGCGCACGGGTCCATGCCGCAGCCGCGGCGAGCGCGAAGCCCGTACGGCCGCCTGCCCTGAGCGCCACCTCGACACCGCTGATACGGACACGATCGAGATTCTGGTAACTGCGCACAGGGAGGCCATCGATGAAGCGTCCGGTATCGGCACGCACCACCTTGTCGCGCACCCGGGTGTGATGCAGGGTGACAGCCGACCACAGGCCGCCATGCACCCAATTGCGCTCCCAGCCGAGGTTGAGGTTCACCGCTTTCTCGGCCTTTAGATTCGGGTTCGATTCGTCGTAGTTGCTGCCGTGACGATATGGGCCGTCATAGTAGAGCTGACGGATCGTCGGCGACTTGAAGGCAGTACCGATCGACGCGCGCCAGGTTCCAGTTTGCTCGGTCAGCAGGCTCGCAGCCAGCCGCGGACTCACCGAATTCCCGTAGCGCGAGTGGTTCTCTACGCGGAGGCCCGGCACCAGGGTCAGGCGCTCGTCGAGCAAAAACATCTCGTTCTGGACGTAGAGACTCGCCGTGTCGATGTTGCGCTTGACCTTGACGGTCTCGAGCGGCTGGGCCGTCGGATAATTCTTGAACAGGTAGTCGAGGCGCTGACGCTGGAACTCGCCGCCGACCGTGAGCCACCGAGTATCGCCATAGTGCGTGTACGCGGCCTCGATCTGATCGAAGCCGACCTCGCCATATCGGAATCCATGCGCGAAGCCGGCAAAACCGGTTTCGAAATCCTGTGTGAAACGGTTCGCGGACACGCGCAGATGATGCTCCGCCACCTGTCGGTCGATCGCAATCGCAACCCGCATGTCGTCATACTTGCGGTCATGACGCGCCGTGGGAACAAGCGCATTGCGCCTCGCCTGTGCCAGATCCAACTGGATTTCCGCCGACCAGGCTTCGTCCAGCCGGTGTGCGACGCGCACCGCCACGCTGTCGCGCCAGGTCTTCTGTGCATCCTGCGCATTGCCTTCGTCCTGCTCACGCGCGAGTGTCAGCAGCGCGTCGCCCCCCCCACCCAGTGAAGCGCCGTAGCTGGCATTCACCAGCAGGCTCTCACGACTGCGATCGTTTGCCGCCACCCCCTGACGCTTCGTCATGCCGTAGCGTCCGACGCTGACCGACGCGCTGCCGCCAGCGCCCGAATCGGGCCGGCGGGTGATGATGTTGATCACCCCAGCCATCGCGTCGGCCCCATACAGGGCCGAACCTGCGCCCTTGACGACCTCGACGCGCTCGATCATCGCCAACGGAATCTGGTTCAGGCTGATGCCATAGTCGCCGTGCGCCCCCATGCCACCATGCACGCGACGACCGTCGACGAGGATCAGCCCATAGCCCTCATTGAGTTGCAGGCCGCGCAAGGTCAGGCGCAGATTGTCAGAGCCGATGACGTCGTCGAGATTGGTCGCCGCGGCCCCCGGAACGCTGCGCAGCAATTGCGGCAATGCCCGCGCGCCCGAGCGTTCGATCTCAGCGCGATCGATCACGAGTGTTTCGACCGGTACTTCGGCAATCGGATGCGGGGTGCGTGTCGCGGTGACGACCACCTCGCCAAGCGTAGGCAGATTCTGGGCCTGCGCTGCGGCAGCCCCCGAGAGCAGACAAGCCAGCGCCAGTTGGCGCGGCAGATTCGCTGCAGGCATTTGGAACACACTCCTCCGACCCACCTCGTCGCATCAATGATGCAGTGCGGGCCTCAATGTTATGAACAATTATTGGAAAGTTCATAACAATTTCCGTGCCAGCCACGACGCTCTCTTGAAACCCTGCGTACACGCACGCTTCTCGTCGGCTCCGGCATATTCACCCGGCAAGCTGGTTTCCACGATCCGCACATCCTTGCCAACGCGGTTTACAGCGTGCGGTGGCGACATGCGGTTCGGTTTTCCGCGTGCTAAGCTCGCGCGAAAAGCACGCTTGGAGATGACAGCCATG
>CAYTAY010000203.1:0-5816 GCA_964435845.1 uncultured Azoarcus sp.
CTCAATGAGAAAGTCGCCGTGGCGACGCGTGCCGCGCCCCGCATGGCAGCAGGTTTAATCGAAACATCGTCGCGATGCCTTGATTCATTCGACTTCCAGTTCCTTGACCCGCATCTCGGTTCCGCACGTCGGGCGCACCTGGTAGCCGCCACAGTCCGGGCAGGCGTCGAACAGATTCGAGATTGGCACGCTTGCGGCGCATTCGATGCACCACCCCTGACCCGGAACACTCTCCACTTCGATGCTCGCGCCGTCGGCTACCGAATCGCGCAACACAACCTCGAGACAGAATCGCAAGGCTTCCACTTCGACCGACGCGAGCGTGCCGATTTCGAGCACCACGGTCTTGACCTTGCACCCGGACCGGTCGCGAACCGCATTCTCGACGATGCCGCGCACACTCTCGGCCAGCGCCATCTCATGCATCGCCACACCCGTCCTCATCCACATCCACCAGCTCGAGGGTATATTCGACGCAGGGATCGAGCGACAAGGCCAGTACCCGCAGCCTCCTTAACGCGCTCTCGCGATCGGGTGCGGACCATCCCGACGCTTCCCGTTCGAACGGGCCACCCGGACAGAAATTCCACTCGGTCGGTGCGACGATCGCGTAGTCGACCACGGTATCGTCGTCGATATTCACGACATGTAGCAGGGTGCCTCGGGCGCTTTCCACGCTCGCCAGACCAACGCCATCGTCCATCGTGACGGCGTCCACCAGCGGCGGCACGTCATCCGCCACTGGACGGCGCAAACGACTGGCACAGTCGACCAGGTCCACGACCCGGGCGAAAAGACGGGCCGCAATCCGGTGCCGGTGGGCAATCAGGCTGGACACCATGCGGCTGCCAGCCTGCCGCGCGAGCACCCCGTTTTCGCATGGCACGCCCCCGAGTGTCGGCGCGCGACAGTATGCGGGAGACGGCAGCCCACCGAGGCAGGCCGCCCAATCCGCAGCCGGTCGCGGCCGGGCCAACGCCATGTCCACCGACTCCGGCACCGATGCCCCCATGTCGAGCAACGCGGCGAGCACCTCACCGACATCACCGCTGGCGCGGGCACATTCGACGAATTCGCTCAGCGTAACCGGCTCACGCGCCGAGCGGAAGAAACCGCTGAACAGATCAAGCACGACGAGGTCGAGCAGCTCCCCACCGACATCGAAGGCCGATTCAGGTCGCTCGGCAATGCCGCGCAAACGCTTGTGAAAGGATGCGAAACGACTCCTGCGCTCAGGTATGTCAAACAACACCGGCCAGTCGACAAGCAGGCGCCAAAGGTGCTCTTGTGCAGTCTCCACCGCGACCGCACGCTCCGCCTCCGGCGCGTCAAGCGCGCTCAGGTCGCGACCCCGGGCCGCCGCACACGCTGCCCGCGCCGCGAGGCCCTGTGCACACCCACATAGACTGAACATGACCGGCACCAGTGATACGGCCTCGTCCACCGAGCGTCCAGCGAGCACCGACGACGCCATCGGCCGCCGGTTCTCGACGCTGACCGCGCTCACAGTCTGGCCGTCCCACTGTGCCCGAAGATGCAGACCGCCCACGCCATTCATCGGCCGGCTCCGGGACACCGATCGCTGCGCCGACCATCGTTCGTCATTCGACGCACCAGGGTCGGCTCGACACAGGAACAGGGAGGGGGGCTGAGGCGCGTAAACATCATCGTTCTCCGTCTGCAGGAAGCGTGCCACGCTGCAGCAATCCGCGGAACCCCCTGTTCGGCGGTGCCATGCGCGGCTTGACTGCAAACAAAGTATGCACTTGCCACTCAAAACGACAAACCAACGTCCATACAAAAAGGCGCCATCTTGCTTGCGAATGGCATGCGGCACTTCGACTGGAAAGGGTCTTGCCGCTTCGGTCGCATGTGCTGCGGGTCAGAACCAGTCAGGATGAACATGCGGATGACGGTGTTCGATATCGCCGTGCCAATGCACATGGCGGTGCGCCAGATTGTGGGCAAGCAGCAGATCGAGATCGCCCAGTGCCTGCTCGAGCTGGCCATCGAAGACGATCCGACGGGCTTCCGAGACGATGATCGCTCGCTGGCCCGTTTCGCGTGCGAGCGACAAATGATGGGTGGCGATGACGGTGGTGATCCGACTGGCCGCCAGCCAGTCGATGAGCCAGCCGACGGTGCGCGGATCGAGGTTCGCAGTCGGCTCGTCGAGCAGCAAGACCTCGGGCTCGATTGCCAGCAGGCAAGCCAGGCACAGCCGCTGCTGTTCGCCGCCGGACAGCTCGAACGGCGGCCGTTCGAGCTTGTCGCCGAGACCGAAGCGCCCAGCCCACTCCAGGATACGGCGCTTTCGTTCATCCGGTTCGAGATGCGACAGTCCGAAACCGATTTCGTCGGCAACACTGGCGTTGAACAACATGTTTTCAGGCTGCTGGAACATCAAGACCACCCGGCGCCGAAAGTCCCGCGCCCAGCTCCGATCACGCAGGCAGGCAGCGTCGATCACCCGCCCGTCGAAAATCAAGCGCCCACGCACGGGCAACACCAGCGCGTCGAGCGCCTTCAGCAAGGTACTCTTTCCGCATCCGTTTGCACCAAGAAGCACGATGCGCTCACCCCGGACGATCGTCAGGTCGACCTCCGACAACACCTCGGCGCCATCTGCGTAGGCGAGCCCGACTCCCTCCAATCGAAAAAGCGCTTCAGTCATCCAACGCCCCGCGCGAACGCATCGCCAAGGTGGTGGCCTCGGCATTGGCGACCGCCTTGTCAAGCAGCCCGAGTCCGTGGGCGCCGACCGCGCGGTAACGGCTGACGAGGGTGGGCGTTTCGATGCTGCGGCTGGCGAACGCCAAGCGGTAATCGAGCGCCAGCCGACGCAACAAGGCGCTCTGAACGCGGACAATCACGAGCCCGCGCCGCGCAGCAGGCCAAGGCGCGAGCGCGCGATCAAAATCGACCCGCAGGGCGAGCCACGCGGCCAGGCTGGCGAGCAACACCACCCGCAGATTGAGAAGCAGCAGGAACGCCCAGTCCACACTCCCGTCCAGCCCGCCCGCCACCACCATGCCTGCCGAGATCATCAGATTGACCGGCAACACCACCCGGACCGCACGACGCAGCACGGTCCAGCGTGCCGCACCCGCCAGCGCCAGCAAGCCCGCCAGCGCACCGGCCAGCCACAGCGGTTCATGCACCAGGGTTGCCGTGAACATCGCGAGCAGGCCGCCAACGAGCACGCCGCGGTCATGACCGCGCTGCCTCGACACGCCGCTCACGCGCTCACCTCAACCCAGCGGCGTTTGCGGGCATGGCGCAGGATCAGCAGGGTCAACACCGCCTCTCCCGCCGCGATGGCGAGGTGCGGTAATACGATGGCGGGTACCGTGACCTTGGGGCCAAACGGGAAGAACAAGGGCGAACCATCCGGACGCTGCGCAATCGACGGCTGAGCGCCCAGGATCAAGGCTACGATCAGCGCCGACAGGACGATGGACACCCCCACCCCCAAGAGCACCGCGGCATCGCGGTGCAACGGCGCGATCAGGCGATGCAGCCACACCGCGCACCAGGCCCCGACCCATCCCATGGCAAGCGCATTGACAGGCAGGGCCGTAAGCCCGCCCGCCCCGATGACCAGCGCCTGCAGCAGCAACACCAGCGTATAGGCCATGAACGCGACCCACGGCCCGAACAGCAGCGCGAGCAGCGCAACGCCGATGGCGTGACCGGAAGTGCCACCCGGAAGCGGCAACATGAGGGTCGACAGCGCAAGCGCCAGCGCGGTGAACACCGCCAGCCGGGGGATGGTCGCGTCGCCGAGTTCGCGCGCCAGTCGCCGACCGGCAATCACCCACAGGGGCACCGCGATCGCCAGCGCCGGCAGGTAGGTCTGAGGGGAGAGCAATCCGTCGGGTATGTGCATGTTCTCGCTCACGCCTTGCCCGCCACACCGGGGCGACGCCGCCAGTCACGCGCCAGCGCGGCGACACCGAAGACCCCGAAGAGGATCGCCATGGCCATCGCCAGGCGCTGACCGAACGGTGTCGACCCACCGGCTTCGACCCGTCCCGCTTCCGACACGTCAACGCTGACGTTCGCCCCGTGGCCATCCTCGGTGGCGACACGCACTTGCCATCGCCCCGGCGTACTTGGCCGAAACGTGATTTCGCCGTTCGCGTTCACGAGGCCACGCTGATGGGGCGTGGCCGAACCGGGTGCGAATATCTCGTATGGTTCGAACCACGGTTGCTCGTCGGTCCCGGCGAACTGAAAGCGCACCACCACGACCTCGTCGCCGACGATCTCGTGCAGCAAGGCATGCGCCTGCGCCGTCGCGGGGATCAGTGCAATCAGTGCAAAGGTCAGCAGGAGGCGTGGGATGATCGAAACCAAGGGCACGGAAAAATCAGCGCACCGCGAACGTGAGCGTCGCATTGTAGTTGAGCTGGTCGCACACCTCGGCCTGAGGATACGGCTCGCTGGTGCTGACCCGGAGCATCCACTGGCCGGCGCGGTCGAGCGGAATCTCGACGCGACCCTCGGCGTCGGTCGTTACCTGAACCGGGTAGTCGGCCTCGCCCTCGGCTTTTTCGTAACCGGCGTAGATCGCGCTGACCTCACCCGGCCACGGTTTGCCGTGAAAGAGCACCCGCACCGGCAACACACTCCCCGCGGACAAAGCACCGGGCCCCGCCTCCGGCAACACTTCGAAGGCGTGGCCGAGCGGCTTGGCCGCGGCCCCCGCTGCCATGGCTGAACCGACCATGGCCTTTACCGTGTTGCTCGAGTAACTGCAGCCACGCGCATCCGGAAACTCCCGCTTCGACCCCCTCCGACCGCCCTCTGGCGTGCGGCTGTAATAGCTCGAACGCTGCACGCCGACCAATAAGGCCGCATCCTCGAGCAGCGCCGGCTCGACCGTGAAACGCTCCACCTTGTCGACCAGCGCGATCGCGTGCTCGCCCTGCGCGCCGACCAGCGCCAACGAGGTCAGGCGGTCGGCGGGCAGAATGCCGTCGGCTGGGAATCCGTGCCCCCAACCCACTGCGAAAGACAGCGGTTGACCGTCGCCGGTCAGATGCGAGTCGAGCGTGAGCCAGGGGTAGTGGGCAGCGGCGGCGGCGGATATGGCACCGAGCAGCAATCCCGACGTCAATCGTGCGACATTCATGCGAATTTCTCCGTTCTGAGCCTGCAGTGCGGCCGCCCCCGACAACACACAGGCCAACAACACCAGTCGGCGCGGCAGATTCATTGCAGCCATGTAGCGGACACTCCTCCGACCCGCCTCGCTGCATCGATAATGCGGGGTGAACCCCGGTGTTATGAACAATTCCACAAAATTTCATAACAAGTTCCGTGCCAGCCACGACGCTTTCGCAAAAGCCCGTCAGCGCGCCATCCAAAGCGGTTTCCATACGCGCGCACGGCAAGCTGGTTTCCACTACCCGCGCATCCCTGCCAAGGCAGTTTGCAGCGCACGACACCCACCCGGTCGCGAAATGCGGAACGATTTTCCGCGTGCTAAGCTCGCGCGGAAAATCGTCTTGGAGATGGCACGCATGGAGCGGATCACGATTTCCCTGGAGCCTGCACTCGCAGAAGCGTTCGACGACTTGATCGCCGAGCGCGGCTATCGCAGCCGCTCCGAGGCGGTGCGCGACCTGCTGCGCCGCGAGATCGAGACCGCGCGCTTGCGCAAACCCTCACATGAACAATGTGTCGCCGCCTTGAGCTACCTGTTCAATCACCATCAACGCGACCTTGGAGACCGGCTGACCGAACTGCATCACGATCACCACGACCTGACCGTCTCCACCCTGCACGCGCATCTGGACCACGACCACTGC
>CAYTAY010000204.1:0-5791 GCA_964435845.1 uncultured Azoarcus sp.
TGAATGCCATCCAGGTTGGCCTGCCATCGTAGGAGCCCGGCTATGCCGGGCGATGGCAGCTCCCCTGCTTCCTGCTCTCGCGAATGTTCAAGCACCGGATTATACAGGGACGGAGGCAAGGCCGTCTCTTGCCTGCGGTGGTCGTGCAGGGCAATCGCATGAATGCCATCCAGGTTGGCCTGCCATCGTAGGAGCCCGGCTATGCCGGGCGATGGCAGCTCCCCTGCTTCCTGCTCTCGCGAATGTTCAAGCACCGGATTATACAGGGACGGAGGCAAGGCCGTCTCTTGCCTGCGGTGGTCGTGCAGGGCAATCGCATGAATGCCATCCAGGTTGGCATGCCATCGTAGGAGCCCGGCTATGCCGGGCGATGGCAGCGTTCGACGCGGGTGCGGAGGCCGAATCGCCCGGCCAAGCCGTGCTCCTGCAGCGCATAAACGCGTGCACATTTTCGGTTAATGGCGCTTGCTCAACATTCATGCGATGGACCCGAGGGGTTGGGCCCGGCCGCTAGCGGTATCCATAGCGCGCTGTTTGTAGTATCAATGACGTTTGGCTGATCAAGGCGGCACGGAGGCTCCATGGCTCGGTTTTGGCTCGTATACGCAGTGTTTGCAGCCATCCTGGTTGGCACTGCCTCGGCTCAAGGGGTGATGACCTTTGATGGTTGCGTGGATTCGCGCGGCCAGCCGGTGCGTTCGATCCTCGACGAGTCGCTTGCTGTCACCTTCGAAACCCGAGTCGAAGGGGGCAGGGCGGTGATTCGCTACAACCCGGCGATATTGCCTCAGCTGCCTGCGCCCACTCGCCTGTTCCTGTTTTCGCACGAATGTGCGCGACTCAATCTCGGCATGGCACCCGAGGCGCCGCGCACGCTCGCCGACGCAAGGCGCGCCGATTGCTGGGCGCAGACCACCTTGCTGCGCTCAGCCTTGCTGCGGCCGGACGATGTCGCGCCACTGCAGGCGTCGTTGTCGTTCACGCTCGAAGAATGGGCGGTCGTACCGGCGCCTCCCAGGGGTTTCGATCTGCCGGCCTGCCACCGTGAAAGTGCAAGTCGCCCCTCGCTGTTGCATCCCGCTCCAAGCCAGGACGACTGGAACGCCTGCACCCGGCGTTGTGGCGACACCTTGCTCGCCTGTCAGCGCCGCATCTGTCGCGGTGGCGAGTGCGAGCCCTGCATGCCGGCCTATCGCGACTGTGCCGCCGAATGTGAATTGAGGTTTCCGCGCTGAAAACCTAGCGCTGCGCTTGCTAGACTTCGATGGCTACCCCCATTACATCCTTTGAGCTGGAATCGACATGAACGAGCCGATGCTGATTGCCCGAACCGCGGCCAACGAATGCCACCTGTTGCCGCGCCTGGCCAACCGCCATGGTCTCATCACCGGGGCGACCGGCACCGGCAAGACCGTGACCCTGCAAAAGATGGCGGAGTCCTTCGCCGCGATCGGCGTTCCGGTGTTCGTCGCCGACGTCAAGGGTGACTTGTCAGGCATTGGTGCCGAGGGTGTGGCTTCCGAGCGACTGATGCAGCGGCTGGCGGCGATCGGCATCGACGCTTTCGAGCCGCTGGCCAATACCGTGGTTTTCTGGGACGTGTTCGGCGAGCGGGGTCATCCGGTGCGTGCCACGGTGTCCGATATGGGGCCGATGCTGCTGGGGCGTCTGCTCAATCTCAACGATACCCAGTCGGGCGTGCTGCAACTGGTGTTCAAGATTGCCGACGACAACGGCATGCTGTTGCTCGATCTCAAGGATCTGCGTGCGATGGTCCAGCATGTCGGCGAGAATGCGCGCAGCTACACCACTGAGTACGGCAACGTCTCGGCCGCGTCCATTGGCGCCATCCAGCGTGGCCTGCTGGTGCTGGAGCAGCAGGGAGGCGACCAGTTCTTTGGCGAGCCGCAGCTCGATCTTGCCGACCTGATCCAGACCGATTCACGCGGGCGCGGGGTGGTCAACCTGCTCGCCGCGGAGAAACTCTATGACTCGCCGCAGCTCTATTCGACCTTCCTGCTGTGGATGCTCGCCGAGTTGTTCGAGCAGTTGCCAGAGATCGGCGACCCTGAGAAGCCGAAGCTTGTGTTTTTTTTCGACGAGGCACATCTGTTGTTCAAGGGTGCGCCGAAAGCGTTGATCGAGAAGATCGAGCGCGCGGTTCGGTCTTGTTCGGGCATTACGAGCAGGCAGCCGATCGTGAATCAGCCTACGAAATGCTGCGCGCTCAGGCCGAGGCTGCTGCGGCACGTGTCGCCGAGCAGCAAGCCGCGGTCGAGCAGGCCAAGGCAGCCCGCAGGACGACAACGACCGCCCCTGCCTCTGCAACGGGTGGTGGCGCCATGCAAGACCTGCTGTTCGGTTCGACCGGGCCGCGTGGAGGGCGTCGCGATGGACTGGCGCAGGTGGCCGCGAAGACCGTGACGCGAGCTATCGGCAGCACCATTGGCCGGCAGATCGCTCGTGGTGTGCTGGGTTCGCTTCTAGGGGGCGGCGGCAGGCGCTGAGTTCAGGGCTGGCAGGCGGCCAATGCCTGACGCGTCGCCCGTGCGAACAGACCGCTGGCCTTGCGCAGCCGGAAGTTGCTTGCGGCGCCGAGGGCGGCGAAGGCGCGCCGGGTCATGATGACGCAGCGTCCGTCGTCAACCGCACAAATCAACCCTGTCTGTTTCAGGCTGCCCAGCCAGCACATTTGCCCGGTGAGCGTCTCCCCGGATGGCAACGCCAGATCCATCCAGGCACCCAGCTCGGGCATCAGTTCGGCCTCGTTGGAGACATGGGCGTCGGTAAATCCCTTGTGGTGAAGCAGCAGCAATCTGTCATTGCCGCTGGCTGCAGACAGGGTCAGCGTTGCTTCTTCCTGCGCCGTCTCGGTGTCGGGCCCTGTTGCGGCCGGGGCCTCGAGTGCGAGCAGAAACGCCTTGCGGGCTGCAGCGAAGGCTCCATCGTCGCGCAGCGTTGCACGCAAGGTGCTGATGACGCGATGCTCCAGGTCATCGACGGTGCCGTCGGGGCTGCGGCCGATCAGACTGATGTCGTTGGCAGTCACCAATTGCGCACGCCAGTCCGGATGCTTGTCCCCCTTGCGGTAGAGGGTGTTCGTGAGTACATGGATCCAGTGCTGGGCGAGAAAGCGCCTTACGGCGCCAGGCTGCAATCCGTCCAGTAGCACATGCAATGCTCGGGAGGCCAGCAGGCGAGCAGCCTCACGACGCTCGGCCTTGCCGGCGAGTTGCTCGGCGCCTTCCGAGCCTGCATGCAGCAGGTTGATACGACGCTCGTGGACCGCCTCGACCGCAATGGCCGCCTTCGCCAGAGTGTCATGGCGCAGCGGGTGGGTCGCCAGCAACTCGGCGAAGATCCCCTCGATCGATCGCACTGCGGGGTGTGAAGCGCTGGCATCGCTTGGCAAGGTGTCCGCGATGGCAGCCACACCATCGACGATTCGCTCAACGGTCCTGGCTGGGCTGCGCAACAGGTCGTCGCCCTCGAGGGCGCGATCGACGAGTGGCAGGCGCAAGCCCCAAAGGAGCTTGGAGAGAGTCTCGGGCACCGCGGGGTCGGCGGAGATCCGCTCGAAGATGCGCTCGATCATCTCTACCCCGGTGGCGGTGTCGGGCGCGAGCATGCGGAACAGGTCACTGGACAAGACTGCAAGCGGTGCGTCAATGCTCTGGCGGGCATTGGCGAGCATCCATTCGCGCAGTTGCGCGAGGACTGTCCCGGCATCCACATTATTTTGTCCCGGCTCAGCGCTCGCGGGCGGAGCGCCGCGACTTGAGAGAGCACGCTGTAGTGCGTCCAGTTCCATGCTCGCCTGGGTTTTTGAAGAGGCTGGAGCAGTGGCGGGTACCGGGCTTGCCTTGGTAATCGCTTTCAATGCCTTGGGCTTGATATCGGCCGCTGCCAACTTTTGATCGAGTTCCCTGTAGAAAGCCTTCAACTCGGCAGTCAGGTCTCCTCGCCAGGACTCGAGGAGACTGATGCGTTCGGCCGGTGACAGGACATGAGACTCCAACAACGCGTTCAAGGCCGTGCAGACCGCTTCGGGGCCGACCGGTGTCTCGGAGATGTTGCCGTCCTCGGGCTCCAGGAGAGTGAGATAACGAAGGTGGAGTTGAGCCAGGCCAGCCTCGGTGGCTTCCTTCACGTCGCGGGTGAAGCGCTCCAGTTCGAGACTGAACTCGAGTTCGGCGTCGTCCACCAGTGTGATTCGCGAGGAAGTGAAATCCCGTGCCTGTTCGAAACCACGCGCACCCCTGAGCCCGGCGCGCTCGTCATGCGCACGCTCTGCAGCGTCGCGCAAGTCGGCAAGACCGTCTGGATCGGTCATGCCGCGATCCCGCGCAAAACGCTCGAGCATCTCGACAAGGGCCTGACGTCCCGAGTCGAAATGCCGGCGCCTATCTTCTGAAATCGATAACGGCATTTTACGAAATGTGACACTTGCCCGAATCCGCGGGATTATGCGCTAGATCCTGTCGCTTGCCCACAGTTCGCAATAATGTAGCGTGAAGTTTTACTCGGTTGAAGGTGAGGAATACCTGCGTCTTGCCGGTTCGTTCTCCATGTGACCGCGTCAGACTGAAATGCCGAGCCGCCTGCAAACCTCGAGTGTGGGTGCCGCCTGGTTCATGCTGTAGAAATGCAGTCCGGGCGCGCCAGCCTCGACCAGGCGGCGGCATAGTTCGGAGACGACGTCGAGCCCGAAGGCCTTGATAGAGGCGCTGTCGTCGCCAAAACCCTCGAACTTGCGCCGCATCCAGCGTGGGATCTCTGCGCCACAGGCATCGGAGAAGCGCGCCAGCTTGCTAAAGCTGGAGATCGGCATGATCCCCGGTACGATGGGGATGTCGATGCCCATCGAGCGCACCTCATCGACAAAGTGGAGGTAGGCGTCCAGGTTGTAGAAGTATTGGGTGATCGCCGAGTCAGCGCCAGCCTCGACCTTGCGCTTGAAGGCAAGCAGGTCGTCGCGTGGGCTCTTGGCTTGAGGATGCCATTCGGGATAGGCCGCGACCTCGATGATGAATCGGTTACCCGCTTCAGCACGGATGAACTCTACCAGTTCATTTGCGTAGCGAAACTCGCCGGATGCGCCAACGCCTGACGGCAGGTCGCCGCGCAAGGCGACGATTCGTCGTATGCCCGCCTCGGCATACTCGGTGAGGATCTCCCGAATACTGTCGCGGGTCGAGCCGATGCAGGACAGGTGCGGCGCGGCCTCATGGCCTGCCGAGGCGATCTCGCGCACTGTGGAGAAAGTACGCTCGCGGGTGGAGCCGCCGGCGCCATAGGTTACCGAGAAGAAGCTGGGTTGGAGGGCTGCGAGTTGCTCGCGCACCGTGCGCAGTTTCTCTGCGCCTTCGGGTGTCTGAGGCGGGAAGAATTCAATCGAAAGCTCGGGTCGAGTCATGCTTTTTGCGTCCAGATTGGTCTCCTTGTTCCGTCGCGCCGCGCGCCCCTCAGCGGGGGCGTGCGAGGGGCGGAGACGTCAGTAGCGGTATTGGTCGGTCTTGTACGGGCCCTCTTTCGGGACACCGATATACGCCGCTTGCTCATCGGAGAGCTCGGTCAGCTCGACCGCAAGCTTTCTGAGCTGAAGGCGGGCGACTTTCTCGTCCAGATGCTTGGGCAGCGTGTAGACACCGACTGGGTATTTTCCTGTGTGCTTAAACAGCTCGATCTGTGCAATCACCTGGTTGGCAAAGGAAGAGCTCATGACGTAGCTCGGGTGGCCGGTGGCGCAGCCGAGATTCACCAGGCGACCCTTGGCGAGCAGGATGATGCG
>CAYTAY010000205.1:0-4232 GCA_964435845.1 uncultured Azoarcus sp.
CCTTGCAGGGAGCGACCATGCCGCCTCGTCGCGCCTTGCCAGACGACGCACCAGACGCACACTCGAACACGTCCAACCGAGGTTTCCAGGTTGAAGGAGGCTGCCAACCCGGCCGCAGGCGGCACGGATCCGAGCGAAGCGCTCGCCTCGCTGGTGCGCTTCTACGAGGAACTCACCCCGGATTCGGTCGCTCGGGTGGGGCAGCTCTACGCCGCTAACGCGCGCTTCAAAGACCCGTTCAATGCAGTCCAGGGTGTCCCGGCGATCGAGCGCATCTTCGGCCACATGTTCCAACAGGTGACGCGCCCGCGCTTCAGAGTGGACACTGCCTTGCTGGACGGTCATCAGGCCATGCTGTGCTGGCGCTTTCTTTTCTCCAGCGCGGGGCGCGACATCGAAGTGCGGGGCGCGAGCCATATCGTGTTTGACGCTGAAGGCCGGGTGAGCCTGCATCGCGACTACTGGGACACCGGTGAGGAGCTTTACGCCAAGCTCCCCCTCATCGGGCCGTTGGTCCGCTGGCTCGGGCGTCGCCTGTCGGCGACCCGTGCCCAGAGGTAGTGCCTGCGCGGTAATCATGCGCCGCAGGGCTGGATGAGACACCCCCGCAAGATTGCCCCCAAGGGCAACACACTGGTGTGAAAGCTGGTTATTCGAGAGCTGCCCGAACTTGACAAAGCCTTGCTCGATAGCATGAGCCCAGATTCCGGCATCGCTGGCATGCTCAAGACCGACGTCTCGAACGTGCTGCGCCTCATGCCCCAATGACGACAAATGTCTCGCGAGGGCGGGAGGTAGCTGGTTGTCTATCAGGAATCTCAAACTGCTATGAGGATCTGGTGGCTGTTTGCTAGCGCTGCGTAAGAGAGTGCGGCGTCGATATCCTCGGGTTCAAGTGACGGCTAGTCTTCGAGAATCTCGCTGCGACTCGCGCCTGAAGCCAGAAGGCCCAGGATATCGCTGACCCGGATCCGTAGTCCGCGGATGCAGGGCCGGCCGCCACATTGATGCGGCGATACCGTGACTCTGCCGAGAAGTTCTTGATGGTCAGGCATGCGCGGTCTCCAGGAACCAGAAGGGCATTCTTGTTAAGCTAGCCCTTTGATTCACTGTTCCCGTTCGGGCTGAGCTTGTCGAAGCCCTCTGCCAGCAACGCCCTTCGACAAGGCTCTCCTGAGCGCAGCCGAAGGGCTCAGGGCGAACGGTAGAGGGGGCAAGTAAGCACTGGGCTATCGGTATAGCCGCGTTCTCAAGCCGCCAGCAGCCCCCGCATCTTCTGCATTGCCTTGGCTTCGATCTGGCGGATGCGCTCGGCCGAGACGCCGTACTCGGCAGCGAGCTCGTGCAGCGTGGGCCCGCCGCTTTCGCTCAGCCAGCGCCGTGCCACGATGTTGCGGCTGCGCTCGTCGAGGCTCGCCAGCGCGTCACGCAAACCGACCTCCTGCAGGCGCGCCGCCTCGGCACGCTCCAGCACCTCGGAAGGCTCCGCATTCGGATCCGGCAAATAGGCGATTGGCGCGAAACGCTCGTCCTCGTCGTCGCTGCCGCCCTCGAGCGGCATGTCACGGCCCGAAAACCGGGTTTCCATTTCGACGACTTCCTCGGGCTTGACCCCGAGCTGTTCTGCCACCGATCGTGCTTCGTCCGGACTCAGCGTGCCCAGGCCGCCCCTCATGCTGCGCAGGTTGAAAAACAGCTTGCGCTGCGCCTTGGTCGTGGCAATCTTGACCAGACGCCAGTTGCGGATGATGAACTCGTGGATCTCGGCCTTGATCCAGTGGATCGCGAACGACACCAGACGCACCCCGCGCTTGGGGTCGAAACGCTTGACCGCCTTCATCAGGCCGATGTTGCCCTCCTGGATGAGGTCGGCATGGGGCAGGCCGTAGCCCAGGTAGCCGCGCGCGATCGCGACCACCAGGCGCAAATGCGACATCACCAGCTGGCGCGCGGCCTCGACGTCACCGTCTTCGTGCAAACGGGTGGCAAGCTCGCGCTCCTCGGTCTCGCTCAGCGTCGGGATGCTGTTGACCGACTGGATGTATTGATCAATGCTTCCGGCGGCGCTCGGCACCGGTAAGGACATGGTTTGATTCATGTTCGCCATCCCTCCTTTAATGCGCATTTTAGCACTCACTGCGTCAGAGTGCTAAGGCAGAGAAGGGTTCCATGCAAACGCCCGGCGCGCTCCGCCTGCTCGGACGTGATCGCCAGCCGAAGATCGGGCTGCGAGCGCGCCGGGAGCAGTCCGCCCCGAGCCCGTCCAGGCGGCCCGATGTTGCGCCCATGCAACAGCTTTTGAGCGAATAACGGCTTTTTGTGAGTTCCGGCTTGCTTAGTGCCGGCCGGATTTGCAGAATGGCTCCAACTTCTCAATCGAGAGGTGAGTCGAGCCGGTGAAAGCTGGTATCAACTTCAACTAGAGGAGAAATTTCATGCAGAAGAAACTGATTGCGCTGGCTGTTGCTGGCATGGTGGCAGCGCCGGTTGCGATGGCTCAATCGAATGTTACGATTTATGGCTTGTTCGACATTGGTCTTACTCACTATTCTGATAGCGCAACCTCTGGCAGAGCCAATCGTACTGGTCTGGACCAAGGTTTTCTTAACGGTAGCCGTCTTGGCTTTCGCGGTACCGAAGATCTCGGTAATGGCCTGAAAGCTGGCTTCAACTACGAGTTTAACGTCGGTACTGACCATGGCGGCGACATCGGCGGTGGTCGTCAGGTGTTTCTGACGCTGCAAGGCGGTTTCGGTACTGTTGCGTTGGGTCGTCAGTACACTCCCCAATTCAATCTGTATAGCAACGTTGATCCGTTCGGGGCAGGTAGTGTAGGCAACGTCGCGAACATTTCGCGCGTCCAGAGCAGACTGGATAACCTGATCGCATACGTTTCGCCGACGTTCTCGGGTTTCAACTTGGTAGCCGGCTATACCTTTAGTCATGACGGTGACGAAATTGATAACGATTCAGGCGTTCGCGTCTGGGCGATTAACCCCAACTACTCGAACGGTCCCTTGTTTGTCGGTCTGAACTATCACGTTGCGACAGACGAAGTCACAAACAATGATGTGCAGAAGCGCATGGACCTAGGTGCGACCTATGATTTCGGTGTTGTTAAACTGCGCGGAATCTACGGTCAAGATCGTGCCGACAATAACAAGGCTAACTACTGGATGGTTGGTGCCACGGTGCCCGTTTCTGAGGCTGGCAAAGTCATGGTGTCTTACAATTCCTACAAGGATAAAGACTCCGGCGACGACTCTGATGCCAAGATGTGGGCTCTGGGCTATGAGCATAAACTGTCTGCTCGCACCAAAGTTTACGCGATCTACGCTGACGTGAACAATGATGGTACGTCCAAGAAAGTTAGCCCGCGGTTTGGGTCGTCGTCTGTCAGCGACTACCAGAAGGGTCTTCAGGTCGCTATTCAGCACCGCTTCTAATCGTCTCCTGACGATTTGAAGTAAAGGAAGGGCACTTCGGTGCCCTTCTTGTCGTTTACAGGCTCAATTACGGAAAAAAAGGGAAAAATGGGGTCAGACACTGGTCAAAAATGGAAAAATGGGGTCAGACACGATTTCCTTCGGTGGTTCAACGGTGTGGAAAAATGGGGTCAGACACGATTTCCTTGAAAAATGGGGTCAGACACGATTTCCTCATCACCTTACCCAAGGAAAAATGGAAAGGGAAAAATGGGCCTCTTTTGAATTTTGAGTGGGTAATGCGGGCTCCAGGGTGCCGGACCGTTGGGGTCAAGGGCGGGCGCAGCCCGGCGCAGCGAACCCTTGATGCCAAGGGGCCGGCGATACGCTGGTTCATGGCTGGATGCAAAAAGGAAAAATGGGGTCAGACACGATTTCCTTCGGTGGTTCAACGGTGGGTTTCTGATTTGAGCTGACACCCAGCGCATCACCTTACCGGCATGCCCCCGACCGGAGGGGCCAGTCAATTTAGTCGATACCAATGCCTGCACCAAGAGCGGATTCCGTCATTCGAACCGAACCCCATGAGGAGATGCGGATGCGTCTTGCAACTTTGCTGGACGTGACCCCGAGCGCCCACTGGCTCCTGGGGACGGGCGTGTGGGCCGCGAGCAACGGGGCAGAATCAGCGCCAGTCGTCCCCCGGCATAATTCGCTTCATGAATTCGTCGAACATTGGCACCGTGAAGGCGGGAAAAATGGGGTCAGACACGATTTCCTTCGGTGGTTCAACGGTGGGTTTCTGAT
>CAYTAY010000205.1:4332-5729 GCA_964435845.1 uncultured Azoarcus sp.
TCCCCCGGCATAATTCGCTTCATGAATTCGTCGAACATTGGCACCGTGAAGGCGGTGTCGCCGTGATTGGGGCTCCAGACCATGCCCTTCTTGATCAGGGAGCTTCTTGTCGGAGCCAGTGAAGACACGGCGGCGTTGAAACAGCCGGCGATGTCCCCCGATCGGTGGGGGCCCTCGCCCAACTCAGCCATCGCACGGAGATACTTTTTCTCTTTCGGTGTGAGACGGTCGAAGCGAACGCGGAAGAAGCTCTCATCGAGCGCAGCCACGGCTGTGACGGAAGCTGCGTTAACGGCGTCGATATCGATCGGCGATGCCAGCGCCGCCAGCCAAGTGTGACTGCCCCACTGCTGCAGGAAGTACGCGTAGCCTTGCGTGACCTGCAGAATCTGGATCAATGCCCGTTCGGTGATCGCCACGCCCTCGTTCTCAAGTGGTTTCTCGATTGCGAGGCGGGCTGCGGCGGGGAGCAGCGGTCCGATCATGGGGAAATCAAACAGGCGTTCGGCATACGACTTGGCGTTGCCCATCTGCCCGCGCAGTTGGGGCAGACCTGCGCCGACCAGAACGACGGGCAACTGCCGCTGCTCGGTCCGATGTATTGCCGTGATAAGGGCCGCCAGCTGCGCCTCCTCCACGTACTGCAGCTCGTCGATGAAGATCGCCAGGGCCGTGTTGGCCGATTTGGCGGCCAAGCCGACTTGCTCAAACAGCGCTTGCAGGTCGTGCTCAAGATCGCCGTTGTCAGCCAGGCCCGGTTCGGGCTCGTAGTCGATACCCACCTCGATATCGCCGAAAGTAACCTTGAGCTTGCTGGCGAAACCCGCCAGCGCACGCAAACCGCGCACGGCGTAGTCTTTCGCGGCTGCGATCTGGCTCAGGCGCAGCAGGGCCTGACGCAACTGAGGTGCGATCAGCGCCGGAAGCGAACGCCCTTCGGGCGCCTCGATGCGGACCGTGTGGAGTCCGGTCGCCTCGGCATCCATCCTGATGCGGTCCAACAGTACCGTCTTGCCAACCCCGCGCAGGCCAACCAGCATGGCGCTCTTGGCTGGGCGACCGATCCTGGCGCGCTCGAGCGCAATGCGCAAGGATTCGCGCAGGTCGCCACGGCCGGCAAGTTCAGGTGGCGGAGTGCCGGCTCCGGGGGAAAAGGGATTGCGGATAGGGTCCATGCGGCGAAGTTTATATTGAGATTTGCTAAATTACCACAAAACGATAACTTCGGCGGAAAAATGGGGTCAGACACGATTTCCTTCGCATTGGATTGTCACCCACCGAAAACACTGTGCATGAAGCCTGTCTGGATGGCGATTCAGGGCGCCGGATCTGCTCTCCCGATTTCGAAGGCGAGCTGACGCTGATGGCGGATCGCGAGCAGGTGGATGGTCTCGGGC
>CAYTAY010000206.1:0-5712 GCA_964435845.1 uncultured Azoarcus sp.
CTCGCGCCACTGCCGGAGGTGCTGGAAGTCGCGTTGCATCTCAAGCGGGTCGGAGGGATCGACTCCGAGCTGTACAAGGGTTTCGCGGACCGTCCCGGCGACCAGTGCGCGCAACTCGTCATGCGTCATGTTGGATAGCGCAGTCATGCTCAGGCCTCCTCGCCTTCGCCCGCGGCCTCGTCAATGGCGCGCTGCGAGAGCTGCAAGGACAAGTTGGCGATTGGGTCCGCTTTTCCACGGACGAATTCACGGTCAGCCGCAACGGCGGACTTGTGGGCGAGCTGCACCCCGTCCAGCTTCGCGCTGATGCGCTTCCAGACCTCCCCGACGATGCGGGTGGCGAGGTCCGCCGGAGGGAACGGGCGGCGATCACGCGGGCGGCGATCAATGACGGTGATGATCGCGGAGGCGAGGACCATGTCACCGCTCATCACGGCGGTCCGGGCGGCTGTTTCGAGTTCGACCGGGCCAGCGCCTTCGAGCTGATGAATCAGGTTCGTCCGGCGGGGATCACCTAGCGCGACACGCCCAAGCATCTGAACCGGCGAGGTGTACACGGACTGGATGGCGGCGGCTTCGTCCGCGAGCTTCTTCAGCGCGCCCAGCATGGCGGCGCGGTCGGGCTCCGAACTGGCGATCAGGCTACGGTGGATGTTGGCGGCCTTGTTGGCGGCGTTCTTCTTGGCGAAGTTCCGCGCGGCGGCACGATCCTCGGGGGAGGAGGACTTGATGAGTTCGTCGGCTTCGCGCGAGTAGTTGTCACGCGCCTCTGCGACGGTCGCAGACAGCTTTTCCAGCTTGCGATTGAAGGCGGTCGCCGTTTCGGCGGCACGGTCGGAAAGCTGCTGAATCCGCTCCTCGTTCAGCGTCACGCCAGACGGGACGGTGTTGAAATCTACGGTGGCCATGTTCGGGCTCCTCTGAAAAGTCATCACGACTCGGAAGGGCCTCTTGACACGTCACCGGCGGGGCCACTCCCAACCTAAAGCACGAGCGCCAAATGCCCGCACTTTCGAGGAACCATACTGGATGAATGGACGGCCCGGCAAGAAAAAGAAGTTGTAGATCAAGGGCTTAAAGTAAAAAGTAAAGCCCGCCGGGGTGCCTGCGGAACCCCTCACACATACATGATCCGGTCCCCCGTGTCGGGCAGGCGCGGCGGAGGTCCGGCGAAGTCGCCCACGCTCACGACACCCTGCGAAGCCCCGGCGATCAGGTAGGAAGTGGCATCCAGCATGTGATCGTTCGAGGACGTGTCCACGTCCTCGGGGCGGCGCGGATCGCGCGGCAGCGCCGGGACGGTCGAGAGCCAGAACCGGCAGCGCGAGGCCACGAAGAACTCGCCCTGCACCATCAGTTGCTTGATGACCTCGAAGCGAGGGACGCGCGGACCCTTGCGAGCGGGCGTGACCCGCACCCCGGCGGCGCGGAATAGATCGCTGATGCTGTCCTCGTGACGCCCGGCGGTCTTGGCTTCGGCGGCGGCGTCGATGACGCCCCGCGCGCGGACACCGGAGCGGGCGCACATGGCATGAAGGGCGGGCGCAATCTGCGACGGCGAACGGCCCGTGCCGCGGGCGATGTTGCGCGGGTCGAACTCCGCGTGTTCATCGTAGATGACCCACGAACCCCGCGGCATCACCCGGTCATCGCTCAGGCGAACATCGAAGGCGAGCTGACCGCCCAGCACAGCGGCCATTGGAGCGGCGCTGCCCCAGTCGAGCCCGAGTTTCAATGAGGTGAACAAGTCGGGCGGGACCTCGTGATGATCGAACACGGCGCGCGAGTGCTGCCACGACCCGCTGAAGAAGTCGCCCGTCAGCGCGGACCAATCGCCCTCCCGATGCGCCCGGTACAGCGCCGGGTCGGTGTGCTTCAAGACCTCGAAGTTGCGGCGGTACGCCTCCGGCAGGTGCGGGTTGTCATCGACCACGCTGGGCGCATAGACCCAAGTGTTGCCGCCGAACTCGAATGGAGCCCAAGGGGTCCGTGCGGTCACGTAGCGTTCCGCGAGGGCGCTGTGATTCTGCCCGCCGGGGTTTCCGGCAAGGACCATGCGCAGCGGGACGCCCGGCGCGCGCAGCGATAGCCCGAGCTGGTCGATTACGTCCATGCCCGGACCTTCGCCCGCTTCATCGACCACGATCAGGCTGTATGAGTGGCCCTGCGCAACGTCGCTCAGGGCCGAACTCGATTCAACGTGCGTCAGCGTGATCGTGGCCCCGTTCGGGAGTCTGAACACGTTGTCGTTCATGTTGTAGGCGACCTCACGCCCATAGGCGGAGCGCAGCAGCGCGCGGGTTTCCTCCGCGAACTGGAGCAGCGACTTCAACCGGCGGCGAGTGACCAGCACGCGGGCGCGGTTCTTGTACTGGTCGCAGTGCCGGAGGATGAGCAGTTGCAGGCCGAAGGACTTGCCACCCCCGCGGCCACCGCCAAGAAACAAGAAATGATCTTCCGGGACGGCGAGCACGCGCGCCTGGAACGGGGTCGGGGCAATGATGTTGCTAGGTGGGCTGGACATGGATCACCCTCGCGTATTCCTCGGCAGTGAGCGCGGCGTTGATCTGGATAAGCACCCTTGGCACTTCGCCGGGGCTGTCCTCGCGTCCGATCTTGTAGAGCTTGTCGCCCAGCCATTCGGCGGCGCGGGTGTCGCCTTCCTTCATCCGGGCGCGCATGACGGCGATGACCTCGCCCGCGCCCTCCGCCCGGCCTTCCTCGATTGCCAGCGCCAGCGGTGACAGCTCGCCTTCGGCGTCATCCTTCTTGAGGGCGTTCCACTGCTGCGGCGACAGGCCTAAGGCGCGGCGCACGGCGTGCTCACGGCACCCTTCGGCGGCGAGTTCGCGCACGAGGTTGAGGGCTTCGACGGGCAGGCCCTTCGTCGGCAGGTCGCGGACGATGCCCTTGGTCAGTTGAGTGTTGCGGCTCATGCTTCGGCCTCCTCCGGCGGCGCGACGTTCCCGGCTTCGAGGTCGCGCTTGATGCGGTAGATCGCATACTTGCCGGCATGGGTGAGCTTGCGCACGCGGTCGGGCTTCACCCCGGCTTGAAGCAGGGCGGCAATCTTGGCTTCCTGACTGCGAGGCATCGGAACACCGCCCACGCGGGTTCCCTTCGCCCGGGCCTTGCGGTGGCCGCGCCTGACGGCTTCGGCGCGGCAGGCTTGATCGAAGGCGATCAGGGCGGACAGGTGCCGGAGGGCTTGCCCGCCTTCGGCAGTCGTGGTGTCGAGGTCGAGGTCAGCGACGTACAGCCCAGCGCCAGCCGCGCGCAGCTCTAGCAGCAGCCGTTCGAGGTCGCCCACACTACGGCCCACCCGGTCCAGCGAGGTGGCAGCGATGATGACGCCTGCGCCCCGGATCGCGTCATACAGGGCACGGTCCAGCATCGGGCGGGCGTCGCGTGAGGTCTTCTTATCGGTGGTGTCGTCGGAGTATTCCGCGACGATCTCATGACCGGCAGCGGTCGCCCAAGCGGCGAGGCGCGCGAGCTGTTCGGAATGCTCGGGGCAGGACTCCAGCGCGCGGCGGGTGTAGAGGATGGCGCTTGCCATGATTGTTTCCCTCAATCGGATATGCGAATGCGATAGATTCTAGCGTCCGGGTCTGGCGAGGGGAAGCCGTTTTCGTAGGGTAGGTGGATGGGTAAGCGGTCCGTTGCATCGGAGGTTGTGCGGAAAGCCATCAACGGCTGGCGCGGCGCGGGCGTCCGGCGGAGGGTCCGTCCGTCGAACTGGTGCGGCGGACAGGTTCTTGTTGATGGGCGGTCGCTGGTGCGCCCAGCATGGCGGGTGGCAGCGGCGTGCTGGGATAGCCCAGAGGGGCGGCAGCTCCTGAATCGGCGGCGGCATCGGTTCGCCATCGGTTCGGTTTCATCGGTTCGGCCTCCCATCCAGTCTTTTCCACACTCTCCTGATCTTTAAACCTTTAAACCTATGGAATATAGAGTTAGGGGTTAGACGGACGGGGGAGAGGGGGATATAGCGCGGTACGCCCCTCCGGGCTTTTCGCCCCGCCCCCGCCCCCCCGCCGGTTTCGGGCGTCTCGCCACCGCCATAGGTTCGTCGGTTCGGTTCGGTTCGCGGGTCGTTTCTGCGAGCGCCCGAACCATGCGGAACCCCAGCCGTTGATGGGTTTATTGCCTGCTTTCGGCGAAGGTGAAACCGAACCTCTGGAAACCGAACCGATGGACTACGAAAGACCTTCCTCCCAGTCGATCATTGCCCGCACCCATTCACGCGCCCCCTCCTGCGCGGCTTCCTGCGTCAGGTAAGAGCGCCGCCCGAACTCGCCGTCTATGCAAAGTCGATACGTGTCCTCCCGTTTGCTCGGGACTATCACGATGAGCTTGCCGTCGATCTTCGCCCACCAGTGGCCCTTCTTCGACTTCCGCCAGCAGGTGTTTTCGAGCTGTTGCCGCCGCCTCGCCTGCTTCAGCGCCTTCTTCGCTGCCGCTGACTTCAGCCGCTTTTCCGTCGCCGCTGGACCTGTGTCGCCGTGGTCCTCCGTCAGCTTTTCCGCGCAGATGCAGCCGACCCTGAGGTGTACGTTCCGTTCGGTGTGCAGGACGTGGTGCTGGTAGCGGACCGGGGCGTGACCGCACATTTCGCATTTCGAGTAGTCCCGGCCTAGGTCAATCACGTCCACCAGCACGAAGCCCTTGCGTGGCACATCCGTGCGCCAGCGCCGGAGGTCGCCGTCCAAATCGTCAGAATGGAGAGTCATCGAAGTCCTCCCCGCGCAGCTCCGGCGGTATCGCCGCGCACTGATCCTTTTCACACTCGCCGGGCTTCGAGCACTCACATTTACCGGCCCAGACATACACGTGATATTGCTTTTCACCCTTTGCCAGCCGGACCTTCTTTCCGTGGCGTTCCCAACCCAAAGAGCGCATGGCTGTAGCGACCTTGTGGCTTGTAGCGCCGGTGCGGGCGAGGTTGTTCAGATTCAAGGCCGCATATACGTCATCGGCTTTGACGATGTACTTGCCCGATAGGCCGTTGGCTTTCGAGCGCTCGCCCTTTGGGCCTGCTGGGTCGCAGAAGACAATATGTTCAGCAAGGTCCACTTCGAGCGTCTCGGTGAAACTCGTGTCCACCACGCGCTGTTTCTCCTGCGCCACCTGCGCCAACGTCCGCGCCTCTGGGCTCAGTACCAATAAGGTCTCGCGGTGCGTGCGGTCCGGGTCATCGAGCGCCGCCCGGTGGCGTGCCCGTGCCTCGGCCAGAAGCTGATTGCGTACTGCGTACACTCCACGGAAGTCCGCGCGCGTGACTTCAATCGGCCAGAACCGGCGGTTGCCGGTTTCGTCCTGGAGGAATCCGCCCAGCTTCGGATTCAGGGTGCCGCCCATCACCCAGCGGCGGTCAACGTCCGAGACGTTGCGCGCGTAAGCCATGCGGCCCTTATCGAAGGTGTGGGTGATAAAGTCCTTCAGGGCGTCCACGTCCTGCTTTGAAATGCCGTTCAGCTCGGCGCATTCTTGAATCCAGACACCTCCTGAGAGTTCCAGCGCCTCGCGTCCGTTGGCGGCTTTCAGTATCGCTGCGTCACTGAACCGATCCCGCTTGCTCAGGTCGATGGAGCCAGTTGCCAATACACGGAAAACAGACGACTTGCCTAAGTCCTGCGCGCCTAGTAACACCAGCATGTTGTCGAACTTCGCCCCCGGCTCGAAGGCGCGCACTACCGCGGCGGTCAGCCACTT
>CAYTAY010000207.1:0-5667 GCA_964435845.1 uncultured Azoarcus sp.
CTCTACCAACTGAGCTATGCCGGCGCGCGGCGGATGATAGCACAGCCGCCGGCTTGGGATGGGGTCAGGCGGTACAGGACTCGATGGTCGCGGGCGAGCCTTGCTCTGCCTTGTCCTGCGGAACGAGGCGGGCGTTGAGAGTCACGACCGAACCCACGATGATCAGTGCGGGCGACTTGATTTTTGCGGCCTTGGACGCGCCTGGCAATTCCTTGAGAGTGGAGATCAGTGTCACCTGTTCGCGTGTCGTCCCCTTGCGGATGACCGCGGCTGGTGTGTCGGGCGCGAGACCGTGAGTGACGAGCTGGTCGCAGATGATCTGCAGCGCGCCGATGCCCATGTAGATCACTATGGTCTGGTGCGGTCTGGCCAGCGCCGGCCAGTCTAAATTGACGCTACCGTCCTTGAGGTGGCCAGTGGCGAAGACCACCGAACGGGCATGGTCTCGGTGGGTCAGGGGCATGCCGGTACAGGCCGAGATGCCGGATGCAGCGGTGATGCCCGGGACAACGTTGCACTGGATGCCGGCCTGGACGAGCTCTTCGGCTTCTTCTCCACCACGGCCGAAGATATAGGGGTCGCCACCCTTGAGCCGGACGACCTCCAGGCCTTGGCGGGCGAGATCCACCAGCAGCGCATTGATCTGGTCCTGCGGCAGCGAGTGGTTGCCGGCTTCCTTGCCGACGTAAATGCGCCTGGCTTTTGGGTTGACGGTGGCGAGGACCGCATCGCTCACCAGATTGTCATAGACCAGGACGTCGCAGCCCGCGAGCAGTCGTGCCGCGCGCACTGTGAGCAGGTCGGGATCGCCCGGACCTGCGCCGACCAGATGGACCTTGCCCGTCGAGGCAGGGCGGGCGCCTGACTGCGGATTCCGACCGGCTTGCTCGCGCTTCATGGGTGACTCTCCTTGTTGGCGGTGCTGTAAGCACGGTTACGCACCGCTGGCGTCTTTTCGTGACCACACTTTATCCCTACCGCTGTCCGGGTGAATTAACCGAAATCAAGGAGCGCCTGCTGACCTCCAAACGATACTGGCTGCGCCCTGAGGCAGGCCCTGGTGGCCCGCTACGGACCGGAGCAGGAGTCGAGGCAATGCGCGCAATGAGTTCAGGAATCGGGTTGGCGGCAGTGGTGGCGGGTCTTTGTGCCACTCTAGCATCGCCGAGTACACTCGCGAACGAGGGTTTCGTGCCCTCCCCGGAGCGGATGCAGGAGTTGGTACACATGGTGCGTCAGGACTGTGGATCCTGCCATGGGCTGACGTTCAGGGGTGGCCTCGGTCCCGCACTGACGCCGGATGCGCTGGAAGGCAAGCCCTACGAGGGTCTGCTTGCAACGCTGTATCGCGGTCGACCGGGTACGCCGATGCCGCCCTTCATGGGGATTCTCACCGAAGAGGAGTCCAGTTGGATCGTGCGTCAGCTGATGGCCGGTTTTCCCGAAGATGGCCGTCCATTGCCGGTGGCGGCACCAGGTGTCGTGCTGCGCTGAAAGAAAGCTCAAGGAGACCCAGAAATGATTGGCCATTGCCATCGAAAGCTCTTGCAAATTGTCGGTGTTGCCTCGGCGGTACTGTTGTTGAACGCGTGCGCTACCACTGAGGCGCCGATGGTCCGTGGTACCGGAGACCTGGGCGTCATCATCGAGCGTGCCACCGGTCAGGTGACGGTGGTCGAGTCCACCGGTCGGACCGCGCTGACCGCAATTCCGGGGCTTGGTGACTTGTCCCACGCCTCGCTGGTGTATTCGCGCGACGCGCGTCATGCCTATGTGTTCGGTCGCGATGGAGGCCTCACCAAGGTCGATATCCTCGCCGGCGAGATCGTCGGACGCGTGATCCAGGCCGGCAATGCCATCGGCGGTGCGATTTCGCAGGATGGCCGTTTCGTCGTCGCGCAGAACTACGAGCCGGGCGGCATCCGGGTTTTCGACGCGAAGACGCTGGAGTTGCTCTCCGAGGTGCCGACGTATTGGGGCGATCACGGCCAACGGGCCAAGGTGGTCGGCTTGCGCGACCTGCCGGGTAACCGCTTCATCTACTCCCTGTTCGAAGCCGGCGAGATCTGGCTGACCGATCTCTCGGACCCGACCAGTCCGCAAACCCAGCGTTTCAAGGCTGGCCGTCAGCCTTATGATGCGCTGATCACGCCCGATGGTCGCTACTATATCGCAGGCCTGTTCGGCGAGGACGGCATGTCGATGCTCGATCTTTGGCAGCTGGAGCTCGGGGTGCGCACTATTCTCCCGGGTTACGGTCGGGGAGAGGAACCGCTACCGGTGTTCAAGATGCCGCACCTGCGCGGCTGGGCGATCGCGGGCGGCAAGGCCTACCTGCCGGCCATCGGTCGCCACGAGGTGCTGGTGGTCGAGTTGGGTACCTGGGAGGAAGTGGGTCGCATTCCGGTGCGGAGCCAGCCGGTATTCGTGATGGCGCGGCCGGATGGTCGCGAGGTCTGGGTGAATTTCGCTTTTCCAGATAATGGCTGGATGCAGGTCATCGATACTCTCGAGAACGAAGTGGTGCACAGCTTTCAGCCTGGCCGGGCGGTGCTGCACATGGAGTTCACGCCCAAGGGCGAGGCGATCTGGATCTCTGCGCGCGACGACGACAAGGTGGTGATCTACGACACTCGCACCCGCGAGCGCATCGGCGAGCTGCCCGTGGTAAGCCCGAGTGGTATCTTCTTCACGCATCGTGCCCATCGGGTCGGGTTCTGACATGGGGGCGATGGCTGCGAGGTTTGCGCATAGCGGCGTCCCGGCGCACTCGCCGGAGGACGCGCGCTTTCGCCTCCTCAATGACTTCCAGCGGGACTTTCCGCTTGAGTCACAGCCCTTCGCCCGTATTGCCGAGCAGACTGGGCTGGAAGAGCAGGTCGTGCTTGAAACCGTTTCCGGCTGGTTGCGTCACGGCGTGCTGAGCCGTGTCGGTGCGGTGTTTGCGCCACGGCGCGTCGGCGCCAGCGCACTGGCTGCGCTTGCCGCTCCCGAGACGCGCCTGGAGGAGATTGCCGCGCGAGTGAATGCAGCGACCGAAGTCAATCACAACTACCAGCGCGAGCACGCCTTCAACCTCTGGTTCGTGATCACCGCCGAGTCAGGGCGACACCTCGCCGAGGTGGTCGATGGCATCGAGGCCGACACCGGCTGCAAGGCCATCGTGTTGCCGCTGGAGCAGGCGTTTCACATCGATTTGGGTTTCGACCTTGTCGGGACCGGCAGGACGCGGCGGGACAAGGTGGCGGCTGACATGCTGGAGCCGATGCGCGAAGGTGCCTGTATGCTGCCGGAGCTGGAGCGCGGCCTGATGGCTGTGCTTGAGAAGGGCTTGCCCATCGTCCCGCAGCCATTTCGCGAGGTCGGCGACCGGGTCGGCATCGGTGAGGATCTGGTGCTGGATATCATCGAGCGCTGGCTGGACGACGGGCGGATCAAGCGTTTCGGATTCGTGGTGCGACACCGTGAGCTGGGCTTCGACGCCAACGCGATGTGCGTCTGGGACGTGCCGGATGATCAGGTGTCCGAGCTCGGTGAGCGGCTCGCGCGCGAACCCGCTGTGACGCTGTGCTACCGCCGAAGCCGGGCGCGGCCACATTGGCCGTTCAATCTCTTTTGCATGATTCACGGCCGCTCGCGCGAAGCGGTGCTGTGCGAGCGCGAGGCGATTGTCCGCCGCTGCGGGCTAGAGGCCTTCGACGACGCGATACTGTTCAGCACCCGTCGTTTCAAGCAGCGCGGGTCGCGCTATTTCGCGAGGACCGGGGCGTGAGGGGGATGCGCAGCGAACCGGTCGCGCTCGATGCCTTCGACCGCTGCCTCATCAACGGCTTGCAGGACGGTTTTCCGCTGTCCGAGCGCCCCTTTGCCGAGATCGCCGAGCGGCTGGGCTGTGACGAAACCACGGTGGTCGAACGCGTGAGCGCGCTGCTCGAGCAGGGTGTGCTGTCCCGCTTCGGGCCGATGTTCCAGATCGAGCGCATCGGCGGGGCGTTCTGTCTTGCCGCGATCAAGGTGCCGGAGTCGCGCTTCGCCGAGGTGTGCGACATCGTCAACGGCTTTGCCGAGGTGGCCCACAACTACCGCCGAGAGCATGCACTCAACATGTGGTTCGTGCTTGCTACCGAGAAACCCGAAGGCATTGCCGAGACGGCTGTGCGCATCGAAGCCGCAACCGGCCTGACGGTGCATTGCTTTCCCAAGGAACGCGAGTTCTTTGTCGAGATGAAGCTCAAGGTATGAGTGGCACAGCTGAAGACAGGCACGCTGGCGAGCTCGACCCGGTCGAGCGCCGTATTGTGCTGGCGACCCAGGGTGGGCTGCCAATCGTCGCCGAGCCCTGGCAGGTCGTGGCCGAAGAGGTCGGCATCCCGCTCGACGAACTGCTCCTGCGCCTGCACGCGATGCTCGCACGCGGGGTGATCCGGCGGATCGGCGCGGTCCCGAATCACTATGCCATTGGCTACACCGCCAACGGCATGGGCGTGTGGGACATCGCCGACGAGCATGTGGATGCAGTTGGGGAATTCGTCGGCACGTTGGAGCGTGTCACGCATTGCTATCGTCGGTCACGCCACCTGCCGGATTGGCGATACAACCTGTTCGCGATGGTGCATGGGCAGGATCGCGACGAGGTGCGGGCGCAGATCGACACCATCGCCGACGCGGTGTCGCAGCGCTTCGGTGAGGTTTGCCGCGCGCGGGACGTACTGTTTTCCAGCGCGATCCTGAAGAAGACCGGGCTGCGAATCGCTCAGTGAGGGGCGAGGGTCGCGGCGATTGATCAGCGTCATTTTAAAAACACTGCCGCTGCGGTCGAATGGTCCCCGGAGGTGCACATGTTTCGAATCTCACAATTCATCCGCGAACTCGATCATCCGACGCCAGTCGGGCCGCGTCGCAACCCGCCCGGGCCGGTGCTCATCTGGAATCTGATCCGCCGCTGCAACTTGACCTGCAAGCACTGTTATTCGATCTCGGCCGACAGCGACTTTCCCGGTGAACTCAACACTGAGGAGGTGTTCAAGGTCATGGACGACCTCAAGGTCTTCCGTGTGCCGGTGCTCATTCTGTCCGGAGGCGAGCCGCTGTTACGGCCGGATATCTTCGACATCGCGCGTCGGGCCAAGACCATGGGCTTTTACGTGGGCCTGTCGTCCAACGGTACGCTGATCGACGAAAACAACATCGATGCGATCGACGACATCGGCTTCGACTACGTCGGCGTCAGTCTCGATGGCATCGGCGCTACGCACGACAAGTTCCGCCGGCTCGAAGGCGCCTTCGATGCGTCGATGAAGGGCATCCGGCTGTGTCAGGCGCGAGGCATCAAGGTTGGGGTGCGTTACACCATGACCGAGGACAACGCCCACGATCTGCCCGCACTGCTCAGGTTGGTTGAGGACGAGGGCATCGACAAGTTCTACTTCTCGCATCTCAACTACGCGGGTCGTGGCAACAAATACCGCGCTGACGACGCCCGCCATCGCACCACGCGCGAAGCCATGGACTTGCTGTTCGAGACCTGTCTGGACCTGCACCGTCGTGGTGTCGAGAAGGAGTTCGTCACCGGCAACAACGATGCCGATGGCGTCTATATGCTGCACTGGGTCGCGGCGCGCTTGCCCGACAAGGTCGAGCACATCCGCGCCAAGCTCATGTCCTGGG
>CAYTAY010000208.1:0-5631 GCA_964435845.1 uncultured Azoarcus sp.
TGGGCCGGGCCGGAGAAGAACGACCACCTCGACGGCCCGCCGTTGATCGTCACGCGCACCGAAGGCGCGACGCCGTTCCGGCTGGTGACGCACATCGGCGACGTGGGGCACACGTTGGTGGCCGGCCCGACCGGCATGGGCAAGTCGGTTTTGCTCGCCACGCTGGCGATGCAGTTCCGCCGCTATCCCGGCTCGCGGGTCTTCGCTTTCGACATGGGACGCTCGATGCGCGCCACCATTCTTGGCTTGGGCGGCGAGCACTACGACCTGGGTGCGGACGGTTCGATCGCGTTTCAGCCGCTCGCTCGCATCGACCGTGAGGGCTATCGCACCTGGGCGGCTGAATGGGTTGAAGGCCGCCTGCGGCATGAGGGGATCAGTGTCGGCCCGGACGAGAAGGCGGCCATCTGGTCGGCTCTCGTCAGTCTTGCGGGCGCGCCCGTGGAGCAGCGCACGCTCACCGGCCTGTCGGTGCTGCTGCAGTCCAACGTGCTGCGACAGGCACTTGCGCCTTATGTGCTCGGTGGCGCCCACGGCAAGTTGCTGGATGCCGACCGCGACCGGCTGGGCGCCGCGGACGTGCAGTGCTTCGAAATGGAAGAGCTGATGCACAGCAAGGCTGCGGTACTGGCCGTGCTGGGCTACCTGTTCGCGCGCTTCGACGAGCGTTTCGACGGCGCGCCGACGCTGCTGATTCTTGATGAAGCCTGGCTGTTCCTGGACGACCCGGTGTTCGCGGCGCGTATTCGCCAATGGCTCAAGACGCTGCGCAAAAAGAACGTCAGCGTCATCTTTGCCACGCAGTCTCTGGCAGACATCAAGGACTCGACCATCGCGCCCGCGATCATCGAGAGCTGCGCCAGCCGCATCTTCCTGCCCAACCCGCAGGCCACCGAGCCGCAGATCCGCACGATCTACGAAGGCTTCGGCCTCAACAGCCGACAGATCGAGATCGTTGCCACCGCCCAACCCAAGCGCGACTACTACTACCAGTCGCGTCTGGGCAACCGCCTGTTCGACCTGGACCTCGGGTCCGTCACGCTCGCCTTCGCGGGAGCTTCCACACCGCAGGACCAGCGCCTCATCGACGAGCTGTCCACCCCCGCTCCCCCCGTTGGTTTTGCTCCTGCCTGGCTGCGGCAACACGGCCTGGACTGGGCGGCCGACCTGTTCCACCACCACCCCAAAGGAGAACTGCCATGACGTTCCATGCTTCCTTCAAACCCCGTCTGATCGCGCTGGCCACCGCTTGCGCACTGGCCATCGGCACCGTGCAGCCCGCGCATGCGCTGTTCGGCATCGGCGACATCGTGCTCGACCCGACCAACCTGGTGCAGAACACCATGACGGCCGCGCGCACGCTGGAGCAGATCAACAACCAGATCAAACAGCTTCAGAACGAGGCGCAGATGCTCATCAACCAGGCGCGAAACCTGGCGAGCCTGCCGTTCAACGTGGTCAACCGCCTGCGCTCGAACCTGGAGACGACCAAGCAACTCATCGCGCAGGCGCGAGGGCTGGCCTATGACCTGTCGCGCATGGACGCCGAGTTCGCGCGGCTGTACCCGGAACAGTACGCCGCCACCGTCAGCGGCGACCGGATGTACCAGGATGCGCGTGAGCGCTGGAAGAACACCCTCGGTGGCTTGCAGACCGCGATGCGCGTGCAGGCGCAGGTGTCGCAGAACCTGTCCCAGGACGAAGGCGTGCTGGCCGATCTGGTGAGCCAGAGCCAGTCGGCCACCGGCGCCTTGCAGGCCATGCAGGCGACCAACCAGCTCCTGGCCCTGCAAGCCAAGCAGTCCATCCAGTCGCAGCAACTCCAGCTCACACAGGACCGCGCGGCCTCGCTGGAACTGGCGCGACAGGCCGCCGCCGTTGAGCGTGGGCGCGAGGTGACGCGGCGCTTCCTCGGCAGCGGCACGGCCTACACGCCGCAGTCCGTGAGCTTTTATCGCAACTGACGGGCCAGCCATGAACCGCGCGCCGGTCCTGTTCTTTCTTGCATGCCTGCTGGCCGGTTGCGACCGGCCGCAGGTTCTGTCGGTCGATGCGCTGGCCGCCGATCCGGCGCGGCTGCATGCGTTGCGCATGCAATGCGACAGTGGCGAGAACTATGGCGCGCTCTGCGCGCAGGTCGCCCAGGCCGACCTGCAGCGCTTCCTATCCGGGCCCACCGGGCCGGACGAGTACCAGACGCTGGCCGAGTTACCAGCGATTCCGGCCAGCTTCGACTCGCCCACAACTTCGCAGGACGAACGGCCATGAACGACGTTGCCATCATCGACCGCTTTCTCAACGTCTTCTCCACCTACATCGACTCGGGCTTTGGCCTGCTGCGGGGTGAAGTCGCGTTCCTCACCGCCACTCTGGTGGCGATCGACATGACCCTGGCCGGACTTTACTGGGCGCTGGGGCACGCCACCGGCCAGGGTGAGGACGTGATGGCCAAGCTCATCCGCAAGGTGCTCTACGTCGGCGCCTTCGCCTACATCATCGGCAACTTCAACTGGCTGGCGAGCATTGTGTTCCGGTCGTTCGCCGGTCTGGGCCTCACGGCTTCCGGCTCGACTCTGACCATGGAGACGTTTCTGCAGCCAGGGCGCCTGGCCAAGACCGGCATCGACGCCGGCGCGCCCATCCTCGACCAGATCAGCCAGATGGCCGGCTTCCCGGAAGTGTTCATCAACATCACGCCCATCGTCGTGATGTTCCTCGCGTGGCTGGTGGTCATCCTGTGCTTCTTCGTGCTGGCGGTGCAGCTCTTCATCACGCTGATCGAGTTCAAGCTGACCACGCTCGCCGGCTTCGTGCTGGTGCCATTCGCGTTGTGGAACAAGACGGCCTTCCTCGCCGAGAAGGTGCTGGGCAACGTGGTGTCGTCTGGCGTGAAGGTACTGGTGCTGGCGGTGATCGTCGGTATCGGCACTGGGCTGTTCGCCGAGTTCCAGGTCACGCCCGACGAACCTTCCATCGACCACGCGCTTGTCGTGATGCTGGCTTCGCTCTCACTGCTGGCCCTGGGTATTTACGGGCCGGGCATCGCCACGGGCCTCGTGTCTGGGGCGCCGCAGCTCGGCGCCGGAGCGATGGCCGGTGCAGCGGTGGGCGCAGCGGGAACCGCCGTTGCGGTCGGTGCCGCCGCAACGGGTGTTGGCAGCGCGGTGGCCGCCGGGGCGCGGATGGCGCCAGCCGCCGCCAAGATGGCCGCCAGCGGTGCGCGTGCTGCAGCCTCGACCGCAGGCAGTGCGCGGTCGGCTTATCAAGCGGGTTCCGCAGCCGCTGGAGGCGGCCTCAAGGGCGCCGCAGCCGGCGTGGGCAACGTCGCCAAGAGCGGTGCGCAGGCGGTCGGGCAGAAGGCGGCTGCCGGGGCTCGCTCGCTCAAGGAGCGTGCGGCAGCGGCCTTACGCGCAGACGATGCGGGTGCAGCGCCCAGCGGTGGCGCTGCCGCAGCCGCACGAGGCCAGTCCGCTGCCAGCGAAGCCCCTGCGGACGCCGCACAGCAGGAGCAACCCGCCTGGGCCAAGCGGCTGCACCGGCGCCAGCAGCTCAGCCATGCCGCCACGACCGCAGCCCACTCGCTGCGCGGAGGCGACGGCGGCGGCTCCAGCAGCGGCCCAAGCCTGCGCGATTCCGATTCATAAGGAGAACGATCTATGCGATTCAAACGACCGCAGGTGCGCTACGCCGATACGCCGCAGCCTGCCACTCCGTACCAGTCCGCCGCACAGGTGTGGGACGAGCGCATCGGCTCGGCCCGTGTGCAGGCGAAGAATTGGCGACTGATGGCCTTTGGCTGCTTGGCGCTCGCGCTGTTGATGGCGGGTGGGCTGGTCTGGCGTTCGGCGCAGTCCATCGTCACGCCCTACGTGGTGGAGGTGGACCAGGCTGGACAGGTCCGCACCGTCGGCGAAGCGGCCACGCCGTACCGGCCGAACGATGCTCAGACCGCCTACCACCTGGCGCACTTCGTCACGCTGGTTCGCGCGCTGTCCATCGACCCCATCGTCGTTCGGCAGAACTGGCTTGATGCCTACGACTACACCACCGACCGAGGCGAGGCCGTGCTCAACGAGTACGCACGTGCCCACGACCCGTTCATCCGTGTCGGCAAGGAGTCGGTGACGGTGCAGATCACCAGCGTCGTGCGCGCCAGCGACACGTCGTTCAACGTCCGTTGGACCGAGGAGCGCTTCGTCAACGGTGCGCCTGCGGGCACCGAGCGCTGGAACGCCGTGATTTCCACCGTCCTGCAAACCCCGCGCACCGAGCAGCGGTTGCGCAAGAACCCCCTGGGCATCTACGTCAACGGCCTGTCGTGGAGCCGCGAACTCGATGCCACCGAAGGAGCCAAGCCATGAACCGGTCTTTCCGCATTTACGCTTTCGTGTTGACAGTTGCAGCCTCTGCACTGTCGTTGCAGGGCTGCGCCACGCAGGGCACGCCACCACCAGCCATCTCGCTCGATGAGCCGGTACAGGCCCAGCCGTTGCCCGACTTGCCCAAGCCGGTTGAAGTGGTCGAGATGCCGAAGGTGTTGCCGATGCCGGCGCAGATGAAGCCGCTGCCGGAGGGCAGTGACACCAAGACAGCGCGCGAACCCGCCGATGAAAAGCTCCGGGTCTCGCGCGCCAACGCCGAGGCGCGGATGGCGCCGACGCGCGAGGGCTACGTCAATGCCATCCAGGTCTGGCCCTTCACGGATGGCGCGCTGTACCAGGTCTATGCGGCGCCGGGCCGGGTCACGGTGATCTCTCTCCAACCCGGCGAGGAACTGGTGACGGTTGCCGCCGGCGATACGGTGCGCTGGATCGTCGGTGACACGTCCAGCGGCACAGGCGCTGCGCTGCGCGTCAGCGTGTTGGTCAAGCCGATCCGCTCGGGGCTCAAGACCAACCTGGTCGTCACCACCAGTCGGCGCACCTACCTGGTCGAGCTGACCTCGACCGAACGCGCCTGGATGGCGTCGGTGTCGTGGGAGTACCCGAAAGACCGGATGCTGGCCTTGCAGCGCCAAGCGCAGGCCGCGCAGGCGACGGCGCTGATCGATACCGGCTTGTCGCTGGAGAAGATTCGCTTCCGCTACGCGGTCAGCGGCAACAATCCGCCGTGGAAGCCGTTGCGCGCCTTCGACGATGGCGAGAAGGTCTACATCCAGTTCCCGCCGGGCATCGCGCTGGGCGAACTGCCGCCGCTGTTCGTGATCGGCGCGCAAGGCGATGGGCAACTGGTGAACTACCGTTTCCGCGCGCCGTACTACATCGTGGATCGGCTGTTCGGCGCGGCCGAACTGCGCTTGGGCGGTGACAAGGGCGACATCGTGCGGATCGAACGCACGGACGGCGTAGCGCGGGGGAACTGACCATGAGCCAGGACGACATTCCTGATCTTGCCGCGTCGCATGCGGGCAAGGTTGCCCCCGAGGCAGTGGCGCTGCGCGCGCCGCCGCGCGCGGTGACGCGCTTGAATCGGCGCACCTTGGCGATCCTGGCCGGAGGCCTCGCCGTGGTCGTGCTGGGCGCCACGATGTGGTCGCTGCAACCGCGCAAGCGCGGAGCGAACGAACAGAGCGAGCTTTGTCAAGGGCAAGCGAATTTTCCCCAGTGTGGTAATTCAAATTTCCCCACCCGG
>CAYTAY010000209.1:0-5607 GCA_964435845.1 uncultured Azoarcus sp.
CTCGCTCGGTTCGAAAACAGTCTCGCCCCGACGCATGGCGGCGCAGGCGGTTTTGATAAACTACCGGAGTTTACACCAAGGGCAGTCACCTGTCGGCGACACTGGCAGCCTGTTGGATGCGGCGGCCCCGCATCCGGACAGGCTCGCACCCCCTTCACCCGGGCAATGACGCAACACCCTGGAGCCGGAATTGGATAGACAAGCACAGCTTCACCGTTGGCTCGAGCGAGCGCTCGAAGGCACGACTTTCCAGCTGACGCCAGCATCATCGGACGCCAGTTTCCGACACTATTTTCGCGTCTCACCCGCAAACTCGGACCGCACTTTCGTCGTCATGGACGCCCCGCCGTCGATGGAGGACTGCCAACCATGGCTGAAGGTCGCTGAACTGTTCGGCACGGCCGGCGTGCATGTTCCCGATGTGATCCAGGCCGACCCGGAAAACGGCTTCATCCTGATGTCCGATCTCGGCAGCACAACGTATCTGGACGCGCTGGATGCCGACAATGCCCACAACCTTTACGCGGAGGCGCTCGGCAGCCTGATCGCCATCCAGCGGGCAAGCCATGCCGGCGCACTGCCGGACTACTCGCGCGAATTGCTCCTACATGAAGTGAGATTGTTCGACGAATGGTTTGTTGCCCGCCACAAGGGGATCACGCTCGACGACCCGCAGAGGCAGGCCCTCGAGACCGCCTACGAACGGATTCTTGCTGTGAATCTCGCCGAGCCCAGGGTTTTCGTCCACCGCGACTACCACTCTCGCAACCTGATGGTCTGCGAGGCGGGCCGCAACCCGGGTATCGTGGACTTCCAGGACGCAGTATTGGGCCCGATCAGCTACGACCTGGTTTCGCTGCTCAAGGATGCCTACATCCACTGGGACGAGGAATTCACCCTCGATCTGCTGGTGCGCTACTGGGATATCGCGCGCCGCTTCGGCCTGCCGGTGCGCCCCGACTTCGCCGATTTCCAACGCGACTTCGACTGGATGGGCGTCCAGCGTCATCTCAAGGTGCTCGGCATCTTTGCCCGCCTGCACCATCGCGACGGCAAGGACGGCTACCTCAAGGACATGCCCCTGGTCATGGACTACCTGCGTCGCAGTTGTGCCCGGTACGGCGAACTCAAGCCACTGCTGCGCCTGCTCGACGCCATCGAGCCCGGCACCATCGGCGTCGGGTATACCTTTTGAAAGCGATGATCCTCGCGGCCGGGCGGGGCGAACGCATGCGCCCGCTAACCGATAACTGCCCGAAACCGCTGCTTGTTGCAGGTGGAAAACCGCTCATCGTCCACCATCTCGAGCAGCTCGCCTGCGCCGGCCTGCGGGATATCGTCATCAACCACGCGCATCTGGGCCAAATGCTCGAAGCCGCACTGGGCGAAGGCGACCGCTTCGGCGTGAGCATCCGCTACTCTGCCGAGGCAGCGGCACTGGAGACCGCCGGCGGCATTCGCCAGGCACAAACCTTGCTTGGGGACGACGTTTTCCTGGTGATCAACGGCGACGTGTTCTGTGACGTCGATATCGGCACCTTCGCCAAACCAACCCAGCGCCTCGCGCGCGGAGACGACCTTGCGCACCTGCTGCTGGTCACCAACCCGCGACACCATCCACAAGGCGATTTCACGCTCGACGGCGAACGTGTCAGCGAGGTTTCGGAAAAGCGCCTGACCTATTCCGGCATCGGCCTTTTTCACCCCGCGCTTTTTTCCAGCCTCGCCATCGGCGAGTATGCCGCCCTTGGTCCCCTGCTGCGCCAGGCGATGGCGCAGGGCAGGATCTCAGGCCAGCGCCACGATGGCTACTGGATCGACGTCGGCACCCCGGAGCGCCTCGCCGAACTCGACCGCCACCTCGACGAGAGCCAGAACCCCGCCACGCAGCGCGGGTCGAATGCCAACAACCGGATTCAGGGATAATATGCCCTCATGAACGCCCCCACCGACCGCGTGACTCCCGACATCGCCCACTATCTGGCCCGGCGCCAGCGTTTTAATGCAACGATGAACGCCGCTGGCGGGGGTATCGCCGTGCTGCCAACCGCTGCCGAGCGAAACCGCAGCCGCGACACCCACTACCCCTACCGCTTCGACAGTTACTTCCACTACCTGACCGGCTTCGCCGAACCAGAGGCCGTCGTGGTCATCATTGCCGGCAAGACGCCCCGCTCGATTCTTTTTTGCCGCGAGAAGAACGAGGAGCGCGAGATCTGGGACGGCTTCCGCTTCGGCCCCGACGCCGCACGCGAAGCCTTCGGCTTTGACGAAGCCTGGACGATCGGCGACCTGGATCTGCGCCTGCCCGAACTCCTCGCAGAGCAGCCGGTGCTGTGGTGCAGCGTCGGCTACGACCGGGACTGGGACGAACGGGTCACCCGCGCGCTCAATGCGGTGCGCGCCAACGCTCGCGCTGGCGCGGTGCCGCCGCACAGCATCCGCGACGTGCGCGCGGCGCTCGACGAGATGCGACTGGTCAAGGATCAGATCGAAATCGGCGTCATGCGTCGCGCCGCCCGGATTTCGGCCGAGGCGCATATGCGCGCCATGCAACAGGCCCGGCCCGGCAAGTTCGAGTATGAGATCGAAGCCGAACTGCTCCACACTTTCCGCCGCCACGGCTCGGAAGCGCCGGCCTATCCGTCCATTGTCGCCAGCGGCCCGAACGCCTGCGTGCTGCACTACGTCAGCAACGACCGGCGCATGAACGACGGCGACCTGCTGCTGATCGATGCCGGCTGCGAGCTCAACGGCTACGCCTCCGACATCACCCGGACCTTCCCGGTGAACGGACGCTTTTCGACCACGCAGCGTGAAATCTACGAGATCGTGCTGGCCGCGCAAGCCGCGGCACGAGCAGCGATCCGCCCCGGCGAGCGCTGGAATGCCCCGCACGAGGCCGCAGTCGAGGTCATCACCCAAGGGCTCATCGACCTCGAACTCATTCGCGGCCCGCTCGACACGGCAATCGAAGAGGGCCGCTACCGGCGCTTCTACATGCATCGCACCGGGCACTGGCTCGGGCGCGACGTGCATGACGCAGGTGAATACAAGAAGGGCGGCGAGTGGCGCCTTTTCGAAGCCGGCATGATGCTCACCGTCGAGCCGGGCTGCTATATCCGCCCGGCAGCGGACATCCCCGAAGCCTACTGGAACATCGGCATCCGCATCGAGGACGACGCCCTCGTCACCGCCGACGGCTGCGATTTCATCACCGATGACGTACCACGCGAGGCCGACGAGATCGAACGCCTGATGCGCGCGAGCGAGCATGCACACGCATGATCTGCTCATCGTCGGTGCAGGCCCGGTCGGGCTGGCGCGGGCGCGACCGCGGCGGGACAGCGGGCTGGGCATCGGGGGGGTCGGTGCACGCAGTGGGCAGGCCCGCGCCCCCCACCCCCCGGTGGTCGCGCAGGCCCACGGCACCCGGCTGACCCTGCAAAACCTCGGTGCGTGGCACGGTCTCGAGACCACCCCCATCCAGAGCATCCACGTGTCACAGCAAGGCGGCTTTGGCCGCACCCTGATCCGGGCATCGGACTACGGCCTGGACGCGCTGGGGCACGTCGGTTCGGCCGGCACGCTGGCTGGGCGGCTCCGCGAGGTGGCAGCACACGACCGGCTGGAAGTGCGTGAACACACTCGAGTAGCCGCAATTACCGCACACCAGGACCATGTCGAAGTCCGTCTCGAGCATGCATCGGATGGGCCGGCGAGCCTTCGCGCCAAGCTGGTGGCTTGCGCCGAAGGCGGGCTCGCCGATTCGGCTGCAGACATCGTCGAGCGCGACTACCGGCAGCACGCCATCATCGCGCATGTCGATTGTCCGCAGGGTCATCAGCACCGCGCCTACGAGCGCTTCACCCGCGAAGGCCCGGTCGCGCTGCTGCCGCATGGCCCGGGTCTGGCGCTGGTCCACGTGAGTTCCCCCGAAAACGCCAGCGTACTGCTCGAGCTCGACACCGACACCTACCGCGACCGTCTCCAGCAAGTCATCGGCGGGCGGGTGCTACTGGGCACCATCGGCGACCGGCTGCGCTATCCGCTCGGCCTGCGCTACCGCAAACAAATCACCGGCGAGCGCACGGTATGGCTCGGCAACGCGGCACAGACACTCCACCCGGTAGCAGGGCAGGGCTTCAATCTCGCACTGCGCGACGTTCACGCCCTCGCCTGCACGCTGAATGAGCACCCGGGAGACCCGGGCCACCCGACGACGCTGGCCGACTTCGCCGGCAGGCGCAAACTCGACCGCAACGGCACGATCTTCTTCACCGACTCACTGGTACGCCTGTTCAGCAACGACAACCCCCTGCTCAGCCACGCACGCGGTGCCGGTCTGTTTGCGCTCGACGTCTGTCCGCCGCTGCGAGATTTCGTCGCCCGGCGCATGATTTTCGGCGCTCGCGCCTGGCCCTGAACCGTGGGCGAAACGCAGCGTTGCACCGTCTCAGATGACCGCAGGGCCAGAACTGCTGCAGTTATGGGTTAGAATCGCGGTTACCCCGTACCCTGAAACCGCCCTCGAATCATGCAGTTTGCCGGCTTTACCCTGCGCAATAATCTTTTTGTCGCCCCGATGGCCGGCGTGACCGACCGCCCTTTTCGCCAACTGTGCAAGAAGATGGGTGCCGGTGTCGCGGTCTCCGAAATGGTGACGTCCAACTCGCTGCTATACGGCAGCGCCAAGACCCAGCGCAGAGCCAATCATGACGGCGAGGTTGATCCGATTTCGGTGCAGATCGCCGGCGCCGACCCGGCGATGATGGCCGAGGCGGCCCGCTACAATGCCGACCGGGGCGCGCAAATCATCGACATCAACATGGGCTGTCCGGCCAAGAAGGTTTGCAACGTCATGGCCGGCTCGGCGCTGATGCAGGACGAACCGCTGGCCGCGCGCATTCTCGAAACGGTCGTCCAGGCAGTGCCGAACACCCCTGTCACGCTCAAATTCCGCACCGGTTGGAACCGCGAGAATCGCAACGCACCGACGATCGCGCGCATCGCCGAGGAATGCGGCATCCGCGCGATCGCCATCCACGGTCGCACTCGTGCAGACCAATACACCGGCGAGGCCGAATACGACACCATCGCCCATGTAAAGACGCTGGTGCGCATCCCGGTGATCGCCAACGGTGACATCACCACGCCGCAAAAAGCCAAACAGGTGCTTGATTACACCGGTGCCGACGGCGTCATGATCGGTCGCGCCGCGCAGGGACGCCCCTGGATTTTTCGCGAGATCGAGCATTATCTCGCCACCGGCGAGCTGCTCGCACCGCCGCTGGTCACCGAAATCCATCGGGTCTGTCGTGAACACCTGGCCGACCTCTACGCGTTCTACGGCGAGGAGACCGGTGTCAAGGTCGCCCGCAAACACATCTCCTGGTACACCAAAGGCCTGGTCGGTTCGGCGGCATTCCGGCGCATGATGAACCAGCTTGGCGACATCCGGGACCAGCTTGAGGCGGTAGACAACTTTTTCGGTGCGCTCGCCGGATACGACAGCCGCCTGCGCTACGAAGACGACTTTCCCCAGGAGCTTGTAGCATGAGTTGCGCGAACGACATTGCCGACTGCGTCACCCGCACGCTCGACCAG